>DASTZI010000086.1:0-13854 GCA_035764385.1 Vicinamibacterales bacterium
ATCATCGAGCGGCGCTCCGAGCCCATCAGGACCTTGTCCTTGGCGAACTCGAAGTCGAGCATCCGCACGACCTTCTGGTTGTAGCGGGCCGCGTTCAGGGCCGCTTCGTTGACCAGGTTGGCCAGGTCCGCGCCCGAGAAGCCCGACGTCCCGCGCGCCAGCACGTGGATATTCACGTCGTCCGACAGAGGGATCTTCTTGGTGTGGACGGCGAGGATGCCCTCGCGGCCCTTGACGTCCGGGCGGTTGACGACAATGCGGCGATCGAAGCGGCCGGGACGCAGCAGCGCCGGGTCGAGCACGTCGGGTCGGTTGGTTGCCGCAACCAGGATGACGCCTTCATTCGACTCGAAGCCATCCATTTCGACGAGCAGCTGGTTCAAGGTCTGCTCGCGCTCATCATGGCCGCCGCCAAGGCCGGCGCCACGGTGGCGGCCGACCGCGTCAATTTCGTCGATGAAGACGATACAGGGGGCGTTCTTCTTGCCCTGTTCGAACAGGTCACGGACCCGTGAGGCACCGACGCCGACAAACATCTCGACAAAATCGGACCCGCTGATAGAGAAGAATGGAACGTTCGCTTCCCCCGCGACGGCCCGAGCGAGCAGCGTCTTGCCTGTTCCGGGCGGCCCCATCAGCAGCACGCCTTTCGGAATGCGGCCGCCGAGTTTCTGGAATTTCTGTGGCTCGCGGAGGAACTCGATAATCTCCTGGAGTTCGTCCTTGGCCTCATCCACGCCTGCGACGTCCTTGAAGGTCACCTTCTTCTGCGCGCTCGACGACAGCTTCGCCTTACTCTTCCCGAACGACAGCGCCTTGTTGCCGCCGCTCTGCATCTGGCGCATGAAGAAGATCCAGAAGCCAATCATCAGGAGAATAGGCGCCCACGAATACAGCAAGGCCGCCCAGGGACTGGTCGTCGCCTCCCGTGCTGACACGACGACGTTCCGGTCGATCAGCTTGTTCGCAAGGCCTTCGTACTGTGCAGGTGCGTAGGTCCGGAAGCTATCCCCGGTCTTGGAAATGTAGGTAATTTCGTTGCCGACGATGGTGACGCTGGAGATCTGACCAGAGTCGACCTTCGACATGAATTCGCTGAATTTCTCGGCCTTCTGGCTCGGCTGGAAGCGGGTGGAAATGTTCCAGACCAGGATCCCGACCAGGACCAGAACTATCCAGAATGCGAGGCTTTTCAGGGTCGAATTCAAAAAACTCCTCCCGCAGAGCGAGTTATCAAGAGTATCACTTCGGCGCAGGCTTCTGCTGTATTAAGACCAGTTTTCCGCGCCGAAGTTCCACGCGTCCACCCGGAAAATCGGCCCCGCCGGCAGAGCCGGCCAGCGCCGCTGCGGCGGCTTCGACGTGGTCGAGCCCGACCTCCCGTTCACTAGCCGCAACCCTCAGGGCCTTCAACAAAACTCGCCTCCGGACAGGCGCGGGTTCCGCTGCCAATAGAGACGCTTCAATCGCCACGCCATCCTCCAAGGTCACCGCCAGTTGGGTATATCGACGCTCCGCCAGCTCATCGAGCCATTCGGTGTCCTCCCGGACGAGCCCGGCAGCGCGGGCGATTGTTGGGCGCGTCGAAGCGCCAGCGGCGCAATCGAGCTCCGGCAGGACCCGGTGGCGAATCCGGTTCCGCGGATTCGCGAGATCCTCGTTCGATTCGTCCTCGATCCAGTGCTCCCCGACGACGGACAAATACGTGCGCAGGTCACCTCGCGCGGCATCGAGCAGCGGCCGGATGACACGCCCCCGCCGGGGACGAATCCCCGCGAGCCCTGTGAGCCCTGCGCCTCGAATCAACTTGAGGAGAAAGGTTTCCGCCTGATCGTCCTGCGTATGGCCGACCGCGATGCGATCGGCCCCGACGGCATCGGCGGCCTGCTCCAGAAAGTCGTATCGGATCCTGCGGGCTGCGTCTTCGACTGACAGATTTCGTACCCTCGCAAACCCTTTGACGTCCTCGGTTTTCACCACGATCCGAAGGTGCAACCGGTCCGCGAGTTCCTGGCAAAACCGTTGGTCGCGCTCGGCGGTGGGGCGCAGCCCGTGATTGAGGTGGGCGAGCCCGGCGACCGTGAACTTTCCGTTTTCGGCGAGTTCACGCAGCAGGAACAGGAGGGCGACCGAGTCGGATCCGCCCGAAATAGCGACGAGCACACGACTGCCGGGCGGACATAACGCATGGCGCTCAATGGTTTTGCGAACACGCTGATGGAGACGTGACGTCACATAGGCTCGGCCACAGCATAGTAAAATCGAAAATTCGTGCCGGAGTAGCTCAGCCGGTTAGAGCACGCGTCTCATAAGCGCGGGGTCGGCAGTTCGAGTCTGCCCTCCGGCATACCCCGCCATTACTCCGATTCAATCACCGCGGCGGCAATCAATGGGATCAGAATCTCGTGGTGGCCGACTAGCGAGATTCCCGTTCCAATGCCCACGACAGGCCGTGTCACCACGTTGGTCTGGGCGCGGTACATGCGCAGGAAATCGATGTTGACTGTCGTGAGCCCTTCGAGCGACACGCCCTGATTGCGTGCGAGGGCGACGGCCTTCAGAAATACCTCGGGCAGGATCACGGCCGAACCGCAGTTGAGATACACGCCGCCGGTCAGCCCTGCCACGCACGCGGTGAAGTATCGAAAGTCGCGCAGGCTCGTCTCGCCGATGTCCGCACCCGACGCCGCTGGGTGCATATGAATGATGTCGGTCCCGACCGCGACGTGAACGGTTAAGGGAATGCCAAGGTGGTGAGCTGCGACCGCGAGGCTTTTCGATCCGTATTCAGGTCGACGATTCGCGAGAAAGCTTGCGACGCCTTGGCCGAGCCCTTGGTTTCCGGTACGCGCCGCGCGAATGGCCTCGTTCAGCAGCGTCCCTGTTTCCTCCGCCATCCCGAATCGGCCAGGTCCGAGCGCTTCATCGACATCTTCTGATGTGGCCCCGGCGAGCGCCACTTCGAAATCATGGATGATGCCTGCACCGTTCATCGCGAGCGCAGAGACGTAACCACGCTCCATCAGGTCGATCAGCACGGGTGACAGACCTGTCTTGATGACGTGGGCACCGATTCCCCACACGACGCCGCCATTACGTTTCTTCGCGGTCACAATCGCGGCTGCAGCGCGCCTGACATCAGCGGCGCCGAGCATCGTCGGAAGCGAATCGAACCAGACCTTGAACGATGCGCCGCGCTCGACGGGGTGAGCGAAGTCGTCGACATTCGCCTTGCTCTTTCGCGCGTTCAGCGGGTAGGTGCGCACACCGGAGAGGTCAAATTCCTTGTAGGGGAAGGGCATAGGCGCGCTCAGAGTATCAACATTGCGTCGCCGTAGCTGTAAAAGCGGTACCCCTTGTCCACCGCTTCACGATAGGCGGACAGGATCCGCTCCCGCCCTGCGAGAGCGGAGACGAGCATCAGGAGCGACGACCGTGGCAGGTGGAAGTTCGTGATCATCGCGTCGACCAACTGGAACTGGTGGCCCGGGTGAATGAAGAGATTTGTTTCCCCGCTGCCAGCCGCCATCGTTCCGTCGGGTGTCACGGTGAGGGATTCGAGCGTGCGGACCGTCGTCGTGCCGACGGCGATGGTCCGCCGGCGTTCGCGCCTGGAGCGCGTGAGCGCGGCAGCCGCTTCGGAGCTGACGATATAGCGCTCTGCCTCGACGACATGTTCCTCGACATGTTCGACCTTGACCGGCTTGAAGGTGCCGTAGCCGACATGCAGCGTGATCTGCGCGGTCTCGATGCCGCGCGCCACGAGCGCCGCAAGGTGCGCATCGGTGAAGTGCAGGCCGGCTGTCGGTGCGGCGACTGATCCGCGATCGCGCGCATAGACCGTTTGATACCGATCCCTGTCCGACTCTTCGTCGTGACGCTTGATATAGGGAGGCAACGGGATGTGGCCGACGCGATCGATCGCGTCGGTCAGCCCGCCGGAATGAGCAGTGCTGAGGCGGACCGTCCGCCGTCCCTGGAAATGCATCGATAGCACTTCGCCGTCGATCGTCACGCCGCCCCGTTCGAAGACGACGTGCACCCCGGGTTTCAACTTCTGACCGGGGTGAACCAGGCATGCCCAGACTTCGCTGTAGGGATCAGGGATCGGGGATCGGGGATCGAAGGGTTCAGGGTTCAACAACAGGCATTCGACGACACCGCCACTGGGAATCCGACGACCCAGAAGTCGGGCGGGAAATACACGCGTATTGTTGAGAACGAGGAGATCGCCCGGGACGAAATACCGGTCGAGGTCGGCGAACATCAGATGTTCGATCGTGCCGTTGCGGTGAAGGACCAGCAGGCGCGATTCGCCACGTTCCAGCGGCGGATGCTGCGCAATCAGTGACTCGGGCAGTTCGAAATCAAAATCCGAAACGTGCATTGCCGCTTTCACCGACTGCCCGACTCATAGTGGCCAGTCGCTTGCAGTTCAGCCGGGGCGTGTTCGACGTCGTCATTATCGGTGGAGGTCCAGCTGGCCTCAGCGCCGCTCTCGTCCTCGCACGCTGCCGTCGTCGTGTGCTGCTCTGTGATGCCGGACAACCGCGGAACGGGCGTTCTTCCGCATTGCATGGGTTTCTCAGCCGCGACTGTATCCCACCGCTGGAACTGCTTCGCCTCGGACGGGAGGAGCTGCGCCCGTACGGAGTCGAACCACGCAACGTAACGGTCACGGAGCTGGTGCGGGCCGGCGATTTCTTTGAAGCGACGCTCGACAATCATCAAACAGTGCGCGCGCGCATGGCGCTCATTGCCACCGGCGTCCGCGATCACCTGCCTGAGATTCCCGGGCTCGAGGAGTGCTACGGCGTCACCGTTCACCACTGTCCGTACTGCGACGGATGGGAGCACCGCGATCAAGTCGTCGCGGTCATCGGACGCGGGACGTCCGGCGCGGGGCTCGCGCTATCGCTGAAAACGTGGACGCCACGCGTCGTCCTCTGCACCAATGGCACGCGGGCCATTCGTCCCCGCGATCGGCAGCAGCTCGATGATCAGGGAATCGATGTGCACATGTCGAGGATTGTTCGCGTGGAGCATGACGGTCCTCTGGTGCGGGCCATCGTGTTCGCGGATGGCGGTTCGATACGCTGCGGCGCCGTCTTTTTCTCAGAGCGTCAGAGTCAGCGGTGCGACCTCGCCGCACGCCTCGGGTGCCAGATGAATCGTGGCGGGGTCGTCAAGACGGGCAACCTGGGCGAGACTCACCTCCCGGGCCTCTATGTCGTCGGCGACGCGTCGCGCGACGTGCAGTTTGCGATTGTCGCTGCCGCGGAGGGTGCGAAAGCCGCGGTGGCTATCAACAAAGCGTTGCAGGCGCGGGGCGGTCTCGCCGTGGCACCGCACGATACTGAATGGCAGATCGAGCACACGACCTGATTCGACGCGCGCGTGAGCCGGAGCCGGAAACGACGGCGCCGATCGACGTCAAGTTGCGGAGTGTCGCTCTCGTCGTCATCGCGTCCGCAGCCGCGATCGCGCTCTTGCACTGGGCACGCGAGGTGTTCATCCCCGTCGTCCTCAGCGTGCTCATCAGCTACGCGCTGGAACCCGCGGTCGTCGCGTTGATGCGGGTGCGGCTACCCCGCGTGGTTGCAGCCGCTCTCGTTGTGCTCGTGTTTACCGGCGGCCTCGCGTACACCGGGTACGCACTTTCAGATGACGCCGCAGCGATGGTCGCGACGGTGCCGGACGCAGCGGCGAAGCTGCGTGTGGCATTGCACCGCAACAACACAAATTCTGGAACGATCAACAAGGTCCAGCAGGCCGCCAACGAGCTGCAACGGGCTGCTGACGAAACCGCCGCGCGTAATCCGGTTGGCGCCGGCGTTCAGCGTGTGCAGATAGAGGAGCCCGCGATCGACGTGCGCGGGTATCTGATGTGGGGATCGGCTAGCGCCTTCGCATTTGCCGGGCAGGCAACGCTTGTGATCTTTTTCGTCTTGTTCCTGCTGGCCTCAGGGGACCTCGTCAAGCGGAAGCTCGTGAAACTCGCCGGCCCATCGCTCGAGCGCAAGAAGATCACGGTCCAGATCCTGAACGAAATCGACGCGCAGATCGAACGCTTTCTGCTGCTGCGTGTTGCCACCAGCACGGTGGTCGGTGTCGCCACGTGGCTGGCATTCCGCTGGATGGGCGTCAATGACGCCGCGGTCTGGGGCATCGCAGCCGGCGTGTTCAACAGCATTCCGTACTTTGGTCCCGTGATCGTGGCCGCCGCCACCGCGGTCGCCGGATTTCTCCAGTTCGGCACCATCGCGATGGCACTCTCGGTCGCCGGCGTGTCGGTCGTGATCACGAGCCTGGAGGGATGGCTGCTCACACCGTGGCTCACCAGCCGCGCAGCGCGCACGAACGAAATCGCCATGTTCATCGGCCTGATCTTCTGGAGCTTCGTGTGGGGAATTTGGGGGACCCTGCTTGCGGTGCCGATGCTGGTCGTTGTGAAAGCGTTCTGCGATCGAATCGAAGACTTGAAGCCGATCGGCGAATTGCTCGGCGACTAACCGCGCCGGCCTAGAGGAACTTGCTCAGATCCGTCCGCCCGCCCGACGCGAGGAGCGGCTTCCACAGATCGCCGACCCGGCCAATGCGATCGCGCACGTTGTCGAGACGAAAATCTTCTATCCGCGCGCCGCGCGCCACCTCGGCCCATTGAAGCGGTGTCGAAACCGTTGCCAGTGGCGTCGGACGAACCGAATAGATGCTCGCCAGCGTGCTGCCCCACCGGTTCTGGTTGTAATCCACGAGAACGCGCCCTTTGGGACGTTTCTCCTTGCGGTACTCGGCGGTCATGAGCGCAGGGTTCCGGGACGCCAACGTTACCGCCAGCGCCTTTGCAAACGTCCACACGACCTTCTGCAGCGGCCCGCGGACGATCGGTACGTAGACATGCATTCCTCGCGATCCGCTCGTCTTGACGAGCGGCTTCATCTTCAATCCCTCGAGCGCGTCGCGAACGATCAAGGCGGCTTCACGAACATGGTCGAAGGTTGCACCCGGCCCCGGGTCGAGGTCGAAGTGAACGTAGTCCGGACGATCGATGTCGTCGCAGCGGGCGTACCACTGATTCAGATCGATGCAGCCGAGATTGATGACCCAGAGCAGCGATGGCATGTCGTCGATGACGGGGAAGTCGATGACGTTGCCCGAGCCGTGCTCGATCGAGCAGATGCGGATCCACTCGGGGCGTGGAACCGGCGCCCGCTTCATGAAGAACGGCTCGCTCGCAGCGCCGTGCGGGTACCGTTTCATCACCATGGCGCGGTCGCGAAGGTGCGGCAGCAGCACAGGCGCAACGTCGGCGTAGTACTGAATCAGCATTCCCTTGCTGATGCCTCGCTCGGGCCAGAACGGTTTGTCGAGATTCGTCAGACGGACTTCATGCGTGTCGACGACGAGCTTCGCGTCCCCCGCCGTGGGAATCGTGACGCGCGACGCAGCCTTCGTCTTCGCCATGGATGTCGTCTAACGATTGCTACTTCGCGCTCTTGGTGGGTGCTGCCGCTGCTCGAGAGCGCAACGGTTCCAGTTTCGGAGGCCGCTCGCCGTGGCGAATCGCGCCGGCAAGCGGGACATAGGGCAATTCGAAGCCCGCCATGACACAACGCAGCATCAGGCCGCCGCGGCTCATGTCGCCGCGTCCGACAAAATGCACCGGAAACATCAGCCGATCGCCGAAGATCGGTAACAGCAAATCGACATACTTGCCCGATGCGACGCTGCCGAGGAGTACCACTTCGCAATCCGGACCGATGGCCTCCCGCAGCGTCCGGGCGGATTGTTCGAGCGGTCTTCGATAGGACTCGTTCCTGAGATCGATGTCGCCAAGCGCGAATGCACGGAACGATTCGACGGTAACCGGCGTATCGACCTCCCTCAGTCCTGTGTTCGTCGTGATGACCAGCACACCTCCCGCGACCACCGAATCGGTTGGATCCGGCGGACGTGCGAATCGACGTGCGTATGCGAGCTTCCCGCGGAAGTACAGGCCGCTGACAAAGCTGAAGACTTCGCCGAGCGGCGCGCCGGCCGCACTCTGCAGTTGCCGCGCAAGGTCGAAACCTGCGTTCGGCGACAACATCATCCGCGCGCGGATACCGCCGCAATTGGCGGGTGAGAGGAGGAACACGCGCGAAGGCGGTGACGGCTCGGCAGGTCGAGCGCGTGTGCGTCGTCCCGCAGCCTTGCGAGCTGCAACCGGTTTGCGCGCGGGCATGTCAGCGCGCGACGGAGCCGGCCGCCCAGGAGATCAGCCAACCGGCAATAAAGAACGGGACCGCAGCAAGCAGGATCACGATGGCGATCATCGTAAGCACAAATGCCCAGTCACCGAGGCTGGCAGGATGTTCCTCGTAGGCATGCCGTTCGAGCAGAGCCATATTCCACTGGTTCGCCTTCCAGCCGAAGTCGAAGAGATCGCCGACAAACGGAACGGCGCCGACAATGGCGTCGACCGCTGCATTGAACATCATGCGACCCAATACGACCTTCGGAACGCGCACATCGCGTGCCTGCCACAGGAGCACGACTGTGAAGAGCGGAGAGACCAGATCACCAATCCACGGCACGAGCCCGACGATTGGGTCCAGCCCGATGCGGTACGTGGTGCCGGGCACCACAAACGCCGAATCCAGCAACTCGGCAAGGCGCCGTAGAGCAACAAGTCTGGCCTGCTGACCCTGAGTCAGCGGTCGCAGCCGAACGTTCTGTCCTACTGCTTCAGCCCCCATCGCATCAGAACGGCACCGACCGTGAAGCCGGCGCCTACGGAGGCCACGAGAAGCAAATCCCCTTCCTTTAGGCGCTTCTGCTCAACTGCATCATTCAAAGCGAGCGGGATCGTGCCGCCTGTTGTGTTGCCGAAGCGCTCGATGTTGATGACGACTTTCTCCTGCGGAATGCCGAGCTTCTCCGTGGCGGACAGAATGATGCGACGGTTGGCCTGATGGGACACGAACAGGTCGATTTCGCAGGGCTTGACCCCATTGCGGTCGAGAATTGCCCGTGCCGCCTCTTCGGTGTTTCGCACCGCGAATTTGAAGACCGTGGCCCCATCCTGCTTCACGTAGTGAAGTCGCTGATCGACGGTTTCGAGCGACGCCGGCCGAAGGCTGCCGCCAGCGGGCATGCAGAGCGCATCGCCTCCGCTGCCATCAACGTAGTTTTCGAAATCGAGGATGCCGATCCGGGCATCGTCTGACGCTTCGACGACAACCGCTCCCGCGCCATCGCCAAACAGCACGCAGGTGGTTCGATCGGTGTAGTCGATGATGCTCGACATCACGTCCGCCCCGATCACCAGCGCGTGTTTGCTGCCTCCCGCCATCACCATCTGCGCCGCAGTCGTGAGCGCGTAGGTAAACCCCGAACAGGCGGCGCCGAGATCAAATCCCCACGCATGCGTCGCCCCGATCTTGTGTTGGACGAGACACGCCGTGCTCGGGAACATCATGTCCGGCGTGGTGGTGCCGACGACGATGAAGTCGATGTCGGTCGGGTCGAGACGGGCGCGGCGAATCGCCTCTCGCGCCGCCTCGGCCGCGAGGTCCGACGTTGCCACGCCCGGATCCACGATGTGCCGCTCGCGTATGCCGGTTCGCTGCAGGATCCACTCGTCCGTCGTATCGACCAGGCGTTCGAGATCGGCGTTGGTCAGCAGCTTCGGCGGCACATACGTCGCGAGGCTGGCAATGCGCGCGCGGCGCGGCGCCTGCGCGAAAGCGTCGGTTACCACAATCGGGAGTCCCTCCCGGGCGCCGTCAGCCCGAAATATTCGTAGGCGCGCGCCGTGGCGACACGGCCGCGCGGCGTGCGATCGAGAAAGCCGGCCTGTATCAGAAACGGCTCGTAGATATCCTCGATGGCATCTTTTTCCTCGTTGATGGCGGCCGCGATGCTGTTGACACCGACCGGCCCGCCGCTGAACTTGTCGATGATCGTTCGCAGCAGCTTGCGATCGACTTCATCGAAGCCGTGGTCGTCCACCTCGAGCAGCTTCAAGGCGGCTCGCGCGACCTCACTGGTGATTGTGCCGTCGGCGCGGACCTGCGCGTAATCGCGCACACGCCGCAGCAACCGATTCGCTATGCGCGGGGTGCCGCGTGAGCGCCGCGCAATCTCCGACGTGGCCTCGCCGTCGATCGGAACGCCCAGAATCCGGGCCGAACGCCGCACGATTTCTTCGATATCGCCGTCGGTGTAAAAGTCGAGGCGGTGCACGATCCCGAACCGCGCACGCAGGGGAGACGTCAGCAACCCGGCGCGGGTCGTTGCGCCAATGAGCGTGAACCTCTGCACCGGTACCTTGACCGAGCGGGCACTCGGTCCCTGCCCGATCACGATATCCAGCTCGTAGTCCTCCATGGCGGGGTAGAGGATTTCCTCAATCGCCGGCGCCAGCCGATGAATCTCGTCGATGAACAGCACCTCATGCTCTTGAAGATTGGTGAGCATCGCCGCGAGGTCGCCTGGTTTTTCGATCACCGGGCCGGCCGTCGCCCGCACCGGCACACCAAGTTCATTCCCGATGACGTAGGCCAGTGTCGTCTTCCCGAGCCCGGGCGGACCGTACAGCAGCACGTGGTCGAGCGCTTCCTTGCGGCCGCGGGCCGCCGCAATGGACACGTGAAGATTGTCGCGGACGCGATCCTGTCCGATGTACTCGTCGAGCGATCGCGGCCGTAGCCCCGCTTCGTACTGCGCGTCGTCTTCGACGCGACCAGCGGTGATCAGACGGTCGCCGCTCGATACCGCGGCGCGTGACCCTGAAACGCTCAAGGGGTCGTTCATCGCATCAATTCCCGGAGGGCGCCCTTCAACGCATCCTCGAACGCAGCGCTGCCATCGCGCGCCCGCACCGCATCCACTGCTTTCTCAGCCAGCGGCCGATGATAGCCCAGGTTCTGGAGCGCGGAGACGAGGTCGTCGCGTACGTGATCGATCTGCGCGCGTCCGGCGTCACCCGTCGTGGCGGACGGCACGACGTCGGCAAGGCGATCCTTTAGTTCAAGAACGATGCGCTCGGCGGTTTTTTTGCCGATGCCCGGAATTCGTGTCAGCCGCGCGACGTCGGCGCGCTGAATCGACGAGACGAGTTCGTCGGTGTCGATACCGGACAGCACCGCAATCGCGAGCTTCGGACCGATGCCGCTGATCGCAATGAGTCGCTCGAACAGCTGCTGCTCGAGCGTCGTCAGGAATCCGTACAGCTGTATTGCATCTTCACGTACGTGCGTGTGGACATGGAGGGCGATCTCCATTCCGGCCTCGCCAACGTGGTAGTAGGTCGAGAGCGGCACGTATAACTCGTAGCCGATACCGTTCACATCGATCACGATTCGGTTGGGATGCTTGTCGAGGACGCGGCCTCGGAGGAATGCGATCATCCCTGGGCAGGTGGACGGTATTGGCGCCAGGAGCGTGGAAATTTTCCAGGGCCTGGGGACTGGGGCCTAGGGCCTCGAGTCCCGAGTCCCAAGTCCCGAGTCCCTGATGGTGCCATCGAATGCAGATGGCAGATCGCCACCGCTAACGCATCCGCCGCATCGTGCGGGCTCGGCGCAGCCTTGAGACCGAGCAGCAGTTTCACCATCTGGCCGACCTGCTGTTTCTCCGCGCGGCCGTAGCCGACAACGGCACGCTTGATCTCAGCCGGCGTGTACTCGACGACGTCGCAGCCGGCTTCGACTGCGGCGAGCATCGCGACGCCTCGCGCGTGGCCGAGCTTGAGCGCGCTGCGGACGTTCGCCGCATGAAAGAGATTTTCAATAGCGACACAGTCGGGACGGTAAGCCGCCAGCAGGGCCGAAAGCTCGGAATGGATCCGCGCGAGACGATTGGGAAATGTGTCGCCGGGCGGCGCCGCGACCGCGCCACAGGCGAGGAGCATGTGCCGGCGTCCATCCGACTCCACGCAACCATAGCCGGTGCGCTCGGAGCCGGGATCGATGCCGAAAATTCTCACGCCAGGGAGGCCTCGATCTCCTTCTCCTCGATGTCGAAGTTCGCCCAGACGTGCTGAACGTCGTCGTGCTCCTCGATGACTTCCATCAGCTTCAACATCTGCTGCGCTTCTTTCCCCGTCAGTTTGACGTAATTCTGGGGAATCATCGCCACTTCGGCGCTGGCCGGCTCGACGCCGAGTTTCTTCACCGCGTCACGCACTTTTTCGAAGTTCTCCGGGGTGCAGACGACTTCCCAGCCACTTTCGTCATCGTTGACGTCGTCGGCGCCCGCATCGAGCGCGGCGTCGAGCAGCCTCTCCTCGTCGATCTTCCCCTTTTCGATGACGATTTGCCCCTTCCGATGGAACATCCACGCCACGCTGTTTTCAGCGGCGAGGTTGCCGGCATGCTTGGCCAGCAGGTGGCGGATTTCACCGACCGTCCGATTCTTGTTGTCGGTGAGCGTCTCGATCATCAAGGCGACGCCGCCAGGCCCATAGCCTTCGTAGGTGACGTCCTCGTAGGAGACGCCGGGCTCTTCGCCGGTACCTCGGCGAATAGCGCGATCGATGTTTTCGCGAGGCATGTTGTTGGCCTTCGCTTCGGCAACGATCGTGCGGAGCCGCGGGTTGGTTTCAACGTCACCGCCGCCATTCCTGGCGGCCACGGTCAGTTCCTTGATGATGCGGGTGAAAATCTTGCCGCGCTTGGCGTCTGCGGCACCCTTCTTATGCTTGATTGTGTGCCACTTGGAATGGCCAGACATGCGGAAACTCCTGAAAACACAAGGGAAAAACGACCGCTGATTTTAGCACCGGCGCGCAAGGATCATCCAGACGTCGGCACGCGGATCCCACGGCCCGCCGCGATAATCCCCCAGTAGCGCCGAGATCTCAAAACCCGCCTTCTCGAGGCGCCGGGTCATTTGCGGCACCGACAGCGTCCGGAAGGTCAACGAGAACGTATGCGTGCGCCGCTGTGCTCCCCGGCGTTCGATGAACTGCTGATCGAAGATGGTCATACGGCGGGCGCGATCCTGCCGAACGGTTTCAACCAGCGTCAGATGTGACCCTCGCCGGCCGCCACGCCATCCGGACAGGCTCACGCGCTTTCTGTATTCGTTCCACGACGGGAGGTCGGCAACAAGCTCGATTCCGAACGTCGCCCGCGGCTTCAGAACGCGTCCGACGGCATCGAGCGTGGCGGCGAGATCGCGTTCGCGCAGCAGCGATTGCAGCACGCCGTATGGCGCCATCACCAGCGGAAACGTTGACGATGGGAAAGGCAGCGCCCGGATGTCGCCGCGAATCAGTTGGACACGGGAGGGCAAACGTCCGCGCCGGATGCGCTTGCGGGCACGCGAGAGCATCGCCTCGGACCGATCGACACCCACGATAGACACGCCTGCCCGCGCGAGTGGAATGGAGATGCGGCCAGTACCGCATCCCAGTTCCAACACGGGGCCTTCGGATTGGAGCGCAAGCGTTCGCCAGAATGGGATGTCGCGGCGGCCAAGTGTCCGTGCATTCTCCCAGTCATAGAAGGGCGCGTAGTCGTCCCAGCCTTCGTAGCCTTCGCTCAAAGCGCCTTAATCGGAGATGGCGAGTTCGCCGGGAACGATGGGGCGCGTACGAGGCAGGAGACCAAGTCGCGACATGTAACCGACGGCACCCAGGATCGCCACGAAGACAACCAGCTTCGCGGCATCCGCAATTGGGGTCTCGGGCAAAAGTTTCCACAGGATCCAGAGGACTGGCTGCGCCACCGCAACGGCCCACACCGAGCCATAGAAATAACGGCGCTCATGACCCTCGCCCTGCGTTGACGGTTTCACGCGGGGCAGCCACCCAAGCGCCCCAAGCAGCCACATGGTTCCTGCGATTGGAAAATAGGCGACGGCGTA
>DASTZI010000087.1:0-8159 GCA_035764385.1 Vicinamibacterales bacterium
AGCTTCACGCTATCTCCTTCGGTAGGGGCCGACCTTAAGGTCGACCCTTACTAAGCTCCACGCCCCACTAAGGTCCAATCCTGCTCATTCCGACACAGTAAGAGACATGTCTGAACGCGATCGCACCGCGTATCCGGCCGCGCTGGAGACCGCTGAGGCGGCGCTCCTCTCCGAGCGAAGACAGAAGGTCTCGAGCCATCAGTTCAAGAACGGGTCTGATGGTTCGCTGCCACCGGATGCCATTGGCTTCGGGCTGTCGGGCGGCGGGGTCCGCAGCGCGACGTTCTGTCTGGGCGTCTTTCAGGCGATCGCCGAAGCGCGGCTCCTGGGCAAGATCGACTTCGTCTCGACCGTCTCGGGCGGCGGCTACTTCGGCTCATTTCTCGGGCGCCTGTTCACGCGCAACTGGATCACCGGCGTCGACGATGTCCAGCAGGTGATTCGTGCGCGCGACCCGGAGAAGATCGCACCGGAGCGCCACGGCTGGGCCGCACGCGCGTTTCGATGGCTGCGCGACAACGGCCGCTATCTCGCTCCGCGAGGCTCCGGAGATCTGATCATCCTGGGCGCCATCCTGCTGCGGAATTGGGTGGCGGTGCAGACGGTGATGATCACCACAGTGCTGGCCGTCTTTCTGGGTCTGCAGCTCCTCCGCGCGCCGCTCGACAGCCTGCTGCTCGCCACCGGCACAAAACATCTCGTGAGTGCGCTCGTGACGTGCACCCTTCCAGGGGCGAACACATTCCTCCTGTGGAGTCCATGGATCGTCGCGTTCGCACCACTGTTCTTCCTGACGGTGCCTGCAGGCTGGGCATACTGGCTGATCGTCCGCAAGGAATCCGACGGCACGATCGGCGCCTCGCCCGTGATCGGCACGGTTCTGGCCGTTGCCATCGGCGCCGCGGGCATGCTGCGTTATCAACCGGCAGCGCCCGGTTGGTTGGACGCGTCGCTGCCGGATATCGGCGCCGCGGTACTCAGTCCGGTTCCCGGCCATCCGACGCGCTTCTGGCTCTGCGCGCTGGTGACGCTCAACGCGTTGTTGACGCTGATGTATCGAACGCTGGCCGAGCGGCGTATTCGCAGCGGAGACGCGATCTCGGCCATCGAGATAGGAAATTTTCTCCGAAGCAGGCTGACGAGCATCCTGAAGACCGGTCTTCTTGCGTGCGGCGCGGTCATCGCGTGGACGCTGATCGATACGGTGGGCGGTACCGTCTACACGCTCGCCAACACCGGTCAGCTCGTCCGGTGGGGTGCGTCGCTCGCCGCCGTCTTCGCGGGGTTGGGCGCCTTCGCAAGACCAGCACTCGTACTGCTCGCGCCGACACGCGGCCAGAAATCTCCTTCCGTCCCGGTCTCGATCGTGTCGTGGATCGCGGCCGTCGTGCTGGTCTCCCTATGGCTGGTCGCCATCGACGTGGCATCCCATGCCATCGCGTGGGACTTCGGACCGGTGCAGGATGCGCCGGCGGGACTGGCCACCCGCTCGCCACTGAAAATTTTTGGCGCCGATCGCATTGAGGTCACGCCCTCGGAGAGCGGATTCGTCGTAGTGCCCGCAGACATGCCGGTGCCACCCTGTCCGATCCCGGACGTCACCCGCACGGCGACCCCCTTCGCCATTTCCGTGTTTGCGATCCTGGCGATCTTCACCTTCCTTTTCGGGCGCACCAGGACGTTCGCCAACCTGTCATCGCTCCATGCGTTCTATTCGTCGCGTCTGACGCGGACGTACCTTGGCGCATCGAATCCAAACCGGCTCGCCAGAAATACCGCCGTCAAGGACACCGTTCAGGACGACGACTGCGGCGGAGAACAGTATTGGAAATGGCCGGAGGTGCGTGAACGGGTGCCGGAGAACGGACACGTCGACAAGCCGTGGATACGAGGCGGCCCACTGCACATCCTCAACGTCACCGTCAACGAGACGATGGACACGAGGATGAAAGTGCAGAATCAGGATCGCAAGGGCACCGGGCTCGCAGTTGGCCCCTGCGGCCTCAGTCTGGGTATCCGCCACCATCTGACGTACGGCGACAAGGGCGAGATCGTCTCCTACCCAAACCTACCGCATGCGTACCGAGTGTTCAGGACCGCCGCTGAAGGCGGCCGCACGCCTGATCCGCTGTCGCTCGGCCGGTGGGTCAGCGTGTCGGGCGCCGCGTTTTCGCCCGCGGCCGGCGCAAACACCTCCGTGCCGATTGCGATTCTGGCCGGGATGTTCAACATCCGCCTTGGCTACTGGTGGGACTCCGGGACGCCGTCGATCGAGCGGCCGTGGAAGTTCTGGGCGAAGCAGTGGTCGCCATGGATCGCATTCGAAGCGGCGTTGCCGGTGCAGGCCGCGCTGGCTGCCGAACTGCTCGCGCGAACCAGGGGCACGGCGGGCGAGCTCTGGAATCTGTCAGACGGCGGCCATTTCGAGAACATGGGTGGCTATGAACTGATCCGCCGGCAGCTTCCCGTCATCGTCATCGTCGATGCGGAGGCGGATCCCGACTACACGTTCCAGGGTCTGTCTGATCTGGTGCGCAAGGCGCGTCTCGATTTCAATGCGGAAGTGAAGTTCATGAGCGCGTCGGAAATCGCTGCGGCATCTCCAGCGACGCTGCCCGAATCAGTGTTGCCGTACTTCGGTGATCTCGACGCGCTGCGGCGAGGACGCTGGGTGGAGGAGAAGGTGCCGTCGCCGGATGGAACGCCGGCGACTCGTTTCACCCTGGAAGTGGATCGGTCACGCGTCTCACGTGCGCACGCGGCGCTTGCCGTGGTGACATATCGAAACGGCCAGAAGTCGTGGCTTGTGTACGTGAAGGCGACGTTGATGGGCAGCGAACCCGAAGATGTGTGCCACTATCATCGCGCGCATCCCGAGTTTCCGCAGGAAACCACGAGCGACCAGTTCTTCGACGAGTCGCAGTGGGAAAGCTATCGCCGCCTCGGCCTCCATGTTGGTCACCGCGTGCTGATGCCAGAGCTATTCGATCACCTGCAACGCGTACCGCCGCCGGCCTGATGCCGGCGGGGACTGGGGACTAGGGGCTCGGGACTAGTAGGCCAGTCCAGCCACCAGTCCCTAGTACCCAATGCGCTATGCCGCCTGACGGTAAACGTGCCCTCCGCTGAGTTTCACGACGTCATCGACCGGCCGCGTGCTCCGCTCGTCGGCTTCAACGATGATGGCGGTCGTTCCGGGACGCATTTCCTGGGTGACCGACGTGACAAAGTCTGAATCCAGCGCGTCGGTGACCGAGTCGGCCGTGAGTCCGCTCATCGCGCCGATCGCCGCGCCAATCGCCGCACCTGGTGCTCCACCGATGAGCCCAATCAACGCGCCCGATGCGGTGCCGATCCCCGTTCCCCACAGGGGCCGTTCCTTGGATTCGAGCAACGACAGGTTTCCCTTGTCGTCTTTCTTGACGATCACGCCGGCTTTCGGTTTGAAGTCGGTGACGCCTTTGTCCTTGAGCGCCTTCAGCGCGCTCGCCGCGTCATAGGCAGCGTTGGTATTGGTGAAGGTCGCCACGATGATTTGATCTGACATGTCAGCCTCCTGAGACTACGTTCACAAAATGCCGTGAGAAATCCGCGTCCTGCGGATCATCTGGCCGCGTCGCGGTCAGCATCGAGAGCCGCGGCGCTGCATCAGCAAGCCAGCGGCCAGCAATCGATCGATCTCGCAGCGTCATCACCGAAGGTGAGACACGTGTTGGCTGACACACAGAAGATGCGCGCTGAGCGACAATGCCTGGGATGCACATGCACATCGACCGATTCCGCGTTCGGGCGGGCGATCGAGCCGCTCTGAAGCACCACGATCCAGCCGACACCGGTCCCTTCAGTGGGAAAGACGAGGCGCGGGCGCATCTGCAGAAAGGTGTGACGCGGCTCGACACGCTGCAGGAGCGGTTGTATGCGCAAGGTCAATACGCGCTGCTCTTGATCTTCCAGGGCATGGATGGGGCGGGAAAGGACTCCGCGATCCGCCACGTCATGTCGGGCGTCAGCCCGCAGGGCACCGACGTGCATGCGTTCAAGCAACCGTCGGCGGAGGAACTCGACCATGATTACCTGTGGCGGGCGGTCAAGGTCCTTCCGGGCCGCGGCCGCATCGGCATCTTCAACCGGTCGTACTACGAGGAAGTGCTCGTCGTCCGCGTCCACCCCGCGGTGCTCCAAGCGCAGAAGCTGCCGCGTCCGGCAATCACTCCTCGGATCTGGAAAGAACGGTTCGAGGACATCAACGCCTTTGAACGCCACTTGTGGCGCAACGGCACGATCGTTCGGAAGTTTTACCTGCACATCTCCAGGCGCGAGCAGCGACAGCGGCTGCTCGAACGGCTCGACGATCCTGAGAAGCACTGGAAGTTCTCGGCGGCCGACCTCGCCGAACGAGCGCTGTGGAAGTCGTATCGCGACGCGTATGCCGATATGCTGGCGGCAACGAGTCAGGATCAGGCGCCGTGGTACGTCATCCCTGCCGATCACAAATGGTTCGCGCAGGCGCTCGTCGCTGACATCGTCGTCGACGCCCTTGCCGGGCTGGACTTGTCGTTACCGGAGCCGGACGGACAGCGGCGCCGCGATCTCGCGAACGCGCGGCGTCAGTTGTTGCGCGGGGAGTAACGGCTCGCGACGTATGGCGGTGCGTCAGGAATGTCTCGCGCCTCGGCCCCTGATCTGAAGCGCGCTAAAGGCGTTGAACTCGGCTGACGATAAGCAGCACATCCCTGAAGGAGCGGATGATGATGCGAAGACCCGCGCTCGTCGTGGCCCTACTCTGCGCGTGCGTGTCGGCGTCGGGAACGCCGGTCACCGGAGGCCAGGCGGTAACGATCCGCGTGACGCCGGTGATGGTCCGTCAACCGGCATCCATCAGAATTACCGCCACCATCGAACCCGACGATCGAAACCGGACGCTCGCCATTGCAGCCGAATCGGCCGGGTACGCGACCGGCCATCAGATCCAGCTCGAAGGCATCAATGCGCCGCGGGTGTTGGAGACCGAGTTTCGCGATATCCCGCAAGGCAACTACGACGTGACCGCGACCGTGATCGGCACCGGCGGCCGCCGGGCGACAGCGTCGCGCGTCGTCGTCGTCATGCGCTAGCCAAACCGGTCGACGTGACGAACTGAACAGGATCGCCAGGGCGAATCATCCCCTCGCGCACGACATCGGCATTGAGCGCCAGCTGGTTGTCGAAGCGCTGGACGATATCCTTGAGCACGCTCGGTTTCACCTCCAGCGTGTCGGGATCGATTGTCGTCATGTGACATCGCGATCGCCAAGAGCGCAGCCCGATGATCGCGCCGCCGATGCGGAGTTCGCCGCCAGGCCAGTCGCGTTCTGCCATTCCTTCGACGCCGCCGATCACGATATTGGGACGAAGCCGTCGGACGTCGCGTCCAAAAGCCGCAATGGCGCCATCGGTGATGACGAGCAACGGAAGGATGTCGAAGCGATCGAGTCCACTCCAGGCCTCGACCCATGCGTCAGCACCCGCCGCGTTTCGGACGAGCGAGAGCGCCTCGACACTGTCCCACGGGTATCCGTTGATGCGCGCGCGACCGTCCGCGTCGAGCGAACCATGCAGCCCGATCAGACGATAGTGCCGTCGAGACGTGCGTACGCCTTCCGGCCCTCGGACGCGGACGATCCGATCGCCTGAGATCCCGGCCGGCGACAACATGGCTTTGGACAACCGCTCACCGGCAAGCGACTTCACGGGGTACCGCCACAGCTCTGCTACGTAAAGTGACACGGCATTAATGTGATGCCGGGGCGCGTTCCAGTGTGACAATCGATCGCCAATGGCGAAACGCAGTGAGGCTCTGTCACAACGTGCGTGTGCCGGCATCTCAAAGGTAGCAACGCAGTGACAAGGAGCGCCACGATGCCTGCACCAGAAGCCAACACTGATCAGTACATTGCCTGCGCCGCCGTCGTCCCAGACTGCCCGTTCGAGGCCACGGCCCAGACAGAGGAAGAGCTCTTGAAGATGGTGATCGCGCATGCCGAGCATACGCACGGCATTACCGAGATCACGCCGGAGCTCGCCGCGAAAGTGAAAGCAGCGATTCAGAACCGGACCCCATGACCATGGTCGTCCCCGCCGTCGAGCCGGACGAGACGCTGGTCGCACGCGCCGCGGCCGGGGACGACTCTGCCTTCGAAGCGATCGTGCAGCGGTATCAGGAACGCGTGTTTCGCCTTGCGTCCCGGCTCACCAGCGATTCCGAAGCGCCCGACGTCTTGCAGGACACCTTCCTCCAGGTGTACCGACATCTGCCATCATTCCGCGGCGACTCACAGTTCGGGACGTGGCTCTACCGGATCGCGACCAACGCGGCGCTGATGCACCGGCGCGCGAGAGCGCGACGCCCTGCCGACTCGCTGGACATGTACCTGCCGCAGTTCGAGGCCGACGGCAGACATGCCGCGACGCCGGCCGAACTGCAGGTCGCCTCGTGCGCCGACGAGATGCTCGATCGCCAGCTACTTGCCCAAAAGGCGCGTGACGTCATCGCGCGGCTGCCCGACCTCTATCGCGAGGCCTTTGTGCTGCGCGATCTGGAAGAACTCCCCACCGCACAGGTCGCGCAGGCGCTCGGCATCGAGTCGTCCACAGTGCGGCAACGCGTCCATCGCGCCAGGCTCATGCTGCGCGGCTATCTCAGCGAACTCGTGGGAGTAAAGCCATGAATCCTGTCGCATGCCAATCCGGCGTCGACCTGCTGATGGACTTTCTCGACGACGTGCTCCCGGCCGAGGTGAACGCCGCCCTCGAGGCGCACGTCGCCGGGTGCGAGCGATGCGCTGCCTTCGTCGCGTCTTATCAGGCGACGCCACGCATCATGCGCGACGCCACCGTATCCATGCTGCCGCCCGACGTCGCGGCTTCGCTGCGGACGTTCCTGCGCGAGCGTACCAACGCGTTCAAGAAGACTTGACCGCGGCGGCGCGATCCAAGGCTACGTGCCCGAGGGCACGGCAGCATCGGCCGCGAGTCCGGAGGTTGCGACCGGCTGCGCAGAGCCTTCGGCCGTCTCGTCTTCAATCGGACAATCGTCGAAGAGCGGCCGGCAGTCCCCAGCGACCTTCACCGTGTAGTGGCGGACATCGGTGTGTGCCATGGGTCGCCATATCGGCGGCAGGTTGTGGAGATTCGGCGCCGTGTCGGCGTTCGGCTCGAGACCGTCGAGCACGCTTGATGCGATCGGCAACCCTGCAGCGATAGCCTTCCGCAACATCCAGCGAAGCGAAATGTCGTTGAGGCCGCGGTTCTGGTCGCCGCCGCCGACGTCACTGTGGACGCCACGGAACCAGACCTCGTGTGCACCATTCACGCGGATCACATTGAACGACGGACGGACTTCGTCGAGCGCCATCGCGTGAAAGCAGTAGCGCACACGCGATGCGGGCAACCGGAGCTTGTGACCGAGGTTGAACTCCGGCAGGTCGCCGGCGATGGCACCAACCCCGAACGCGCCGACCACGTCGAAGAGACCCACGAAGCGGAACGGAGGCGCGTCGGCGACTTTGGGCGCGGTGAGATAGGAGTCAAGGCGCCACTCGGCGCCAAGCTTCCGTGGATCCTTGATCTGCCAGTCTTCGATCATGTTGCAGAAATCGAGGCACGTAGCCGCGCCGCGGCTGAAGCCAATCAGATCAATGGCCGTGTCGTTGTGTTCGATGACGTTGACGCAGAGCCGGCGGTAGGCATTCAGAAGACGATTCAGCTCCCCGGCGCCAAACGCCCCGCCGATGGCGCGCGTGACGCGGTCAATGATCGGGACGCGCTCGAATCGTGTGCCGATCCCTTTTTCGTACACGTCGTGCGTCCCGCTGGTCGCCGTGTAGGCGTCGTAGAACCGGTCGACGTTTGTGTTCGAGTAGGTCTCGTCGTTGTCCTTCGCGTTGTTCCATGTGCCGTCGAATGCGTAGAGCGCCATGGGTGCTCCCTCCTACGTGCGCAGCGGAGCGTCCAGCCGAGGCTGCGCCCGGCCGGCGCTGATGATCGCGAGCCTCACCGCGAGGAACGTCACCAGGCCCCACGCGGCGAGGGCCAGTAGACCGACACCGATCAGCAAGAGCGGACGATCGAGCACCGAGCCGAGTGCCGCAAGACGCGACATCGGCGCCTCGAGCGCGGCG
>DASTZI010000088.1:0-2508 GCA_035764385.1 Vicinamibacterales bacterium
TGTCGAGCAGGTTGCGCGACCAGAGGAACACCGACCAGCCGCCGTTCCAGCGATAGCCAGCGCGCAGGTTCACCAGCCCGTAACCGTCCACCATCATGTAGCGCGAGGCGGAGGAGCTCGACGAAAACTCCGATCGATAGCTGGTATCGACCGCACCGAAGAACTCACCGTTCTGACCGAAGACCGTGGACGGCTTGTTGACCTCGCCACCGAAGGTGAGCGCAAACTTCGAGATACCCGGCAGCACAGAGCCCGAGATGTCCTTGACCTGCGGGCCACCCGTCTCCTCGAGCGGCGGCGGCGCGTCAGGGAACGACACGTAGATGCCATCGGTGTAGGCCACGGCACCATAGAACGAGAGCCGCCGGTTGATGCGCGCGTTGCCGTCGAACTCCGCTCCCTGCACGCGAACCTTCTCTGCGTTCGCCAGATAGCCGCGCAACACGCCCACCTGCGAGTTGACGACCTGCGTCTGGTAGTCCTCGATGCCGGTGTGGAACACGGTGAAGTTCGCGGTATACCCGGGCCGGAATTCGGTCTTGACGCCAAACTCAACGTGTCGCGCGTCTTCCGGCTTGACGGTGGCCGCCGACAGAATG
This sequence comes from Vicinamibacterales bacterium, assembly GCA_035764385.1. GTDB lineage: Bacteria > Acidobacteriota > Vicinamibacteria > Vicinamibacterales > UBA2999 > Gp6-AA40. The sequence continues at coordinate 600 of DASTZI010000088.1, forward strand.
GGATTTCCAAGGGCGTCGGTGGGCAGCCCGTTCAAGTTCAGACCGACCGACTTGAATCCGGTCGAATACGTGCCGTAGGCGTTCACCGCAGTCGACACCTTGTATGCCACCGTCAGCTGCCCCGATGTGTTGGTGTCATCGACATCCGCGGTATACGCCTGCGGCGCGAGCACCGAGAGCTTGAGCGCGATGAGCGCCGGATTGGTCGTCTGCAATCCGCCGTACACCTGCTGGTCGTAGTCGGCGCTCTTCTGGTCGTAGTTGAATCGCAGACCGGGCAGGATGCGAAGGCGATCGGTGACCAGCCATTCGATCTGGCCGAATGCCGCGGCGCTCGTATTCCGGAACGTGAGGAACTGGTTGTAGCCGTATCCGTCGAGCAGGCCTGGAGTCGCTGCCGCCACGCTCGGCGCCAGGAGGAAGCGCGCGGCCGCCGATCCCTGCTCCTGCTTGAACGAGGGATTGGAATCGAGCGCCTGATGGAACGCGAAGATGCCCGTGACGAGGTTCAGGCGCGAGGACAACGGTCCGGCATAGCGAACTTCCTGCGTCCACTGGCTCTGGTTCGAGGGCGCGGCCGAAATCGTCGTCACCGGCAGTCCGATGAAGTCTCGGTCGCTCGACGGATCCCAGTGCCAATCGCGATACGCGGTCGTCGAGGTGATGCGGCCTCGTCCGACATTCCAATCGACGTTCGCCGACGCGCCGCCGAGATCCTGATTCGACTGCCAGCTCGTGTCGGTATCCGTCAGACGATCGAACGCGTTGTAGCTCGGTGGTGTGTAGTTGAGATCCGACGCGATCTGCGCCCACTGCCGATTGGCCGGACGCAGCGTCGGCGCGACGCCCGCGATGACCTGCGCGTATCCGTTCGGGCGCTGCCGCGTGTAATCCACGGCCACGTTGATGGCGACCGCCTTCGACGGCGTCACGAGCAACTGGCCGCGAAAGCCAACGTTGTTCAGCGTGTTCGTCTCTGCCTGTGTCTTCGTGTTGAAGATGAAACCGTCACGCCCGGTACCCGAGAACGAAACACGTCCAGCCACCTTGTCGCTCAGTGGACCCGACAGCGAAGCCTTGGCCTGAACGAAGTCGTAGCTGCCATACCCGATCTCGACGTTCGACTCCGGAGAGAACGTCGGCCGCCGGCTCGTGACGTTGATCGCGCCGGCAGTGGTGTTCTTGCCGAAGAGCGTGCCCTGTGGTCCGCGCAGCACTTCAACCTGCGCGACGTCGAGGAAGTCGAGCGTCGCCGACGCCGGACGCGCGTAGAACACACCGTCGATGTAGAGCCCGACGCCTGCCTCGATGCCGTCGTTGGTCAGACCGAATGGGGACCCGATACCGCGAATGGTCACCGCGGAGTTGCGCGGATTGGACGAGTAGAACTGAACGGTCGGAATCAACTCCTTGACGCGATTGACGTTGAACGCGCCGGCGCTGGCCACGAGCTCTCCGCTCAACACCGACACCGGAATCGGCACTTCCTGAACGGCCTCTTCCACGCGGCGCGCGGTGACGACGACGCCTTCGGTGAATCGGGCCGGGGTGAGGGTCACATCGGTCTTGACCGCCTGGCGCCCATCGACCGCGACACGCGCGACGACAGGCTCGAATCCATCGAGCGTCGCTTCCACGCGGTACTGACCCGGAGCCAGGTCGGCGACCTGGTAGTTACCCTCGGCATCGCTGACGGCTTCCTGCGCGGCGTTGGTCGCTTCGTTGATCACGCGAACCGTCGCACCGGGGATGGCACCACCGGACGAGTCGCGAACCACGCCACTCACCACGCCCGCGGTTTGCGCGATTGCCGTCGCGGGAACCAACCCGGCAAGCAGCACTGCCGATAACATGAGCACTCTGCGAAACATCGATACTCCTCTGGCCGATGACAGATCGGCGCCCTGAA
>DASTZI010000089.1:0-2953 GCA_035764385.1 Vicinamibacterales bacterium
GATCACACAGACCTTCTGATTGTCGGCGCAGGGCCCTACGGCCTCGCGGCAGGCGCCTACGCGAAATCGGCCGGCGTAGACGTGACGGTCGTCGGGCGGCCGCTCGATCTGTGGAAGACCGGCATGCCGCGGGGCATGTTCCTTCGCTCGGGGCCCGATTGGCACCTCGACGCACGGGAAGTCGCAACGTTCGAGGCTTACGTCAACGAACGCCACCTGGCAGGTGACCAGACGAAACCCATGCGGCTGGAAACGTTCCTCGATTATGTCGGCTGGTTTATGGGGCAGTACAACCTTGCGCCGCGGAACAAGTACGTGACGCACCTGACCAGATCGAGAAGTGGCTATCTCGCGACGATGGACGACGGTTCGCGGATATCCGCCGACAGCGTCCTGCTCGCGCTCGGGTTCGCTTTCTTCAAGCATTACCCGCCTGACATCGTCGACAAGCTGCCGCCTGGCTCGTATTCCCATACGAGCGACACGGTGGATTTCGAGTTCTACAGAAACAAGCGTGTGCTGATTGTCGGTGGTCGGCAGAGCGCTTACGAGTGGGCAGCGCTGATCGCCGAGCACGGTTGCGACCAGGTCCATCTCACGCACCGCCACGCGCAGCCGCGGTTTATCGAGCCGGACTGGTCGTGGGTGCAGCCGATGGTTCGGCGGACCCTGATCGACCACGGTTGGTGGCGGGAACTCGCGGCCGAAGAACAACAGCGCATTCGAGATGCTTTCTGGGCGACCGGCCGTCTCGTGCTGGAGGCGTGGCTCGATCGACGAGTACACCAGCCCAACATCCACGTACACGCCACCACGAATGTCGCGTCAGTGGACCGGCAAAGCGATGGAACGTATGACGTCGCCCTGGACGACGGATTCCATTGCAACGTGCACTCGATTATTCTCGCGACCGGCTATCGGCCCATCATGGACAAGGTTGGCTTTCTCGATCGCGCGACGATCCTCGATTCGCTCACGACCGTCAACGGCTTCCCGGCGCTCGATCCCGATTTCCAGACGAGCGTTCCACGCCTGTACGTCACCGGTCTTGCAGCGACGCAGGATTTCGGTCCATTCTTCGGCTTCACCGTCGGCTGCCCGGTCGCCGCGAAAGTCATCGGCGACGCAGTCGTCGAATCGCACGTTCACGCGTGACTTCGTTGACGCGTTCGACGGTCGCAGGGGCTGAGCCAGGTCATCGCTTCGCCGGCTCGAACGACAGCGTCCGGCTGAAGAACGGCATCACGTGCTCCTGGAAACGGACGGCGACATCGCTGGTGTGCGTCCCCGGGTACACCTCGAACGTGTTCGCGATGCTGTACTGATCGAGCACGTCGTGGAGCTTTCCGGCGTCGACCCGCAGTCCGTCCTGATCGCCGACGTCGATGGCAATCGCTCGATACCGTTTCAGCTCCAAGACGTACTGATCGACGAACGCCAGCGGCGCGTTGGCCGCCCACTTTGCGAGGACCGTCGGCGCCTGGTCACCGATCGGCAGATCGAGATACAGCGGCGGGTTCTTCGGATTCGGCGACCAGGCCGCCGCCGACGCCAGCTGGGCACGCAGGCCGAAGGGCAGCTTCGCCGAGTCTGCAGGTGACTTTACGGCGGCCAGTGCCTCGTCGTTTGCGGCGCTGTTACCGCCCGGCGCGCCGCGACCGCCGCCGCCTCGCGGCGACAGACAGCATGGGCTCATGATGTACAGGCTGCCGAATATGTCGGCGTGCTTCATGCCGATGCGCGTGGCGCCGTAGCCGCCCATGGAGTGCCCGACCAGGCCGCGGCTCTCGCGCGCCGCGATCGTCCGATAATGCGCGTCGATGGACGACACTACGTCGCGCGCGACGTAGTTCTCGAAATCGCCCGTGGTCACCGAGCTGGAGTACATCGACCCGTTGTGCACCGTCTTCGAATCGGGCAGCACGACGATCATCTCGTGCGCGCCACGGGCGAATGCTCCTTCGATTGTCTGCGGCACGTGGATTTCCTGCGTCCACTGCTGCGCGCCAATCGAGTACCCGTGCAAGGCGTAAACGACGGGATACCGGCGCGTCCGGTTCTGGTTATAGCTCGGGGGCAGGAACACGATCGCGTCGCGGTCGACGGCGTCCCCTTCCAGATTTCCTTCGAGCATCTTCCCGTGAATCTTGATGCGCTCGACGATTGCAGCACGCGCACCGGGGACCGGATCGGGCACGTTCGTCTTGACTTGCGCCCCAACCGCAAACGAACCCACCGTGATGGCCAGGGCGGCCGCGAGGACGGCCGCGCGTCGTTCAAACATTGTCACGTCCGCCATGTTGGAATGTCCTGACGGCAGCCGCACGGTCATACGAAACGGCGACAAATCGTGGCGTGCGACAGGTGTGACGCGTGTCATACATTAGCTATTCTTTAGTTTCCGGACGATAGAGCGGATCACTCAATAGCTTCTTGAGTCCGGTGCCCCTGCGCCAAACCACATCGTTCTTGAGGGCACTGATTCGCCACCCCGAGTGTGTTTGCTCTGCTTTCGCGGTCAGCACACCGCCGGCAAGGAAATAGTTTTCATCCTTGTCGGGCTCGCCATAGCCGTCCGCCCACAGGTGCAGTGCGATCAAGTTCCCCCGAACACGAGCCGCCGCATCATCGAGCTGGACATCACAACCGACAAGCAAATGCTGGGTTGCTTTGAAGCGCGTAAAGCTCTCCTTTTGGTTGCTGAGGATGTCAGCCGGGCCGTGAAGTACCGAACCATTTGGTCGCTCGATACTGACGTCGCTGGTGAAAATGGACTCCAGCGTCTCGAGCGTGAAGTCCTTCTCATCGAGCGCTCTGAAATACCTGACGAGGAGTTCGTTGACGGCAAATTTGTGTTCGTAATCGTGCATAGGACTCAGCGCTCGCAGTCGCAGGCCTCGGCCCGCGCGAGGAGAAATGCCTTTTCCCGCGCGTTGCGGGTCAGGGTGGCCGC
>DASTZI010000090.1:0-31443 GCA_035764385.1 Vicinamibacterales bacterium
ACGAGGATAACCATCGCCTCTACATCGGCTTCCGCGGCGCCGGGCTCGCGGGCGGATGGGACATCTCAGACATCAAGAACCCGAAGATGATTTGGCTGATCGACACCAATCCGCCGGGACGTGGGCCGCACACCGTGTCGCCCATCAAGTACGAGGAAGTGCCGAACTTCAAGGGACCCGATGGCCTGCCGCGCACCTACGCGTTCATCACCGACGAAGCGGCGGGCAACGCCGACATGAAGCCGTGCGCGAGCGGCATCCGATCGAAGTCGTACATGGTGGACATCACCGACGAAACGCACCCCTTCCCCGTGTCAACGTGGCAGGTGCCTGTCGGGAACTTCTGCGACAAAGGCGGGCGGTTCGGCCCGCATCAGCATGCGGAAAAGGTGAACAGCGAGCTGAACCGCTTCGAGGACAAGCTGGCGTGGGTCGCCTACTTCAACGCCGGCATCCGTGTCGTCGATCTTTCCGATCCGTACAACCTGAAAGAGGTCGGCTATTACATGCCGAAGACGAACTCGCAGTCGCATCCGATCGCAAAGGGACAACCGACAGCGATTCAGATCAACGACGTCACTATCGACCATCGCGGTCTGGCATACGCCTCCGATCGCGTGGGCACGGGACTGTTTGTTCTCGAGTACACGGGGAAGAAGAAGCCGACGACGGCGACCAGGTAGATCAGAGGGTCCGGCTAAAGCCGGACCCCACCGATGCGCCCCGCCGGCTGCGGCGGTGGATCAATTCATACGAGCCAGCTTCCGTCGAGGTTTATCGGTAGGGTCCGCTTTCAAGCGGACCTACTCAGAACCGGGTAATCACCTCGAACGTCGCAGCCCGTGGTGTCTGCGGGTTCGTGAAAGTGCCGAACGTCTGCGGGTTGTAAATCCGGTTCGCGCCCTGCCGGCTGTACTCCGTGAAGTTTCCGGCATTGAGGAGGTTGAAAACCTCAAATGCGACCTCGACGTTCTTGTCGGTCGCAAACGGAATTCGCTTCCCAACCTTCGCGCCGACAATATGAACGTCGGGCGCGCGCGGCTGCCCCTCTCCCCGCGTCGGGTAGAAGAACCGGATGCGCGTTGCGAGCGGGTTCGACTGCCTCACGCCCGTTGACGACACCACCGTCGCCGGACCGAACGGCGCCAGCAGCGGACTGTTCGCCGGCAACTGATCGATGACCGGGCCCGTCCAGTTGCCCGCGACGATCGTGTAGCTGCCAGACGTGACCAGGTCCCACGGCGCGTGCCACGTTCCCGCCATGCGGATCGAGTACGGATTCCACATCGGGTTGTTCACCAGCGAGTTGCCTGTCGCCAGGCTGTTCTGATCCACGACGCCATCGGTCCGCCAGATGTTCTTGTTGTTGGGGAACGCGTCCGGCTGAATGAACCTCGCCGGATCGGTCGGGTTCCACGTGCCCTCGAGGTGCTGCCACTGCCGCTGCACCGTGAAGAGCGTCTGGAAACCATGCGTGAGGTTTTTCGTCAGCGTCGCCTGCAGCGCGCGATAGTGCGTGGTGCTCCACGAATTATTCGTCAAGCGATACAAGAGGCCCTGGTTCGGATCGACCCTCCCGAATCCGCCAAACGGCTGGAGCGGCGCGGTGGGATAGATACCGTTGATATCGACCTGGGCGAATTGATCGTGATTTACCTTTACGATGCCGGCGATGTCGACGGCCACCTGTCCGGGAAACTGACGGCGATAGCCCAACGACCACTCGTCGAAGCTCGGTTGATGAAGCTCCGGATCGAACTGCAGGCCCGAAATCGACGTCGCCACGGGCGGCGTCACGATCACCGTTTCAAACACGCCATCCGCGTTGAGGTCGTACGTGCTGCGCAGTCCCTGCGCATCGTTGCCGCCAAAGGACGGAACCGGGTTGCGCGTTCCCATCAACTGCTGGTGATACTTCCCATACGTTCCGCGCAGGACGTTTTTCGCATCCTCAGTCAAGACATACGAGAAGCCGAGCCGCGGCGCAATCTCCGTGCTCGACTGCCGCTGCAGGTTGCGCAGCACGTCGAACCGGCGAACCACATCGACCCGCAGGCCCAGTGTCGTCGTCAGGCGTCCCGCCTTCCAGCTGTCCTGACCGTAAAAGCCGATGTCCTTGTCGCGTCCCCTCGACTGATCCAGATTGAGGTCGCCGAGCACGTACTGCCGGGAGAACGGAATCGTTCCCGCCGCGGCGTTGTTCGGATCGACCATCCGCCGCTCCTCGAGCGTGAAACCGTCGTTCAGATAGCGAACGTTCTTGGTGTAGATGCTGCGCGGCATCGCGAGAAATCCGGTCTGGAACTCATGCGAACCGAGCCATCCATCCTTGAAGTACATGATGTCGCCGCGAAGCATGGTGATCGAGGAGGTATCGAGATCGAAACAGGCATCACATGCCGTTGACGACCACTGTCCGCCGCGCAGGATCAGGCCCGAGCCCTGCAGGATTCCCTGATTGAGAAACGCCTCGCGATGGATCTCGGTGAGCGGTCCCTGCTTGTCGTACTTGTAGCTGTCGGTGTTGTTGCCGCCCTTCGTGTTGTAGCTGACATACACCGTCGAGGTGAGGTTGTTGCCCCAGACCGAGGTCAGCTTTCCGCCGTACATCGGGCCGCCGGTCGACAGCACTTCCACTTGCTCGTAGTCTTCGGCGCCGACGACGTTCAGCAGAAGGCGGTCGGCCTGGTAGATCAGCGAGAGATCGTGTCTGGGACTGAGCTTCGTTGACACCTTCACCCATGGCTGGTAGCCCGTGATGGTGTTGTTCTCGAGCGCCTTGTCAGGAAAGAACGCCCGATGCGCCGCAAGCTGGTCCGGAGTCCGGCCGGTTCCGCTCTTGTTTTGCGTATACCGCAGCGCACCGAAGAACCACGTCTTGTCCTTCTTGATCGGTCCGCCGAACGAGACGTCGTACTGATGGACCTCGCGCGTCGCCGGCGACCCGGAACCAACGTTGTTCGCGTTCCAGCTGAACGGCTGATACGACACCACGCCCGTACCGTGGAAATCGTTGCCGCCGCTCTTGCTGACCATGTTGATCACGAGGCCATACCCCATGGGCGAGGCCGCATCGACGCCGCCGGTCTTGACCTCGGTGTCCTGTATCGCCTCGGAGCTCAGGCCCGTCCTGTTGATATTGAAATCGTTGTAGTTGCCCGCGTACAGGCCTTCCATCAGCGTGACGGCATCGCGGTGCTCGACGGCGTTGCCGAAGTAGTTCTGCCGGCCGCTGGCGTCGTTATGCGGACGCGAGATGACGCCGGGTGTCAGCATCAGGAAGTCGCTCCAGAACTTGCCCTCGACAACGGGTGCTTCCTTCTGGAACTCGGCGTCGATCGTCAGCACGTTGCTTGGTTTGGTGACCTCGAGCATCGGCGCGTCGCCGGATACGGTGATGGACTCCTCGAGGGCCCCCAGCTCCATTGTCATATCGACCTGGAAGTTGCTGCCCGCGCGCAGCAGGACGCCTTCGCGGCGGGCGGTTGAGAACCCGGCCAGCTGCGCGGACACCGTGAAGGTGCCGGGCGGCAGGTTGATCAGCCGGTAATTTCCGGCGCTGTCGGTAACAGTAACGCTTGGGCTGAGGAGTACGTCGCTGGTGGCGGTAATCGTCACGCCTGGCAGCGCGCCGCCCTGGCTGTCTCGAACGCTTCCACGAAGGCTTCCATCTCCACCCTGGGCCAATACCGGGCTCGCTGTCATGAGACTCGCCACGACGACCAGAGCCACACCGATTCGTTTCATGCTCGGCTCCTTGCCCGCCGAAGCCGCGACGGCGGACGGCGGGATTGTGTGCGACGGACGCTGATGGATGTGCTGCGAAGTTGCGGGCCGGAGTATACTCCGCGGCGCTGATTGCTCTAACAGGCTGAGATGCAGGGCGCGGGGTTCGAGTCTCGAATCCCGGATCCCGAATCCCGAATCCCGATAGGAGGCCGCCGTGAAACGTTTGACCATCGTTTTCGTCGCACTGCTGCTCGGCATCGTCGTGTTTGCCGCGTACGGGTGTGGAGGAGGCGGACAGGCACAGGCGCAGCAAGCCCCAGCGCAGGCCCCCGCAGCCGCACCGCAGGGACCGAGCCCCGAACAGCAAGCGGCCATCGCCAAGCAGGAAGCGCTCGAGAAATCGACGGCGCAGCTGCAGATCAATGAACAGGTCCTTCCCCTCGTGGTGCCCGGCCACACGATCGGTGAGGCCGTCGGTGTGTCGAAGAATTCAAAGGGGAACCTGTTTGTATTCACCCGCAGCGGGAATGTGGGCCCGGCACGCGGCGCCACGGCTTCGCAGCTGTTCGAGTTCGATCCGTCCCTCAAATTCGTGAAGCAGTGGGGACAGGACAATTACGCGGCGTCGTTCGCGCACACCGTGCGCGTCGACAAGTACGACAACGTGTGGATGACGGACGAAGGGTCGAACATGATCGTCAAGTTCACCCCGCAAGGCACGGTCTCGATGGTTCTCGGCCGCAAGCCGGAGGCGATCGATTTCCTCGAACGCTATCTCGAGCGTGGTGAACGCAATGAAGTCCGCTATCCAGCCGGGAACCCTGGCACCTTCGGACGACCGACCGACGTCGCGTTCGACAGCAAGGACAATATCTACGTGAGCGACGGCTACACCAACTCGCGCGTTGCCAAGGTCGCGAAGGACGGCACGTGGGTAAAGGCGGTCGGATCGCGTGGCGCGGGCATGAATCAGTTCAATACAGTTCACGGCATCGCGACTGACGCAAAAGACAACGTCTACGTCGCCGATCGCGGTAACCGTCGGATTCAGGTGTACGACACCGATCTGAACTTCGTGAAGTCGATCGCCACCGTCGGCGCGCCGTGGAGCGTCTGCACGTCACCGCTTCCCAATCAATATCTGTTCAGCGGCGATGGAAACGGGAAAATCTACAAGCTCGATATGGCCGGCAATCTCGTCGGCTGGGCACAGACGAGCAAAGGTCATGGGCAGACCGGCTGCCTGATCCACGAGCTGCACTGCGAATCTGACACCGTGGTCTACAAGGGCGACTGCTCGACATGGACTGTCGAGAAGATCACGATCACGGGCACCGGCCGGGCGGCCAGTACTAACTAGACTTCCAACTACTAACTTCCAACTCCCAAGGAGCAAGACCTTGGGAGTTGGAGATTGGAAATTGCGAGTTATTTCTCTCGATTTCCGAATCTCCACACAAGAAAACCCGCAAGCACGCCGAAAGCGACGAGAAGCTGGCGCTCCGTAGCGGCGTTGAACGGATCCGTCGCCACTTTGAAAAGCAATCGCCGGCGCGTCCAGCCGCCTTTTTCATAGAGCTCGTCGTACATCCGCGTCTGCAGATCGTGGGCGTTCACTGCTTGCAGATCGTCGCCTTCTCCCGGTCCGTATGGAGCCGGAAGCGTCGGCAGGCGGCCGGCCGGATCGACGGCCCAGTTGACGAATTTCAACATGAGGCTGCGATCGTCAGCCGGCGGCCACGCCGCAACGATGAGCAGCGCGGTGATGAGAAGCGTCCACCACTGGGAGTTGGCCGGCTGCCACACGCGCCGCAGCATACCTGATATTGAGACCTGTCCCGCCGTAGCGCGAGCGCTGAGGCCGGCGGCCCACAGATTGCTTCAGAGTGGGGGTATGACCCCTCCTCTTGCTCCAGTCGTAGACCCGCAGGTAGCCGATACCTCGCGGTCGCGTGCCGATTCGATATGCGGCCTCGCCTCGCTGCTGCTCGACTGGAGGGTGGAGTGCGAACGCCACCTCCGTGCCCTGACGTCGATTGAACGATGGCTCGAGCGTGTGCGGTGTGGTGCCGCTGCCGACGGGGAGCGCGAGCTCTTGATACAGGAAATGGGGCGTCTGCTCCACGAGCCGCCGCCAAACCACGACGAGTGGACACAGCGTGCGGAGACGTTGCTCAACAAGCTCGGCGGCTGATCCTGTAATTCCACATTCAAATTTAAAAATGCACAGATGGTGCGACCCGCACCAGCAGGGTGAGGTGGTGCCAACTTTCACCCCTGTTGCTGCTCGCCCACACCGTGTTTGAGCGGCGAAAACGGCGGCCACTTCTTGTCGCGTTCCGAAAGAACCGGCGAGGAAATCGGCCAGCTGATGGCCAGGGCCGGATCGTTCCACATCACGCCGGATTCATGCGCCGGTGCGTACTCCGTCGTCATCTTGTACACGACTTCCGCTGTCTCGCTGAGCACGCAGAAGCCGTGCGCGCACCATGGAGGGATGTACACGATCCGCCGGTTTTCGGCGGAAAGAACGGTGCTGACCCACTTGCCGCGCGTCGGTGAATCCTGCCGGATGTCGACCGCAACATCAAAGATCTCTCCCGAGACGACGCGCACCAACTTCCCCTGGGCGTAGCGTCCGAGCTGAAAGTGCAGCCCGCGCAGCGTGCCGCGCTGCGACTTCGAGTGGTTCTCCTGGACAAATTCGCCGTCAACAAACGGGGCGAACGCCGATTGCTTGTACGTCTCCACGAGGAAGCCGCGGGCGTCGCCAAACACCTGCGGTTCGATCAACACGACCTCTGGAATGTCGAGTCGCTGAAATGTGAATGGCACGCGTCGTGTCTGCGAGCGGCTCAGGCGGCGACGACGCCCCAGACTTGATGGCTCACCTGAAGGATCCGCTCCAGTTTTCGCCACTGGTCTTCTTCGGTGATCCGATTCCCCTGCGCGGTGCTCGCGAAACCGCACTGCGGGCTGATGCACAGGCGTTCGACCGGCACATATCGCGCGGCCTCCGCGATCCGTCGCGCGATATCGGCAACCGGCTCGAGCGCCGGTGACTTCGTCGTCGCGAGGCCGAGCACAATCACCTTGTCGTCAGGTACGAATCGCAGCGGCTCGAATGTCCCGGAGCGATCATCATCGTATTCGAGAAAGTAGGCATCGACGTGCAGCTCGTTGAACAGCGCGTCGGCGACCGGTTCGTAGCCGCCTTCCGCCACCCACGCGCTCTGCATGTTGCCGCGACAGAGATGAATCGCGACCCTCAGATCCGCCGGCCGTCCATCGATAACCGAATTAATCAACGCGGCATACGCGTGCGGCAACGCGTCTGGATCGTCCCCGCGCGCGGCGGTCTGGGCGCGAATCTGCGGATCGCACAGGTAGGCGAGGTTCGTATCGTCCAGCTGGAGGTACCGGCATCCCGCCTTGTACAGCGACGCGATCTCGTCGCGGTATGCCTGCGACAGGTCCTCGAAGAACTCATCCAGGTCCGGGTAGGCCGTGATGTCAATCCCCTTCCGACCGCCGCGGAAGTGCACCATCGTCGGCGAGGGGATCGTCACCTTCGGCGTCTGGCTCGTGACGGAGCGGAGGAACTGGAAATCCGCCGTCTGAATGTCTTGCATGTGGCGCAGTTTGCCGGTCACCGTCACACGCGGCGGTGCAAAATCGATCTCTCCCTCGCGTGTGTGGAACTTCGTGGCCATCCCACCCGAAACCGCGACGCCCTCCAGGCGCTGCAGGAAGTCGATGTGAAAGAACGTGCGGCGGAACTCGCCGTCGGTGATGCTCTGCAGACCGATGGATTCCTGTTTGCGGACGACGTCGCGGATGGCGTCATCTTCGATCGCGCGCAGTTCTTCTTTCGTGATCTCGTTTCGATCGAAGCGCGCCCGCGCCTCTTTCAGACGCGGCGGCCTGAGCAAACTGCCGACCTGGTCGGCGCGGAACGGCGGGTTGAACCGGGTCACGGTGGGACCTCCTCTGGGAGGATTGGATTTTACTGTTTTTCGATCGCGTGCGCCGCCCTAACGATCTTTGCCGACGATGCGTTCGACCAGTGCTCGCGCCGCCGCAACGTAAGGCTCGGGGGACAGATGGCGCTCGAGATCTTCGCGCGTCAGGTATCGCGTGACCGTTCGGTCGGCGGCGAGTGCGTCGATCAGCGTGCACCGGCTGTCACGCGCCCGGCGCGACGCCAGCTCGACGATTCGATGAGCCTCACTGCGTCCGACGTGAGCAGCAAGTGCCATCGCAACGGCCTCTGACAAGATCAGTCCATCCGTTGACTCGAGGTTCGCGCGCATCCGAGCCTCGTCGACTACGAGACTTTCAACAACTGTGGCGATTGACCGCGCTGAACCCGCAGTCAGGAGCACCAGCTCCGGCAACGTGACCCACTCAGCCTGCCAGCCCCCAACGCCGCGCTCATGCTCGTGTGGCATCGCCGCGAGCATCGTCGCGACCAGTCCCGGCGCGCGCACCGCAGCGGCAATCGCGACCGATGCACCGACGGGATTCTGTTTGTGCGGCATCGCGGACGAGCCGCCACTTTGTCCTTCGGCCGCTTCCCCAACTTCGGTTTGAGCGAGCAACGACACGTCGCGGCCGATCTTCCCGAGCGTGCCGCATGTGACGCCCAGCGCACACGCGAAATGCGCGAGACGATCGCGGTATGGATGCCAGGGTAACGCCGATGTGCGCAACCCGAGTCTCGATGCGAGTCGCTCTGTTACAGCGGCCGCATGTCCGCCCAGCGATGCGAGGGTACCGGACGCGCCGCCGAACTGGAGCACGCGCGCCTCATCGAGCGCGTCGGTTAATGTCTGACGCTGGCGGGACAGTGCATCAAGCCATCCCGCGGTTTTGAGGCCAAACGTGATTGGTGTGGACTGCTGCAGCCACGTGCGTCCCGGCATCGGTGTGGCCACGTACCGACGCGCATGGGCCGCCGCCGCTGTCGCGGCGCGATCGAGATGACGCATGACGGGCGGCATGGCGCGTTGAAGCTGCAGAACCAGACCCGTATCGATGATGTCTTGGCTTGTGGCGCCCCAGTGCACGTATCGGGCAGCCTCACGGTCGACCGCTTCAACTGCGTGTGTCAAGTGACGAACGAGCGGAATGGCAAGGTTCCCGTCGCCTGCCGCCGCGGCCGCGATTGCGCCGAGGTCGAACGTATCGGCCTGCGCGGCTGCGTGGATGATCGCGCCCGCCTGGCGGGGAATGACACCGAGCTCGGCTTCGACCTCCGCGAGTGCGGCTTCCACATCCAACATCGCCTGAAGCCGGGCCGGATCAGACAGTTGAGCGCGGACCTCCGCATCGCCGAACAACGGGCCGAGGAGGTCGACCCCTGGGTCGCTAGACATCGAAGAACACAGTCTCGTGAGGTCCCTGCATGACGATGTCGAAGGCGTAATGCGCCTCGGCTGCGCGGTGTGCAACTAAGGTGTCGCGCCGTGCGGCTGGCACGAGCCCCAGGATCGGATCGTCCGCGTTCGCCAGTTCGTCATCGAAATAGATGCGGGTGATAAATCGCGTCAGGATGCCGCGGGCCATGATGCTGACGACGACGTGCGGGGCCTGGTTGCCACCATCGGGAGCGGGCACCGGCCCCGGCTTGATCGTCTCGAATCGGTACCCGCCATCCTGGCGCGTGTGTGCCCAGCCGAAACCATTGAAGGCCGGGTCGGGAGGTTGCGGACGACAATCCTCAGGATGGCAATACCGTCCGTTGGCGTCTGCCTGCCACGTCTCGATAAGCGCGTCGTTAATGCCGCTGCCCGCCCCGTCCAACACACGCCCTTCGATGACGATGCGCGTGCCGCGAGTCGCCTCCGAGACCTGGCGGCATTCGGCGCGACCGCGAAGCAGGATCCCGAAATAGGGGCCGGCCGTTTGAGACGGGGTGATCCCGGCCATCAGGCCAATTCCGGAGTGGCTTCCCGGCCGCGGAGGACGATGTCCCATCGGAAGCCGAGCGCCCAGTCGGGAACAGTGAGGTCGATGTCAAACGACGACACCATGCGCTGACGCACCTCGGGGTCGCGAACGGAGTTGAAGATTGGGTCGAGCGCCTGCAGCGGGTCGCCGGGAAAGTACATCTGGGTGACGAGACGAGTGAGAAAGCCAGGGCCGAGCACCGAGAAGTGAATGTGCGCCGGACGCCATGCGTTGTAGTGGTTTCCCCACGGATAGTGTCCCGGCTGAATCGTTACGAAGCGATACCGACCCTCTTCGTCGGTGAGGGTCCGGCCCGTTCCGGTGAAATTCGGATCGAGTGGCGCGTCATGCGTGTCGACCTCGTGTGCGTAACGGCCGCAGGCATTGGCCTGCCAGATTTCGACCAGCGCGCGCGGCAGAGGACGGCCGTTGGCGTCGAGGACGCGTCCTTCGACAACGATCCGCTCGCCGAGCGGAGCCGCGGCATGCTGCCGCGTCAGATCGTTGTCGACCGGTCCGACGACCTCGTACGGATACGACGGCCCAGTGATCTCCGAAATCGTCTGCGGGATCTGGATCAGCGGCTCCAGCGGGTGACGAAGCACCGTGCTCCGGTAAGCCGGATCCTCCGGCGGGTGCGTACCCGGCGGAACGTGGCGATACGCCTGCATCGGTTACGTGGTGATCCGCAGCAGCTTCGTCAGGTTGCCGCCGAGGACCGCTTCCTTGTCCGCATTGCTCAGGGACTTGTTGTTGACGATCGGATCGACGCTGACCGGCCAGTTGAATGGCGTGTCGGTGCCGAACACCACTTGGCCGGCGCCCATTTCAGCAACCAGGTGACGGACGCCTTCCTCCGAGAACACCATCGCGTCCGCAAGAACGTTCGAGCGCATGTAGTCGCTCGGCTTCTTCTTGATGATGCAGTTCTGACCCTGTCGCTGGCAGGCCACCTCGGTGCGTCCCAGATAGGACGGCAGATAACCGCCTCCGTGCGCGCCGCAGACCTTGAGGTTCGGGTACTTGTCAAAGGTGCCGTCGAAGATCAGCCGTGACAGGAACACGGTCGTTTCGAGCGGGTTGCCGACGATGTTGCCGAGGCCTCCACGGCCGGCAAGCGCATTCTGCTGAATCAGGTTCGCGGAGCCGTTCGGGTGCATGAACGCAAGCTGATTGAGCTCCTGCACCTTCGCCCAGAAGACGTCGAACTTCGGCAACGAGAGGCTCTCGTTGTTGACGTGCCCACCAATGGCGACCGCGCGAGCGCCAAGCCGCTTGGTCGCGTCCTCGAGCATCTGTGCCGCGACGTCGGGAAACTGCAGTGGAATCGACGCCATCGCCACGAACCGATCCGGGTGCTGTTTGCACCACGCCGCAAGCGTCTCATTGTGCTTGTTGCAGATTGCCCGGGCGAGTCCCTGGTCTTTGATTTCCCACCACCAGAAATCGTTGACGCTGACCGCTTCGATGTCGACGCCAAGTTTGTCCATCGCGGCAATGCGATCGTCGAGCCCCGGACCGGTGGCGCGATCTTTTTCGTATGGTGTGCCTTTCACGACGTCGCCGAGCGGCATATCCCAATGCGCGTGTACGTCAATGACCTTGACGCGTTTGCCGGCGATGCTGACCTGCCGCCGTGAAGGCGGCGCCTGCGCACGTAGGATCCGTTCACCCGCGTAGAGGCTGACGGCAGCTCCCGCAACGGTTTTGACGAACTGGCGGCGATTGGGCACGGTGACTCTCCTTCTAGGGGCTGGATTATCGCCCAATTTCCCGGTTGGTGGTTGGTGGTTAGTAGTTCGTCGTCGTTTTCAATGCGACTCCGGACGCGCGTTGCGCGAGCACGCGCGCGACGGTGCGGGCGATTTCCATTGCCGCGACGCGTAGCGGTTTTCCTTTCTCATGAATTCCGCAGATGGCAGTGGTGGCCGAATGATCGAGCGCGCGGCTCCAGCGCCACGTTCCTGACTCGTCGCGCCCATACGTGATGTACGCGGACAGCGCGTTGAGCCCAGTCCCGGGCCGTTCGCCAAGCAGATGAACGATAACTTCCGCGCCCACCAACCCGCCGATTTCGTAGCCGACACGAACGCGTCCATTCTGCACGACGATGTCGATGGCACCGGCGGGAGATCCGTCCTCGATCAACACCCGCCGGAGCATCGGGAGCAGGATCCGGAGCTGTTCGTTGACCGCATCGGCATTGAGGCCGTCCGAGATGACGAACTGGGTCCGCGGTTTGCGCTCCGGATACAACATCGCAACCGCCCGGGCTTCATCGTCGCGCAGCCGTTCGCCGAGCTGCGGATGTGCCAGGTATTCGTCACGGTCTCGCGCAGCTGTCCGGACCCGAACGCGGCGCGGGCATGCGTCTCTAATAACGCCGTCCTCGAGAGTGGCGTAGAGCGCGCGCCTCGCGTGCCCGTAGATCCGGTCGAGCCTCGCGTCGGCATCCACGTCATCGCCGATGCCGAGGTCGAAGCCGCGCTCGCGCAATGCCATCAGCCGACGCTGCCCTTCTTCCTCCAGCGTTGATGACGTTCTCTGATCACCGGATGCGCGTGCGTAGGACGCGTACAGCCGTGCCGCGGCTGCGCCCGCGTTGTTTGCGTCCTTTGTAACGCCCAGCGCTTCCAGCCGTCGTTCCATCGCCGACGCCATGAACCGGCCCGCGCGCCCGCGGAGACGAGGGTGTTCGCGAAAGGACGTGGTCAGATAGCCAAGCATCGGATCCGCATTGCCGGCCACGGCCATCAGATACGCCGGCGCTCCGCGATCGACGATCCGCTCGGTCAGCTGGTGCAGCTCTCGTGGGGAGATTCCCATGTGGAACGTCGCGCAGACGTCCAGGCCCATCGTCAGTCCGTGGAGCTTCGCCATCACCACGTCCTCGAGACACGCACGCTCAAGTTGCTCGGCGTCCTTGAACACCTCCGGGCCGACAAACCCGGCGACATCGTTGACGATCATCCAGCGGCATGCCGTCTGCTGCCGGATGTGGCGAGCGACGCCGTAGGTGCGCGCCTCGAGCGTCACCATGTCGATCCCCTCGGCGGCACCGTTGGTCACCTCTGAACCCTGCCCTGTCTCGAAATACAGACCGTCGAAGCCACGGGCCAGCTCGGTCACACCGGCCACATCGAGGCCGACCATGCCGGCGAGCCCTCTGGACGTCCCCGCCAGGCTTTGAAACCCGACGTCGATCCGCGTGTGCCGGCGCGCGTCGTGCTGCTTGACGATGTCGGAAAGCACGCAGTAGCGCGTTGGAAGATCGAGGCGCCGGACGACCTGCTCGAGCAACTGCTCGAGCCGAACAATCGTGTCGAGATCGTCGGCAGCGGGATTGAGGCCGATGATGACGTCGCCGCAGCCATAGGCGAGTCCTTCGAGGATAGAGAACAGAATCTCCTGCTCGTCGTCTCCAGGGCTGTTCGGTTGGATCCGCGAACCGAAGTGATTCGAGCTTCCGATGGCAACGCCAGGCCCGTTCAGCGGATTGAAGAGCACTCGTGCGACCGACGAAAGCTCCTCATTGGTCATCACTTTGACGACGGCCGCGACTGCCTCGCTTGAAAACGCGTGGGCGCGCTTCGCTACCCACGCGGCCGCGCCGGATTCCAACAGGGCGCCCTTCAACTGCGCAATGGTGAGTGAATCGAGTTCGTGATCGAAGCGGCGGTCCCTGGACTGCTCGAGGGCGACGGTCACGCCGTCGTTCACAAGTGTGTGCCGCCGCACCTCGGCGACCGTCGTTGCGAGCAGCATCCGGCGCGCATCCGCACGAATGTGGTCGTCCGTGGTGCCGCCGACCGTGAGATCGCCTTCCTTGAAAGCGTTCGCGAGCGCGAAGGCGTGCCGGAATTCCTGATCGTTCACGGTTTTTCAAGCTATCCGGAAAACAAGGGTGTTGGATAATACAGCTGAGCTCGTGCGCCGCTTACTCCTGACGGCCACCGCCTGCATCGTCCTCGCCGCACCAGCGGGAGCGGCGGACTGGACGTCTCTGCGAACCGAGCACTTCCTCTTGCTTGGCGACGCGAGACCGGGTGACATCCGGGATGTCGCCCTCCGCTTCGAGCAGTTCCGCGCCGCGGTGTCGAGTGCGTTTCCGCGGCTGGCAGACGACAAGCCTGGACCGCCTGTCGTCGTCATCGTCTTTCGCGATCAACGTGCCTACGAGCCGTACCAACCGCGATTCAACGGGAAAGCCGTCAAGGTTGGCGGATATTTCCTCGGCTCTCGAGACGTCAACTACATCACGCTGACGGCCAGTACCGGACGCGACGACTATCGAGCCGTTTACCACGAATACACCCACCTGCTGCTGCAGCGTCTCGCCTCAAACCTCTCGCCGTGGTTCAACGAAGGGCTCGCGGAGTACTTCAGCACATTCGAGGTGGCCGGGAACACAGCGAAGTTCGGTCTCTTTATCGACGCTCACCTCGACTTGCTGAGCCACGGCCGAATGCCGGTGATGGAATTGTTCGCCGTGACGAAGGACTCGAAGACCTACAACGAGGGCAACAGGCGCTCGCTCTTCTACGCACAATCATGGCTGCTCGCGCACTACGCGTTCGGCGGAAACCGTGAACGTTGGAATCAGCTCGTCGCGTTCGAAACGCTCCTGGAGAGCGGCGCGCCTTCGGCAACGGCTTTTCAACGGGCGTTCGGAGTTGCGCCCACCGTTCTCGATGGGGAGCTGTCCGAATATGCGCAGCGGTTCGTCCTGCGGTTTTACTCGGTCCAACTCGATCAACGTGTCGCGACGCGCGTCCAGGCACAACCGGTCCGCATACCGGAGGCGGAGGCACAGGCTCGTCTCGGGGATCTATTGACGCACGCGGGACGGACCGAAGAGGCGACCGCACTGCTCGAAGCCTCACTGAAAGCGTCGCCGGATCTACCGCTGACCCATGCTGCGCTTGGCATGCTGCTGTTGCGCCAGAACAAGAGCGACGACGCGATGGCACATCTCGAACGCGCGGCGGCGGCTCGAGTCGCCGATGAAGTCGTCCAGTTCTACTATGGTGCCGCATTGATGGAGCGCGCGGTGCCGGGATCGGGCGATGCAGATGCGGCCAAAGCGATCGCCGCCCTCGAGCAGGCCGTTCAGTTGCGCCCTGGATTTCCCGACGCCGAGCGCTTGCTTGGCTACGGTTATCTCCTGACCGGGCAACCGGCAAAGGCCCGCGACGCGCTTCGCGCCGCCCTCCAGGAGGAACCCGGCGATCAGAATGTCACGATGATGCTTGCCGAGGCCCTCGTGCAGCTCGGACAGTTCGCGGATGCGCGAGTGCTGCTTGGACCAGTGGTTGGCACGGCGACCGATGCGAAGATCAAAGAACGGGCGCGCGACCTCCTCGGTCGCTCCGTGACCATCGAGCAACAACAGCAGCTTCGAGCTGAAGCGGCGGCCGAGCGGCCCGTCCAGCAGGCTGCGACGACGCCTACGGAACAGCCGGCCGCTCCACCTGTGCCACCCATCGCGCGCAGGCAGAATTTCCAACCGGTGTTGCGGGAGCTCAAGGCCGGCGAAACGCGCACCTACGGGCTCTTCACCGAAATCGAATGCACGCGAGGTCAGATCGTGCTGCACGTCCGTGAGCTCGGACAAACGTTGTTGCTCAGAGCCGCGCGATTCGATGCGATTGACTTCATCAGCTATCGATCGTCGACGCCGGGAACCATCTCGTGCGGCCCTCGTCCCACGCTCGAAGCCATCTACGTGACCTGGCGTGCCGATGAAGCGACGCTCCCAGCAGGAACATCGCAGGGAATCGCCGTCGCCGTCGAGTTGCTACCGGACGGATTCGTTCCGTCCCGATAGCAACTCGTCCGCAACTCGCAAATATGCTGTTACTGCAGTCGCGCCAGCTGCGCGATCAGTTTGCCTCGCGCGCTGTCAGCAGGCACGAATCGCTGGACGCGCTGTCCCGCGAAGACCTCGCCGGTGTAGATGTAGCCCTTCGAATCGGTGGCGATCATGTGCAGGCCGAAAAACTGGCCGCCGCTTTCGCCCATGCTGCCCAGTCTTCCCGCGATCTTGCCATCGTCACGATTGAGGAACCAGATCGTGTTGTTCTTGATGTCGCAGATGTAGAGGTACTTCTGCGCCTTGTCCGGCGAGAACGCGACGCCTCCGGCGGCTCCGCGGTCGGAGTCGTTCCGTTTCGTGCCCGGCGCCGTCATGATGAATTCCTTGACGAACTTCCCATCCTTGGTCGTCACGTGGATACGCTCGGCAGCGCGGTCCGCGGCGTAGACGAAGCCGTCATTCGAGATGTTCAGCGTCAGATGGCCTCTGAATTCCTTCGGCGGCTTTCCGTCCGCGTACTCCCGATCCGCGTCGTTGGTGGAGATTTCCGAGAGCTTGTGCCCGTACGCGCCCCACCCTCTCTTGAAGGCGAACGTGTTCATGTCGAACACCATCACGCGTCCGCCCAGGTAGTTGTCTGCGACATAAACCTCGTTGGCTGCCTCGTCGAGGCGAATCTCTTCGATGCCGCCGACGATCATCGGGGTCGTGGGTGGATACTTCTGGCGGAACGCCGCGCGTGCCGCGGCCTGCGCCGCAGGATCGGCCGCATTGCCTCCTCGGCCGCCGCGGCCTCGCGCCGCTCCGGGAGGCGGCGGGAGGAAGCCCGCGACCGGCCCTGCGCCGCCGACGCCCGGCGTGCGTTGAGGCATTTCCGCGGGTCCAAACCTGCCGCCGTTTTCGAGTTCCGGCGTGTGCGGGACTTCACCCACCAGCTTGCCGGTCTTCGTCTCGTACTTGCGAACCGTGTTTTGCCCGAGATAGGCGAACCCCTTGCTGTCGATGTCCATCCCGTGCCCTTGCGGCGCGTCAAACGATCCGATGACGGTGCCGTTCTTGTCGATATGGATCATCGACGGTGGTCGCGCGCAGCAGTCCGAGACGCCGGTCTCTGCCTCGAGCTCGAGGTTCGTCAGATCGTTGGGCCTGTCGTACACCCAGACGGTGTCGTCGTTGGGCGCAACCGCGAGGCCGGTAATGCCACCGATCTTCCATTTGTTGGGCAGCGGCTTCGGCCAACCGGGGTCGTACACATAGCTCGGTGCGGCCTGTCCCTGCGCCTGCACACCCACGTACAGCGCGACTCCACCAAGGACAAGCAATAGGGCGACATTGCTCTTCATGTGTTTTCTCCTGCGGGCAAATCGTCGTAGAGGTGGACCTTCAGGTCCGCCATGCAGCGCTCAACGCGGCGGCGTGACTCCTTGAAATGGCTTCATTCCGAGGTCGAGTTGATCCTTTACGGACCGGTTCCCCTCATGGCACGCCTGCTCCCAGATCTCGAACCCCGGTTCCCTGTTCCGGGTGAGCGCAGACACCATCGTCCATGGACGCGTGTAGACCTTCGGGTCTTCAATGCGTCCTTCCCAGTGGATGGTGTCACGGTCGATCATCGTAAACCGTTCGACGACGTGCAGGGCGTCGCTGGCGAAGTTGCCGGCGTTGTCTATCCACGCGAGTCCATTCATGTTGGTCACATCGACGACGAGCGTGTTGCCTTCCCAGTGACCGCGTGAGTTGCCCTGCCAGAGTTTGACGTTCCCCGACACATGCCCCTCGTTGCCTGTCGGGATCACTCGATAGGAGTGGGAGTACTCGAGCAGATGCATCACGTAGCCGGGCGTCTGGACGATCTGGTGTGCCGCCGGTGCCACGATGTCACGCGGGATGCCGGGCGGAAAACAGCTGGCCAGCGGCGAGATGAATCGGTCGACGATCCCCTTCCTGAACTCGAGCGCCCATGGCTGATACGGGATCTTGTGGTCCGGCGTGTCGATGACAAGGCTCGGACCCGGCTGAATGTTGAGGCCATCCGCGCCATGCTCTTCGACGTCCTGCGAAGTGAAGGCCCGCTCCCAGTAACCCTGCATGTCCGGACGCCCGTCCGGGGTGCGCGGCGGGTTGAAGGTTTTGGTCTTTGGAAGCGCGCATTCATGGAACTTCACAGGATCGAGCGGACACCCGCCGGCCGTTCGCGGTGCCGCTTGCTGCGCCGACGCGGGCTCCGCTGCAGCCGCCAGCACCAGAATCGCTGCAGCGCAGGAATCGAATAGTGATGGCTTCACTGGAGATCTCCCGGACCCGCCTGAAAAGGCGGCTCCTACGTACGTCAAGCGCGTCTACATGAAGACGGAACAGCGCGAATCATACGTCAGCCCGAGAGGAGCGCCTATCCCGGCCTTCCCGCCCTTCCAGCTATCATCCAGATATCGTGGCAATGCATCCGTGGCATGACACCTACGTTGACGACGCGCTCGTCGACCGCGCCTTTCCAGTGGTTATCGAAATCCCAAAGGGCAGCAAGAACAAGTACGAACTGGACAAGGAGACGGGGTTGCTTCGCCTCGACCGCGTCCTTCACAGCGCCGTGTATTACCCCGCCGACTACGGCTTCATCCCGCGCACATACTGCGGCGATGGCGACCCGCTCGATGCGATGGTGTTGAGTCAGGAGCCGGTCTATCCGCTCACCATCGTCGAAGCTCGGGCCATTGGCGTCATGCGAATGCGCGATGAGAAGGGGCTCGACGACAAGATCGTTGCGGTGTCAGTGCGCGATCCCGCGTTCGAGGACTACCGTGACAAGGCGCAGCTTCCCGCGCACGTCATGCGTGAGGTCCAACGGTTCTTCCAGGACTACAAGGTGCTCGAGAACAAGCAGGTCGTGATCGAAGACCTGCTTGGCCCCGAGGATGCCATTCGTACAATCAGGGAAGCACTCGACCTGTATCGCAAACTACGTCGCGGCGAGCTCGCCTCGCACTCCTAACCTTCAGCACACATCGGCTTTCATTGGACACTTCCGCAAGCAACTCAACAATTGCGGCAGAGGTAACATCCGCGTGCTGACAAAAAGGAGCGTCCTCATGAAACGGGTTTTCATAACGATGACAATGCTCGTGCTCGGATTCCTGATCGTCGATCTCCACAGCGCATTCGCTCAATCGGACACGCTCATCACGGTGAGTCCGCCCTCACCGTTCGCGCGCAACAAACAGAACGAGCCCGGTGTCGTGATCAACCCCGTCAACCCGAACATCGTCGTTGCGGGTGTGAACGATGAACTTGACCTCGAGGCGTGCAACGCAGGCGACGACACCACCTGTCCGTTCACAATCGGCGTCGGCATATCGGGCGTCTACTTCTCCTTCAACCGTGGAACGTCGTGGACGCAACCGACCTACACGGGTTGGAGCGCACGCAACGCAAGCTGCACCGGGGTTCCAGGCGACGATCCTGGATGTCAACCAGCGGTTGGGCCGATCGGCACCCTTCCCTGGTACTACGAAAATGGACTGGCCTCTGACGGCGACCCTTCGCTCACATTCGGTCCTCGGCCCGACGCCAACGGCCAGTTCTCGTGGGCCAACGGCGTGCGCCTCTACTACACGAACCTGACCGCGAATTTCAGCTCGCTCCGAAGCGAAGCCACATTCCGGGGCTTCGAGGCGATCGCCGTGTCGCGCACCGATGATGTCGCAGCGGCCGCAGCGAGCGTTAAAGCCGCCTGGATGCCTCCGGTGATCGTCAGCCGCCAGAATTCGGCGCTCTTCTCCGATCACGAACAGGTCTCAGCAGACGACGCCGCATCAAGCCCTTTCTTCGGCAACGTGTACGTCTGCTTCGCGGCCTTCCGCGGTCAGGAAAAGAGTCCTAACACGCTTCCGAATGCAATCAAGGTCGCGCGCTCGACCGATGGCGGCGATACATGGAACGAAACGCAGGTCTCGAACGGCGTCAACAACTCCCGCCTCGGCAAACAGGACTGCGGCGTACGCACCGACAGCCAGGGCATCGTGTACGTCGTCTGGCAAGGTACCGTTCCACCGACGTTGGAGAACACCATTTTCCTGGCGCGCTCGTTCGATGGCGGGCGGACATTCGATAGCCCGCAGCGGATCGGCACGTTTGACAACTGCGCGCTGTTTGATGCCGTTGCCGGCGACACCAACGACGGCGTCGCCGGGGCGCGTGCGGGCAGCTTCCCGAGCCTCGACGTCGCGAACGGCGCACCAACCGGAGCGGGCGCGACAGATCGCGTCGTCGTGACCTGGTGCACCGGTGTCCCGCCGACGCCGGAGAGTGGCGGTCCAAACGAGCATGCGGTGGTCACATGGTCGACTAATCACGGTCAGACGTTCAGCGAGCCTGTGATTGCGTCGCCTCGATCGGATCGTCCTAACTTCCCCGCGATTGCGATCTCCCCGGACGGGCAGGACGTGTACCTGACCTACAACAATTTCCTCCAGCCCTATCAGACAACGACGGCGCTGCCACGATTGACGCAAGGCGTCGTGCGGCACGCCGATTTCAGCACCATCGCCACTTGGACCGACTTGCATCGCGGCGCCGTTGGCGATGCGCGCGCCTCGAGCGCGAATGCGCTGTCCTCCGAGTTCCTCGGCGATTACAACAGCATCCAGGCGACAAATGATTTTGCATTGGCGACGTGGAACGATGTGCGGGCAGCCGCAGATTGTCCGGCCATCGATGCATATCGCGAGTCGCTGCTCGGAGAGACGGCACTGCCGACGCCGGCGCCGAACAACGTCTGCCCCGCGACATTCGGGAATTCGGATATCTGGGGCGGCGCGTTCGCGGATCCGACGCCGTGATGATTCGCGAGCGGCGGCCGCAAAATAAGCGCGCCGCGCCAACTCGATAAGCGGTCACTGCCAAATCTGCACGCGCGCCATCGAAATTGTCATGACCCGGTGGCGCGCAACCCCGCACCCTTATCACATTCGCCGTACTCGCGCTCATTCTGTCGCTTCGAGAACGCTGCGCGAGGTGGACCGGAAGTTGCCCCATAAAGGCGACAGAGGTTCACATCCATGCATAAGCGAAGTGCAGCAGCGCTGCTTGCGGCGACCGGTGTCCTTCTCGCCGGGACCGCGTTCGCACAGACGTCTCCAAATCCGACGCAGCAAATCGGTGCCACGACGCAGCAGGGGTCTACGCCTCTTTTCCGCATCACCGTCGTCGGCCACACGACCCCCGCGATCAACTATCGACCGCGCAAGGGCGATACGAAGGTCGACTTTATGGGCACGGCGCTTTCGCCGCTGGCAACCGGAAATGCGACGGTCGAGGGGAAGAAGGGCTATATCGACATCGACGCGAAGTTCGACAAGCTCGCGCCGCCGACGCAGTTCGGCCCGGAATATCTCACCTACGTTCTGTGGGCCGTGACGCCGGAAGGACGGTCGACGAATCTCGGCGAAGTGCAGGTCAAAGACGATGAGGCACGCATTCACGTCACCACCGAACTGCAGGCGTTCGGCATGATCGTCACGGCCGAGCCGTACTTCGCGGTCACGCAACCCAGCGACGTCGTCGTCCTGGAAAACAGTGTTCGGAACAACACGAAGGGGAACGTCGACGTCATCCAGGCGAAGTTCGATCTGCTGAAGCGCGGCACGTACCTGATGAATCAGGACACGCGTCAGCTGAAACTGAAGCCGCTCGAGCCCGGCGCGCCATTGGATCTCGCCGAGGCGCGGAACGCGGTCATGCTCGCCCGGTTTGCTGGCGCCGATCGCTACTCGGACGACACCTACATGAAAGCCACACGGCTGCTCACCGACGCGGAGCAGGCGCAAGCGCGGCACCGCAACACGAACGAAGTGATGATGCCCGCACGCCAGGCGGTTCAGACCGCCGAAGACGCGCGACTGATTGCCCTGCAGCGGCAGGAAGACGAAGCGGAGGCACAACAGCGTGCGGCCGCGAAGCAGCGCGAGGATGCCGCGCTCGATCGCGCACGATCCGAGGAAGCGGCGCGCAAGCAGGCGGAAATCGACCGCCTGACGGCTGAAGCCGCACGGCTCTCAGCCGAGCGCGACAGAGCGGCCGCGGAGGCTGCACGGCAGGCGGCGGATGCGGCACGCCTGGCGGCGGATAATCAGGCGCAGCAGGCGAAGGCGCTGGCGGATCAGGCTGCCCGCGACAAGGCCGCGGCCGAAGCGGCGCGTGCAGCGGCTGATTCCGCGCGCGCCGCGGCCGAAGCCAACGCGGCGAAAGCCGAGCATGAGAAGGCCGAACTGCGCGATCAGCTGCGGCAGCAGCTCAATTCGATCCTTGAAACGCGAGAGAGCGCACGCGGGCTGATCGTCAACCTCTCCGACGTCCTGTTCGACACCGGGAGCGCGAATCTCAAGTCGGGCACGCGTGAGAAGCTTGCCAAGGTGGCCGGCATTCTCCTCTCACACCGTGGGTTGAAGCTGCAGGTCGAAGGGCACACCGACAGTGTGGGATCAGCCGACTACAATCAGCGGCTGTCCGAGAACCGAGCCAGCTCGGTGCGCGCGTATCTGGTCGATCAGGGCATCGCGCCGAACGCGATCGGAACAGCAGGATTTGGCGAGACGATGCCGGTCGCCTCGAACGACACACCGGCTGGACGACAGCAGAATCGACGCGTCGAACTCGTCGTCTCCGGTGAGTCGATTGGCGCGGGCACCTCGGCGACCCCACCGACACGGTAATCACGTTTGGTTGGTGGTTGGTGGTTCGTGGTGGGTGTTTGGTAATTCCCAAGCCACCAACCACTAACCACTAACCACGAACTACCAACCAGTCCATCAGGGATTCTTCAGGCCCGCCATCTGGGCCAGCACCTTGAACACAACGGCGAAGTCGTACTTCGCCAGGCCCATTCCGCGCGCCGCCGTGAGGAACTCGTTGGTCACGGCCGTCGTCGGCAGCGGCACGTCCAGACGCCGGCCCATCTCGAGCGCCAGCATCAGGTCCTTCTGCATCATGTTGACGTCGAACCAGGACTCTTCGGGCAATCCGAGCACGAACGGCCCGCGATACTGCACCATGGGCGAGGCGATGACGCTGTGCGTGAGCACATCGACCGCGACCTCGCGCGAGATGCCGCTCTTTTCCGCCAGCAATACCCCTTCGCTGAACGCGAGCATCTGCACGGCGAGGCTCAGGTTGTGCGCGATCTTGATCGAGAGCGCCAGTCCATTGTCGCCAACGTGCGTGACCTTCGGGCCGATGTCGTCGAGGACGGGTTTGATTCGATCGAAGGTGGCGCGCCTTCCACCCACCATCACGCTCAGCTTGCCGGCCTCCAGCGTCGCGACGCTCCCCGACACGGGAGCGTCAACCATGTCGCCACCCTTCGCGCGGACCTTCTCGGCCACGTCCCGACTGATGGCCGGGCTCACCGTGCTGCTGTCGACGACAACCTTGCCGTCGCGAAGTCCGGCAAGGAACCCGTCCGGACCACCGGACACCGCGTCGAGCGACTTCGAATCAGTGACCATGACGAAGATCACGTCCGCTGCCTCGGCCACTGCTTTCGGCGAGTCTCCCCACTTCATTCCCCGGTCAACCAACCACTGCGCCTTCGAACGGGTACGGTTGTACCCGGTAACGACGTGTCCCTTGTCGAGCAGACGGTTTGCCATCCGGCTGCCCATGGCCCCGAGGCCGATGTATCCAAGATTTGCCATTGACTGAGAATCCTCCGCAGGATCGGGTGTAGTATCTGCCGCCATGGCCACCGTCATCACACACGCCGCGCCCGCTGCTGCAACCGCCGCTCGAAAACCGTTTTACAAAACCCTGTGGGGACAGGTGCTGCTTGGCGTCGCCATCGCGATTGTTCTCGGGTATGTGGCGCCCACCACTGCCCAGGCGATGCGGCCGCTCGGCGACGCGTTCATCCGGCTGATCACAATGGTGATCCCGCTCGTGATCTTCTGCACCGTCGCGGCGGGCATTGCCGGCATGGATAGTATCAAGAAGGTCGGCCGTGTCGGGGGCAAGGCGCTTCTCTACTTTGAAATCCTCACGAGCATCGCGCTCCTCATCGGTTTGCTCGTTGGCGCGCTGACGCAGCCTGGCGCAGGGTTCAACGCCACGCCGACGGCGGGCGACGCCACCGCTGTGGCGGGCTACGCCGGTCAGGCCAAAGCCCAGACCGTGACCGATTTCCTCCTGAACATCATTCCGAACTCCATCGTCGGCGCGTTCGCGGGCGGCAGCATCCTCAACGTGATCCTCGTGTCGTTGCTCGTCGGCTTCGCGCTCTCGACGGCCGGCGCGAAGGCCAAGCCGGTCACCGACTTCCTCGAAGGTCTCACGCAGATGATCTTCGGCGTCGTCAATATGCTGATGCGCCTGGCGCCGATCGGCGCGTTCGGCGCGATGGCATTCACCGTCGGACGTTACGGCCTCAGCTCTCTTGGGCCGCTGGCGAAGCTGATCGCGACGCTCTGGATCACTTCCGCGTTGTTTGTGCTGATCGTGCTCGGCGGCGTCGCCGCAGTGGCCGGCTTCAGCATCATCAGGTTCCTCAAGTACATCCGCGAGGAGATCGTTCTGACGCTGTCGCTCAGTTCCTCCGACCCGGCGCTGCCGTCACTGATGCGGAAACTCGAGAATCTGGGATGTTCGAAGGGGCTGGTCGGCCTCGTGACGCCGACCGGCTACATTTTCAACCCCGACGGCAGCTGCATCTACATGACGCTCGCCGCCGTCTTCGTCGCGCAGGCCACGGGTGTGGTGCTGACGCCCGGCAACTACATCACGCTATTCCTCGTCGCGGCTCTGACGCACAAGGGCGCCGTCGGCATTCAGGGCGCGGCGTTCATCGCGCTGGTCGCCACGTTGATGGTCATTCCGTCGATTCCCGTGGCAGGCATGGCGCTCATTCTCGGCCTCGATCGCTTCATGAGCATGTGCCGCGCCACCGTCAACATGCTCTGCAACGGCGTGGCGACCCTGGTCGTCTCGCGGTGGGAAAACGAGCTCGATGGAGAGACGCTGCGGAAGAATCTTGCAGCATTGACGTAGAGGCGGACCTTAAGGTCCGCCTCTACGCGACGTTTGCTATTCCTTGGCGCGGTTTCTCCCGATCAGTCTGTTGATTTCTGCCACAGCGTTGTTGACTTTCATGTCAACGACGAGTTTGCCGATGTCTGATGTCGAGGGCCGAGGGTCACCCGACACGCCATTGTTGACGCGAGGCACGTTCGGGTTCGGCTGCTGACCCGGAGGCAGCACTGGATCACCGATTGTCGTCTTGTAAATACCGCGCACCCATC
The DNA here is from genome assembly GCA_035764385.1 of Vicinamibacterales bacterium. GTDB lineage: Bacteria > Acidobacteriota > Vicinamibacteria > Vicinamibacterales > UBA2999 > Gp6-AA40. Next base: position 24,781 of record DASTZI010000090.1, read on the forward strand.
GTTCGGGTTCAGGCTGCAGATAGAGCATTGTCGACGTATCCGAAATACCCGCATGGTTGCTGAGCGGCAATCCCTTGCTCGTCAGCCAATCGGCGAACTCCTGCCGCGATTTTTCGTACACGTCTCCGCAGAAATAAACATGCGTGCCCCGCGGGCCGTACTTCGCGTCCAACGCCGTGGCCAGTTTGTTCAGTTCGACCTGGCCGCCGCCGTGATCACCCATCAGGACGATGTTCTTGAAGCCGTTCTTGACCATGCTGTCCGCCACGGCTTCGTTCACCTTCTGAAACAGATCTGGAGACAGTTCGACGCCGCCCGGCATTTTCGCGGTAACTCCGCCGGCTGGACTCACTGAAAACGGAAGAACCGGCGCTACTAGCGCGTTGCCCAGTTTCCTCGCAATCATTGGGGCAATCGCGTGCGCCATCAGCGTGTGGCCACCGAGCACGGCGTGCGGGCCTCGTTGTTCGGTGCCGCCGTTATATACAAGAACCGTGGTTTTACCGTGATCCTGGATCGCGGAATAGATCTCGGGGTACGTCATGAGCTCGATCTCGACGGGTTCCGGTTTCTGCGCCTTTTGAGCGAAGACGATCACACCGGCCAGAAAGAACACGCACACCGTGCCTGTAAGCCTCGGCATGGAGCACCTCGTTTCCATCGTGCAACGTTGCCCTAGCGCAGGTAGACGGCCTTTCGATCCACGAAGGCTTCCAGCCCGCTCTCGCTGTTCTCTGGAAGTCCCGCACCCGACTGCTTCACGCCGCCGAACGGCATCGACGGTTCTTTGTAACCGGTGTGCACGTTGACGTGCGCGAGCCCGGCCTCGATCCCATCGATATATTTCCGGGCGGCGCGGATATCGGTTGTGTAGATCGCCGATGACAACCCATAGATCGACTCGTTGGCCATCTTCAGCGCGTCGTCGATCGAGTCGAACTCCGAGACCGCCAGCACCGGACCGAAGATCTCTTCACGGAACAGCTCCATGTCGCAGCGGATCCCCGTGAACACTGTCGGCCGGATGAAATACCCCGCCTCCGAGATCCCGCTCTCGCCGCCCGCGATCATGCGCGCGCCATCGGTCTGCGCTCGACAGATGGCACTTCGAATGTCCTCGTACTGTTGCGGCCCCGCGACCGGTCCCATGTGGGTCTCGTCGCGCAGCCCGTCGCCGACGTTCATCTGGTCGCAGCGTGCTACGAGTTTCTGCAGAAACGATTCGGCAATCGGTCGCTGCAGCAGAATCCGGCTCGTCGACGTGCACCACTGCCCCGCGTTGGAGAAACCGGCGGTGACGGCCGCATCCAGTGTGGCGTCGAGATCGGCGTCCGCCATCACGATCAGCGCGTTCTTGCCGCCGAGCTCGAGTTGCGTGCGGGTCAGATTCGCAGCGGCCTGCGCCTGAATCTTCTTTCCAACGGCCGTCGATCCCGTGAACGAAATCGCGCGGACGCGAGGATCCTCGACGATGCGGTTGCCGATCAGCGAACCGAGACCGGTCACGCAGTTGAACACGCCGGCGGGAAGACCCGTCTGCTCGAAGAGGCGTGCCATGAACACGCCCGACCACGGCGTGAACGACGCCGGCTTGAAGACGACGGTGTTCCCCGTCAGCAGCGCCGGCAGCGTCTTGCGGCACATGACGTTCATCGGAAAGTTCCACGGGCTGATGACGCCGACGACCCCGAGGGGTTCGTACTGCACCCACGTCGTGATGTCGCGCGATGCGCCGGGTCCGGTGTGACCGTAGAACGCCGACACCTGCGTCAGGTGATAGTTCCCCTCGACGAGCGCCGAATCCACTTCGGCGCGCGATTCCCGCAGCGTTTTGCCGTTTTCCAGCGTGACAATGCGGGCGAGCTCCTCGCGCGACTGCTTCAGCAGGCTGAGAAACTCGGCGACGTACTGCTGGCGCTCCGCGACCGTCGTGCGGCGCCATGTGCGAAACGCGCGCTCCGCCTCTGCGATCGCCTCGTCGACATCAACGGCGCTCGACGATTGAAAGACTCCGAGATTACTCCCCTTCGACGCGGGGTTCTCGTCCTCGAAGGTCTGACCGGTGCGTGACGCTTTCCACTGGCCGCCGACGAAATTGCTGAAGGTCTCGGTCATCGGATTAGAGTTGCGGAGACCTGATGGCACTGGCGAGATCGCGCATGAATTCTGCGGCGCGAACACCGTCCACCACCCGATGGTCACATGAGACCGTCAACGACATCATCGGCCTCACCGCGGGCTGGCCGTTCACCGCAACCACACGCTCTGCGATCGCGCCCACCGCAAGGATCGCCGCCTGTGGAGGCACGATGATCGCCGTGAACGCGTCGACCTCGAACATGCCGAGATTGCTGATGGTGAAGGTCGCGTTGGCGATGTCGGCTGGTTGCAGCCGCCCAGCCTGTGCGCGCTCCGCCAACTCACGCCGCCGTACCGCCATATCGCCAAGCGCCGCACGATCGGCGTTGGGAATCACGGCCGTGACAACCGCGTTTTCAACGCCGATCGCGAGCGCAATGTTCATCTGATCGTGCTGAACGATCCCGTCAGGCGTCCAGCTCGCGTTCAGCCGCGGATGTTTGCCGAGCGTGCGCGCCACGATCGCGACGAGCAGATCGGTGTGCGTGACCTTGACCCGGTGCGATCGTTCGATGGCTGGCAGCAGCCGCTCCCGCGCCTCGTTCAGCGCGCTCGCGTCGACGTCGCGCGTCACGAAGAAATGCGGAACCGTCGTCCAGCTCTGGGTCGTCCGCTCCGCCATGAGGCGGCCGATGGTGGGGGTCAGACCCCGGTGATGGGTCGACTCAAGGTGTTGAGTCGCCGTATCACCGGGGTCTGACCCCTTCGCAGCAGCTAGGATGTCGTCGGCCAGAATCTCGCCGCCAGGACCCGAACCCGTCAAGCGGCTGATATCGACGCCCTTCTCTTGCGCGAGACGGCGGGCTTTGGGCGAGATTCGTGCGGCGCCGCGAGCGGGCGCGCTGACCGATGGGACGGCGGCCATCGGTGATGCGACCGCCGCCGATGCTACGGCCGCCGGCTGTGACACCGCCGCAGGCGGTGCTTCACCGGGCTGCACGAGCCACGCGATCGTGTGGCCGACTTGCACCACATCTCCAGGTTTCGCCGTGACGCCGGCGAGGATGCCGTCAGCCGACGCCTCCACTTCGACAACCGCCTTGTCGGTTTCGACCTCGAGCAGCATCTCGCCCTTGCGGACCGACTCGCCTTCCTGTTTCAGCCACGAGACGAGCTTGCCGCTGTCCTGCGCCATCTCGAGCGCAGGCATGACTACGCTGATGGCCATCAGCTTCCGGCGCCGACCTTTTCAGGAGTGGCTTCAGCTCGCGCGGCCGCGGCAATCATCTCGACCACCTGCGGATTGGGCGGCGCTTCGGTCTCCCGAATGATGGGAAGCGTTCCGCCAACCGTGACGAACGGCGCGCCGGCGACGAGCAGTTCCTCGGCAGGGAACCGCGTAATCACTTCGTGGCCCGTCTTCGTGACGACGATCTCCTCCTCGATGCGCGCCGCACTCCATCCATCGGTGGACGGCCAGAACGTCTCGAGCGCGAACACCATCCCGGGCTTGATTTCGTGCGGATGCTCGAGCGACACGAGACGGCTGATCATCGGCCGCTCCCAGATGGCCAGCCCGATGCCGTGTCCCATCTGCAGCGCGAATGCGGCCTCCTCGCTCGGGAACCCGAACTCCTGCGCCTTGGGCCACACCGACGCGACTTCGGAGGTCAACCGGCCCGGGCGGATCAGCTCGATGGAGGCATCGAGGTAATCGCGACACCGCTTGTACGCGTCGACCAGCGCACGCGACGCCGAGCCGACCGCGAACGTCCGGTAGTAACAGGTGCGATAGCCCATGTAGGAGTGGAGGATGTCGTAGTACACCGGATCGCCTGGCCGCAGCGCGCGATCCGAGAAGAGATGCGGATGCGGGCTGCAGCGCTCACCGGAAATGGCGTTGACGCCTTCGACGTACTCGGAGCCCATGTCGTACAGCCGCTCGGCGACGAGCGCGACCGCTTCGTTCTCGCGCATCCCCGGCTTCATGGCCTTGTACAAATCGTAGTACGCGGCGTCCACCATCATCGCCGCCATGTTGAGCAGCGTGATCTCGTCCTCGGTCTTGATCTCGCGCGCCTCGCACATCAGCGCGTGACCGTTGGCGATCTCGATACCCTCGCGCTGCAGCGCGACCATCACGTCAGGCTCGACGATGTCGACGCCGAGCGGCTCCTTGTGGAGCCCGCGCTTTTCGAGCTCGATGCGGATCTTCTTCGCCACATCCTCGGCTCGCCCCATCTCGGGAGTCATCGCACCGCGCATCGACGGGATGCCGGGACGCGAACGCTCGCCGAGCCAGGGGCAATGCAGCTGGTGATGGCGCGCCGCGGAGCCAAAATCCCAGAGGATCGGCTCGTCCTTCTGCGGCAGCAGCGTGAAGCGGCTGATTTTGTCCTGCGCCCACGTGCCGATGTTGGTCGACGTGATGTAGCGCACGTTGTTCATGTCGAAGCACAGCAACGCGCCCATCGACGACTTCGCCAGCAGGTCCTTGATCCGATCGAGCCGCTCGCGCCGCAGGCGATCGAAATTGACGCGCTGCTCCCAATCCACCGCCATCGTGCCGTAGGTTCGTAATGCCATCGTTCCCTCTATGGGTTGGTGGTTAGTGGTTCGTGGTTGGTGGTTAGCTGACCCTCAACTACCAACCACCAACTACCAACCTACTTATTGCACATCGCCCGCGCCATCTCGAACACGTCGCGCTCGTTCGGAACGGTCGCATCCTCGAGCGGCGGCGAAAACGGCACGGGCACGTGGCGCGCGCCGATGCGTCTGACCGGACCGTCCAGGTCGTAGAACGCGCCCTCGGCGATGACGGACGCAATCTCTCCCGTGACGCCGTACCTGTAGTACCCCTCGTCAATGACAATGCAGCGCGAGGTCTTGCGAACGGACTCGATGAGCGTCTTTTCGTCGAGCGGCCAGGTCGTACGCGGATCCACCACCTCCGCATCGACGCCAATCTCCTCGAGCATCGTCGCGGCGCCGAGCGCGACCTGGACCATGCTGCTCGTCGCAACGAGCGAGATGTCGCGTCCTTCACGCTTGATGTCCGCGACACCCAACGGAATCACGTACTCTTCGGCGGGGACAGGTCCCTTCACCTTCATGTACGAGATTTTGTCCTCGAAGACGACCACCGGGTTGTCGTCGCGGATCGCCGCCTTGATCAGCCCTTTCGCGTCATATGGCGTCGAGGGAATCGCCACCTTCAGGCCAGGCACGTGACTCGGCCACGCGTGGAGCGACTGCGAGTGCTGCGCCGCCGATCGCCGCGTCGCACCCATGGTCGCGCGAATCACCATCGGCACCTTCCACATGCCGCCTGACATGTAATGGATCTTCGCGGCCTGGTTGACGACCTGGTCCATGATGAGCGTCATGAAGTCGCCGAACATGATGTCGACGACAGGGCGCATGCCGGCCATCGCGGCACCGACTGCCAGGCCGGTGAACCCGGCCTCGGAAATCGGCGTGTCGACGACGCGATCCTTGCCGAACTCTTCGACAAGACCCTTGACGACCTTGAACGGCGTTCCCGCCTCGGCGACATCCTCGCCGAGCAATACCACCGTTGGATCGCGACGCATTTCCTCCGCCAGCGCCTCACGAATGGCTTCGGCGAAGGTGAGCTCCCGAACGGCGGTTCCGGACGTTTCTGGTCTCTGTGCGGTGGCCACGGTATCAGGCATAGATATCCTCGTCGACTCGTCGCGGATCGGGAAACGGCGCGTTCTGTGCGAACTCGACCGCGGCATCCATGTCGGCGGCCACTTCGCTCTGGATGCGATCGAGCATCGGCTGATCCGCCAGCCCTTCTGACGTCAGCCATCGAGCATAGAGCGGGAGCGGATCGCGCTCTGACATCCAACGCTGCTCTTCCTGCTTGGATCGGTAGTAGTCGCGCGCAATATCGCCGACATGATGACCGCGAAACCGATAGGTGTTCGCCAGCAGGAACGCGGGCCCCTCGCCGCGACGGGCGCGCGCCACCATTCGCGACGCGGCGGCGTACACCGCGCGAACGTCCTGTCCGTCGACCGCTTCCGCAGGCAGACCAAACGCGATCGCACGCGCCTGCACGTCGCCGGCGGTCGTCTCGGAGTAATGCGTGTACTCGTTGTACAAGTTGTTCTCGCAGACGTAGATCACAGGCAGCTTCCACAGCTGTGCGAGGTTCATCGACTCGTACAGCGCACCCTGACCGAGCGCCCCTTCCCCGAAGAAACACACCGCCACGCGATTCTGGCCGAGGGCTTTCGATGCGTACGCGGCACCTGTTGCCAGCGTCGCGCCGCCGCCGACGATGGCATTCGCGCCCAGATTGCCGGTGGCTGGATCGGCAATGTGCATCGATCCGCCTTTGCCTTTGCAGTACCCGGCCTCTTTGCCCAGCAGCTCAGCGAACATCAAATTCGGCGCCGCTCCCTTGGCCAGGCAATGCCCGTGACCCCGGTGCGTGCTGGTGATGTAGTCGTCTGATTGGAGCGCCTCGCAGACACCAACCGCCACCGCCTCCTCACCGATATAAAGGTGTGCCAATCCAGGCATCAGCGCTCGCGTGTAGAGATCATTCAC
>DASTZI010000091.1:0-3390 GCA_035764385.1 Vicinamibacterales bacterium
GAAATAGGCGCGTACGAGCTCCGGCGGCTGATTCGCTTCGGCCAGGAGCATCCGATCGGGGACGTGCGTGTCGAGGTTGGCGCGGAGGAACCGGATGACGTCGTGCGTCTCGGGTAAGTTCTCGCAGCTCGTGTTCTCACGCTCGATGAGATACGGCACGGCATCGACTCTGAAGCCGTCCACACCGAGCCCGAGCCAGAACTTCATCACGTTCCACATCTCGTTCCGGACGGCGGGATTGTCGTAGTTCAGATCCGGCTGGTGGCTGAAGAAGCGATGCCAGTAGTACGCCTTCGATTCGGGGTCCCACGCCCAGTTCGAGCGCTCGGTGTCAACGAAGATGATGCGGACGCCCTGATAGCGATCGTCGGTGTCGCTCCAGACGTACCAGTCGCGGCGCGGGTTGTCGCGGGACCGTCTCGCCTCCTTGAACCACGCGTGCTCGTCCGAGGTGTGGTTCAGCACCAGCTCGGTGACCACGCGCAGGCGGCGGGCATGCGCCGCATCGAGAAACTCGCGGAAGTCGTCCAGCGTGCCGTAACTGGGATGGATGCTGTAGTAGTCCGCGATGTCGTAGCCATCATCGCGAAACGGCGACGGGTACATCGGCAGGAGCCACAGGCAGGTGACACCCAAATCGGCGAGGTAGTCGAGTTTGCCGGACAGTCCCTTGAAATCACCGATGCCATCACCGTTGCTGTCGGCGAACGCCTTCACGTGGAGCTGATAGATGACGGCGTCCTTGTACCAGAGCGGTTGCTCCTGCGGGACTGGGAGCGGCATCGGTGTGCTCACGCGGCACCGCCATTCGAGGCTCGCTCTGCCAGCTTGAACACCGCGACCGAGTGGCCCGAGAGCTCGTAGTAGGGAACGTCGTAGGCGACGGGCCTCGCCCAGCGCGTGTCAGAGGTGTCGAGAAGACGCTCCCACTGCTGTGTCAGCAGCCGGGCGGGGAACGCGAATCGAAGCCCCTCCTCATGGGCGTTGACGAGCAGAAAGAGCATGTCGCCGACGATCGGATTGCCGTTCTCGTCGGTCTCGTCGATTTGCGATCCGTCCAGGCGGACACCGAGGGCGCGCGCATCCGGATTGCTCCAGGCCGATTCGGACATCTCGCTGCCGTCCGGCGCGAACCAGGTGATGTCCTTGACGGCGCCCTCCCGCGTGCTGCGGCCCTGGAAGAACCGTCGTCGTTTCAGCACCGGTTGTTGGCGGCGCAACTCGATCACATACTTCGTAAAGCGCAGCAGGTCTTCCTGCTCGGCGGAGCGCTGCCAGTCCACCCAATTGATCTCGTTGTCCTGACAGTAGGCGTTGTTGTTCCCACGCTGCGTCCGCCCCATCTCGTCTCCGGCGTAGAGCATGGGGACGCCAAGCGACAGAAACACCGTTGCCAGGAAGTTGCGTTTCTGCCGTTCGCGGACGGCGCGCACCTTGTGGTCGGAGGTCGGTCCTTCGACGCCGTAGTTGAAGCTGTGATTGTTGTTCTCGCCGTCGCGATTGCCTTCCAGGTTGGCTTCGTTGTGCTTCTGGTTGTAGCTGACTAGATCGTGCAGCGTGAAGCCGTCGTGGCACGTGACGAAGTTGACGCTGGCGTGCGGACGACGCCCGCTGTGATCGTAAAGATCGCTGCTGCCGGCAATCCGCGTCGCCAGCTCGGAGATGAGCCCGCTATCGGATCGCCAGAACCGTCGGATCGAGTCGCGGTAACGGCCGTTCCACTCGGCCCATCCCACAGGGAAATTCCCGACCTGATATCCACCTTCGCCAAGATCCCATGGCTCCGCGATGAGCTTGGCCTGCGAGATCACCGGGTCCTGATGAATGATGTCGAAAAAGGCGCCCAGGCGATCGACGGCGTGTAATTCCCGCGCGAGCGCGCTCGCCAGATCGAACCTGAATCCATCGACGTGCATCTCCAGGATCCAATAGCGCAGGCTGTCCATGATGAGCTGGAGCACGCGCGGATGTCGCATGTTCAGCGTGTTTCCGCAGCCGGTATAGTCCTGATAAAAACGGGGATTCTCCGGATCGAGACGGTAGTACGCGACGTTGTCGACGCCTCGTAACGAGAGCGTCGGACCGAGATGATCGCCCTCGGCCGTATGGTTGTAGACGACATCCAGAATCACTTCGATGCCAGCCGCGTGCAGATTACGGACCATCGTCTTGAACTCGCGCACCGAGCCGGATGAGCTCCTGCTCATCGAGTAGCGAGTGTCGGGAGCGAGGAAGGCGCTGGTGTTGTAGCCCCAGTAGTTGCTGAGGTGCCGCTGCACGAGGTGACGATCGTATGCGTGGTGATGCACCGGCATCAGCTCGACCGCGGTGATGCCCAGATCCTGAAGATGCCGGATGGCTTCGTCCGATCCGAGTCCTGCGTAGGTCCCGCGCATCGCTTCGCTCAGCCGCGGATGCCGACGGGTGAAACCCTTGACGTGGAGCTCGTAAATCACCGTCTCGTGCCACGGCGTTCGCGGCCGCCGATCCTGACCCCAGGTGAACGCGGGATCGATCACCGCGGCCAACATCGCAAACGGTGCGTTGTCGCGATGATCGAACGCGAAGTCTTCACGCGGATCGCCGAAGCGGTACCCGTGGACTTCATCGCTCCAGCGAATATTGCGGCCAATCGCCTTGGCATACGGTTCGAGCACGACCTTGTTCGGGTTGAACCGGAGCCCCCGCATGGGATCGTAGGGGCCGTGGAGTCTGTAGCCGTACAACTGACCCGGCAGGATGCCCGGAATGTAGCCGTGCCAGATGAGGTCGGTCTGCTCAGGTAGAGAGATGCGGGCCGACTCGCGAACGCTGTCAGGCGAGTCGAACAGACACAACTCAACCTTGAGGGCATGCTCGGAGAAGATGGCGAAGTTGACGCCGGAGCCGTCCCAGGTGGCGCCAAGTGGATACGGGGAGCCAGGCCGGATCTTCATGCCGGGCTCGAGACGACGAGGTTGTGGCGTGGTGTCGACGACAAAGGCATCAGGATGAGGTGACCAGAACGGTCGATCCTAACACCGTGTCGGATCGCTTCTCAGGGTGCCTTTGACGTGGCGCCTGTTCGCAGCGAGACGAGGCGCTGCTGCAGGCGAGCGTTGGGATAGGTCTTGAGCACCTGCTCGAGCGCGCCGGCGGCGGCGTCGCGTTGGCCGAGCGCTTCGTAGGCATCGGCTTGCAGGGTGGCGTGCTGAAACGCCATGAAGCGATTCCCGGACGGAAGGTCGATTTTCGCGAGCGCGTCGAGCGCACCCTGTGGGTTCTTGCGATCGCGAAGCATCGACTCGGCCTCGAACATCCGGACTTCAGGATCTCGAGGAAAGCGGGCGGCCGCATCGGAGAACAGCGATGCCGCCTGTTCCGGCCGGCCAGCGGTGCGTTCAGCGAGCG
>DASTZI010000092.1:0-8735 GCA_035764385.1 Vicinamibacterales bacterium
CCACGCTTCCTGAAGAGCGCGAGTACTTCGCGACCGAAATCGAGCCCGCCATCGACGGCGATCTCATCTCGTACGTGGGGCCCGTCGACGACGGCGAGAAGAACGCGCTGCTTGGAGGCGCCGCGGCACTGCTCCTGCCGATCGAATGGGAAGAACCGTTTCCCGTCGTTCTCCCCGAGGCGTTGTTATGCGGAACGCCTGTCCTGGCTTTTCGACGAGGAGGGGTACCCGAAGGCGTTGACGACGGCCTGACGGGCTTCGTGTGCGACACGCCCGAGCAAATGATGACCGCGGTCTGCCGCCTTGCCGAAGTCGATCGCGCTGAGTGCCGGGCGATCGCCGAACGCCGCTTCAGCAGACAGGCGATCGTCGCCGAGTACGAGGAGCTCTACCACCGACTGCGTGCCTCCTGACAGACGCCTGTTGATGATTTCCCCGCACTTTCCGCCAGACAGCAGTGCGGGCACACACCGGGTGCGTCTGCTCGCACCGCATCTTGCGTCGTACGGCTGGACACCGACCGTATTGACCGTTGCGGAGCAGGATTACGAAGGGCGCGTCGATCCGGAGCTCGCCGCGCTGGTGCCGCCTTCGCTTGAGGTGATCCGCACGCGAGCGATGCCGGCGTCCGTGACGCGTCGTTTCGGCATGGGAGACCTCGGGTTGCGCGCGCTTCCGGGGCTTCGCCGGGCCGCGTGGTCGCTTCACCGCGCACGCCCGTTCGATGCACTGTTCATCACCATCTACCCAACTTATCCGGCAGTGCTCGGGCCGATGTTCAAACGGCATTTCGATGTTCCGTTCATCCTCGATTACCAGGACCCCTGGATCGGTGCGTGGGGAAGTGAGGTTGGCGGTGGAAACGGCGGTGCCGTTGATGCGAAGAGCCGGGCCACGCGTGCGCTTGGCCGGCGTCTGGAGCCACGCGTACTGCAGGCCGCCGATGCTGTTACCGCGGTGTCGGCCCGCACGTATCAGGACGCATTTGTGCGCGCCGGTATCTCGTCGCACGTTGCGGCCGAGATCCCGATTGGCTGGGATCCAGCCGACCTTGATGCGATCGCACGGCGCGAACCGCGCCACCGGCTGATTCCGAATGACGGCCGCATCAACATTTGCTACACCGGCACGCTGCTTCCACTCGGCGTCGCCACACTGCGGGCGGTCCTTGCCGCCGCGCGTGCGCTGATTGAACGCGAGCCATCGCTTGCCGACCGCGTCCGCTTCTACTTCTTCGGAACCAGCAACCAGTCGACGGGGACCGACGCGCGCGTCGTCCCGCACGCACGCGAGCTCGGGGTTGAACACCTCGTCCATGAGCAGCCCGCCCGGCTTGACTATCTCGACTCGCTCGACGCACTGCGGCAAGCGAGTGCCGTGCTGCTTGTCGGCAGCTCGGAGCCGCATTACACCCCGAGCAAAGTGTTCCCCGCGTTACTCGCCGGCCGTCCGATGCTGGCCGTTTATCGTCGGGAAAGCACTGTGGTCGAGATGCTGAAAGCGGCGGCGCCGCCGCCGGCCGCTCACCTGCTTACGTTTGATGAAAGCGTCCGCGTCGAGAGCCTTGTGAGCTGTATCGCCGAAGCGCTTCACGCCTTGGTTCGCACCGCGGGCACGGAGGTGTCGATCAACCAGGCAGCGCTCGAGCCCTGGTCGGCGCACGCTCTTGCGGGACGGCTCGCCGGTCTCTGTGATCGGATTGCGGCGTGACGATGAGTTGCCGAGTCGCCTTCGTGCAGACCCACCCCGTGCAGTACATGACGCCGCTGTTCCGCCATATCGCCGCACATCGGCGAGACATTGATCTCACGGTGCTGTATGCGTCGACGCCGATGTCCGACCAGCAGGGCGTCGGTTTCGATGAGTCGTTCGAGTGGGACGTGACGCTCACCGATGGCTACCCGCATCGCATTCTTCAGCCACCGGCGCACGGCCGTCGTTTCGAGTCGGAAAGCTTTCGCGGCGCCGACGTGGGATCGGTTACCAACGCGATCGCAGAGACGCGGCCCGACGTCGTCATTGTGCCAGGCTGGCATTCCGCGTTCTACCTGCGGGCGATTGCGGCGTGCCGGCGTCGTCGCATTCCGGTGTTGTATCGGGGCGATAGCAATCTCGCCACCGGTCCCGTCGGTCTCCGTCGTTCCGTGTGGGCACTGCGCACGCGGATGGCGCTCCGGATGTTCGACGGCTATCTCAGTGTCGGCACGCGCAGCCGCGAATACCTGCGCCGCTTCGGCGTCCCCGAGCCGCTGATCTTCGATTCTCCGCATGCAGTCGACGTGTCAGCGCTGTCGTCGGCGGCAGCCAGCGGCGAGCCACGTTCGGTCATGCGTCGTTGGCTCGGAGCCTCTGACAGCGACTTTTTGATCGTCTTCGCCGGCAAGTTCAGCGCCGTGAAGCGCCCAGCGGATCTGATCGAGGCCGCCGCGCGCATGAATCCTGATGTGACCCTGGCGATGGTTGGCAACGGCTCGCTGATGCAGGAGACGCGCGCGATCGCGCAGCGACTCGGCGTCCGTGCCACGTGGTGCGGCTTTGTCAATCAATCCACCATGCCTTCCGTCCTGGCCGCGGCCGATTGTCTGGCGTTGCCAAGCGAGTCTGAAACGTGGGGTTTTGTCGTGAGCGAGGCGCTCGCATGCGGTACGCCCTGCGTGGTCTCCGATGGCGTGGGAAGCGCGCCTGACTTGATCCACGACGGTGTGTCAGGAGTGGTCCACGAGGCGGGCGATATCGACAGCCTGGTCTCCGCGCTTTCGCGCGTCAGAGAAGCTGTGGCTCGCGGTGCGATTACCCGCGAGGTATGCCGTCACACAGCAGCGGCATTGTCCCTCGAGAGAGCGGCAGAAGGGATTCGTCGCGGCGCGGATCGAGTCATGAAGCGTCGTGACGCTCGCCGGCAAGCAGACGAGGGACAGCCGCGGGTCATCGCGACGATGGGCAACATGGTGTCCGTCTTTGGATTGGAACGAATGTCCTTCGAGGTGCTGCGGACCCTGCGCGAAAACGGCGCCGCGGTGCACTGCATCGTCAACTCCTGGCAGAGCAGTCGCGTCGTGGATCTCGCCGATGACGTGGGCGCGAGCTGGTCCACAGGTTATTACTGGTACGAGCTGCGGCGCCGTGCGACGTTGGGCGCCCGGCTGCAGGCGGTGTGGGACGTCTTCCGCACCAGTCTCGACTTGCTGACCGACGCGCGACGGTTCCGGCCGACGCATGTGTTCGCTCCGGAATTCAATGCCATCGTGCGTTCGGCTCCGGCACTCTGGGTGCTGCGGCGCTTCGGCGTTCGCATCGTGCTCCGCCTCGGTAACGCTCCCGAATCAGGCCGTTTCTACCGGTACCTCTGGCGGTACGTGATCGATGGCTGCGTCGATCAGTACGCACCCAATTCGAGCTTCATCGAGCAGGAGCTTCTGAGCCACGGCATTGCGTCGGGGAAATCGCGCGTCATCTACAACACGGTTCCGCGACGGTCTCACGTGTGGCATCCGCGCCAGCCGGTACCAGGGCGCGTCATCTTCGTCGGCCAGATCATTCCGCCAAAGGGTGTCGACCTTCTGCTCGAGGCCATCGCGGAATTACGAAGATCCAATGTGGGCGTGACACTTGATGTCGTTGGAGACATCGAGGGATGGGAGGCCCCCGGCTATGCGGGTTATCGCGCTCGAGTCCGAGCACGCGCCGAGCAGCCGGACCTTGCAGGGTGCGTTCGTTTCCTGGGCCTGCGTGAGGATGTGCCTGCGCTGATGGCAACGGCATCCATCCATTGCCTGCCGTCACGACCAGAGCAGAAGGAAGGGTTCACGGTCACGACGCTCGAGGCGAAACATGCCGGGTTACCTTCGATCGTCACACAGAGCGGCGCGTTACCGGAAATGGTGCGCCACAAAATCGACGGGTGGATCTGCGGCGAGGTCACTGCATCGGCGATTGCACAAGGCCTTGAATACTTCTTGAGCGACCCCGAACGCGCTCGCCGCGCCGGCGAGGAGGCACGCGTGTGGGAACGCGGGTTCAGTCGCAGCCGGTTCGTGTCCGAGTGGGGCGACGCGTTTGCGTCTCACTCGGATCTAGTCGCGTCCACAGTGCGGACGCAGCCTTCCTGATGCTATTCGGCTGGTTTTCGGCGGACACACGCGACACCGCGGCGGTGCTTGAGTCGATGGCCGCCGCACTGCGAGTCAACGCCGCAGAGCAAGTCGCGTTCTGGACGACCGGCCTGGTGGGCATCGGTGTGCTCGAACGTCCCGTCGCGCACGAGCCATTCTCCCGAGACCCTGCACGTCGCCCAGATGGATCCTGCCTGTGGATGACAGGAGAAGCATTCGACTGGCCATCCCACGGCGGGATACGTCAAGTCGCGGAGAGCCGCACGCTCGCATTTCGTTCACGCTTGCTCGAGGCGATCACCGTCGAAGGTCCACGAGCGATCGTGGATCTGGATGGCGAATATCAGATTGCGCTGTGGAATGCCCAGTCGCGTTCGCTGTTGCTGTTGAACGATCGATTTGCGGCGCTTCCGCTCTATGTCACTTCAACGCCGTCCGGAACCGCGTTCGGTGGTGGAGTCCGCGGCGTCCTGATGGCGCCGGGTGTGACCGTGGAACCGGATCCCCAGGCGATTCGTGACGCGGTGACGTTCGGCGGGTACCGTCTCGGCGGCCGGACCAACATCCGGAAGGTTGAGATGACGCCTCCTGCCGCCGTCGTCCACATCACGCCGGAGACGGTTACGACCAGGCGCTATTGGGCGTGGGTGGAGTTGAAGGATGGCGATGCGACCGACGACCGCGAACTGCTGGAGCAGACGCGAACGTTGTGGAGCGCCGCGATCTCTCGCCGTCTCAAGGGCGCCCGGTTGCCCGGACTGACGCTGAGCGGCGGTCTCGATAGCCGCGCGATCCTCGCCGAAGCCTCGCACCAAGAGCAGCGTCTGCGGGCGGTTACCTATGGCGTTCCGCATGCAGATGACGTTCGCATCGCAGAACGTGTGGCGCATGCAGGCGATGCCGAGTGGGAACTGTTTCCACTGTATGCAGACGGGTGGCTCGAGCGTCGGACGAGTCGCGTTCACGACACCGACGGACTGATGGACCTCGTCGACCTGATGCACACCGAAGTCCTGGAGCGAATGCCGTCGGCCTTCGATGTGCTGTTGAGCGGCTACGTCGGAGACGCCGTGGCGGGATCGACGTTGTACTTCGCTGGCGACCCGCGCGATTTTCTCAACACGATGCCCTATTACGGTGGCGCCTTGTCGCTTCGCTACGATGACGCGCTCGCCGTGGCCGAACAGCTGATTCATGAGACCACGGGGCCGCCGCGGTTTGCCCCGTACGAGCACAAACTGCCGCAGTCGACCAACCGAATCACCGCGGCTGCGCGTCCCTACGCGATCGTCAGGCGGCCGTTTGTCGATTACCAGTTCTTCGAAATGTGCCAGCGCATACCCGCAGCGTGGCGGACGGATCATGGTTGGCGGCAGCGCTGGCTCGCGTCGACGTACCCGGAATACTTCGCTCGCATCCCGAATCAACAGACTGGTGTCCCGGTGCACGCATCACGCATGCGGTGGCAGGTGACGCGGGCAGCGCGGTTCGCGTGGCGACTTCTGCTGCGTGGCACCCGCGAATTGGGCATGCCGGTCATCGTCCCAGAGCGCTCGTATCACCCCGATGATCGGTATTGGTCGAAGGCTGACGAACGTTCTCAAATCGAGACGACGATTCTGCGGAACGGTTCGATCAGCTGCGACATCTTCGGTCGCCCACGAGTCGAATCGACGCTGCGTGATTTCTTCGACCGCGGGGCGGGTCCGGTGCAGGTGATTGGAGCGCTGTATGTCTTCGAGCACTATCACCAATCTCTGGCCAATGCGCTTCGTCATGCAAAGACGCAAGTGAGGGAATACGCATGCTGACTCGGGCCGCGCTGGTCATGTTCGCGCTCTGCTGGACGGGGTACTGGATCGCCGGTCTCGCCGTCGCCGTGCTGTTCCTGATTTGGGCGTTGCTGTCGACGGCTGAAGGCCCTCCTGTTCTTGCCCTGGCGCTGACCTACCAGTGGATGCAGGTGACGATCGGCCTCTTCTATTCGACGCTGACGGGCGAAGAACTGGAGGCGATGTATCAGACCGATTGGCAGCGCATGATGCTGATCGGCCTCGGCTGGGTCACCTGTCTCGCCGTGGCGATGTCGTACGGGATCGTGCTCACGCGGCGACGGATCTCGCCCGCGCCGGACGCACCTCTCCGTGCGGTGTCTGCCAAGGTTCTCTACATCGCGTATGGCGCGTCGCTGCTGCTCACCGGCGTGGTTCAGGAGATCGCGTGGACATATCCGATGTTCACGCAGGCGATCCTCGCGATCACATTCACGCACCTCGGGCTGCTGTTCGTGCTCACGCGGCGTTTCACGCGGCCGCACTTCGAGTGGGAAAAGCTTGCGATGCTGATGGTGATTGAAATCGCCGTCGGGTTTACCGGCTACTTTGCCGGCTTCCGCGAGCCGATCGTCATGGGCGGCATCGCGATCCTGGAGGTATTCGATCGGCGCGACATGCGGCATTGGCTGTTTGCGGGTGTGTTGGCGGTCGTTCTCGGGCTGTCGAGTCTCGTCTGGATGTCCGTGCGCGGCCAGCTACGTCAGGAGATCGACGACGAGGTGCTCTCGAACTCGCGTATCGAACGGTTCGATCGAGCGCGCACGCTGTCGACCGGCCTGTTGACGCAGGCCGCAGCCGATTACAGCGACGCCGCAACGCGCCTGGTCGATCGGCTGTGGGCCATTAAGTACCCAGGCATGGCGCTCGATCGCGTTCCCTCGTCCATTCCTCACACGGGCGGCGAATTGATGTGGGAGGCCCTGACGCATCTGGTCACGCCGCGGTTCCTGTACCCGGACAAACCAGAATTGATCTCCGATAGCGAACTCGTTCGCCAATACGCCGGCGCCAGAGTCGCCGGCAGCGAGTCGAACACGAGTATCGCCTTTGGCTATTCCGCTGAGTCGTACGTCGACTACGGATTGCCGTGGATGTTCGTTCCCGCGATCGTCTGGGGCTTCCTGCTCGGCGTCACGTTTCAAGTCTGGATGAGCATCATCCGTCATCGCGAGCTGGCGGTTGCGGTCACCACCGTCATGTTCTGGCTGGCGTTGTACCTGTTCGAACGTTCCTGGGCGAAGACCCTCGGTGGAACGGTGACGCTGATGGTGTACCTCGGTGGGCTCGTCTATCTGATCGACCAATGGTTGCTGATGCGCCGCGTTCAGCATCTGTCAACCGGGTTGGCCGATCACGTCCTCGACACGACAGCTTGACGATGCGCGTCGTCCACGTGTGCGCGTATTTCGCGCCGGCATTCGTGTACGGTGGCCCTCCTCGCAGCGTCCTCGCGCTCTGCCGTGCACAGCGCGATGCCGGCGCCGACGTTCGGGTCGTCACCACCAGCGCCAACGGAGACGGCGAGGTCAGTGAAGAGGTCATCGCGCGCGGAGAATACGAAGGCATTCCCGTCCGTTACTGCGGCCGTGCGTGGCCACGGTCCATCTTTTATGCCCCGTCATTGTCCCGCGTGGTCGCAACCGAGTTGCGCGACGCCGATGTCCTCCACATCCATGGTCTGTGGAATGCCGCGGTCTGGAGTGCGGCGGCGGCCGCGCGCGATAACCTGCGGCCTTATGTGCTGTCGCCGCGCGGAATGCTGGCGCCTGCGGCACTGGCACACGACGCGTGGCGCAAGCGGCTCGTTTACCCGCTCGCCGATCGCCGCGTCATCCGCGACGCCGCACGCCTCCATGCAACGTCGCAGCTCGAGTTCGACCAACTGACGCGCCTGACCAATCCCGACCGCGTCGTGTTCGTTCCCAACGGGGTCGAATTGCCGCGCGTTGGCACCACCGGCGAACGCGTCGCCCGTGAACGGTTCAAGTTGCCGGCTCGATCACCGCTTGTGCTGTTCCTTGGGCGAATCCACCGGATCAAGCGACTCGATCTGCTCGCCGGTGCGTTCGGTCGAGTGTTGCAACAGCATGCCGACGCTCAACTGGTGATTGCGGGTCCTGACGAAGACGGCCATCGGGCGCAGGTTGCGCCGCTGTTCACCGGCTATGGCGATGCGGTGACGTGGACCGGCAGGGTGGACGAAACCGGTAAACGTGAGTTGCTGAATGCCGCCGCGGTTCTCGTCATGTGCTCCGACGCGGAGAGTTTCGGAATGAGCGTCGCCGAAGCGATGGCTGCCGGCACGCCGGTGGTCGTAACGCGAACGTGCCCGTGGCCGGACGTCGAATCCCATCACGCCGGGTTCTGGGTCGAACAGACGCCGGAGGCGGTTGCCAGAGGTGTGAACGCCGTTCTATCAGACCGATCCGCCGCGCGCGAGATGGGCTGTCGCGGCCGCTCGCTTGTCGCATCGCAGTACAGCTGGCCGCACGCAGCGTCCGCACTCATCCACGAATACCAAGCCATTGCCGCAGACACTGTCCAAGTGGGCTGAGCCGTCGCGCCTTCCGACTGACGGGAACGCGCGCGCTGCTCGATTTGTCTTTCTCACGCCGCTGATGAGCGGAGCAGACGGCATTTCAGAGATGACCAGGCAATGGGTGCGCATCGTCGAATCGCTCGCGGGTCGTGATGGCCATGCTGTGGAGGTGTGGTCCCTTGATGACCAGATGCGACCGTCAGGTCTTCACATGACCTCGACATTCAGGGCCGCTGGCGGACGGCGGAT
>DASTZI010000093.1:0-19148 GCA_035764385.1 Vicinamibacterales bacterium
GCTGGGCAAGGTCCGGGTGCAGAGCCCGATGGGCAGTCACGAAGAGCGCGAGCAGACGCTGAACCAGCTGCTGGCCGAGATGGACGGCTTCGATTCGCGGACGGCCGTCATCATCATGGGCGCCACCAACCGCCCCGAGGTGCTCGACCCTGCCCTGCTCCGGCCAGGCCGTTTCGATCGCCAGGTTCTTGTCGACAAGCCGGATGTGAAGGGACGCGAGGAGGTCCTGCGCATCCATACGAAGAACGTGAAGCTGGCGCCGACGGTGGATCTCAAGGTCGTTGCGGCGCGGACCGCGGGCTTCGCGGGCGCCGACCTCGCCAACCTGGTGAACGAGGCCGCGCTGCTGGCGGCTCGTAAGGACAAAACCGCCGTCGAACCCCAGGACTTCGACGAAGCGATCGACAGACTCATCGCCGGCCTCGAGAAGAAGCGCGTGATGAGCCAGAAGGAGCGCGAGATCGTCGCGTATCACGAATCCGGACACGCGATTGTGGCGACCGCCATTCCGGGAATGGATCCAGTCCACAAGATTTCGATCGTGCAGCGCGGTTTCGGCGCGCTCGGCTACACCATGCAGCTTCCGCTCGAGGATCGGTACCTGATGCAGCGGAAGGATTTGCTCAATCAGCTGGCGGTACTGCTCGGCGGCCGGACGGCCGAAGAAATCGCGCTCGGGGAGATTTCAACCGGCGCGCAGAACGATCTGCAGCGTGCGACCGACATCGCGCGCGCGATGGTCACCGAATGGGGGATGAGCGACGCCGTCGGCGCCATCAATTATGACGGTCACAAGCGGAGCAAGTTCCTCGACATTCCGCTCGGGCCCGAGCGCGGGGCGTACGCAGAAGACACAGCCCGCCTGATTGACGCCGAGGTCAAGCGCATCATGAAAGACGCGCATGACCAGGCGCGCGAGATCCTCACCGGCCGGCGTGACATGCTGGAAAATGTGACGCGACGGCTGCTGGAGATCGAAGTGATGGAAGGCGATCAGCTCCGTCAGATGATGGGGATCGCACCGCCCCCGCCGGCGTCCGAGAC
This sequence comes from Vicinamibacterales bacterium, assembly GCA_035764385.1. Taxonomy (GTDB): domain Bacteria; phylum Acidobacteriota; class Vicinamibacteria; order Vicinamibacterales; family UBA2999; genus Gp6-AA40. The sequence goes on from DASTZI010000093.1 coordinate 1,045, forward strand.
CGTACCACTTCCCACAAATGAGCTTCGGTAAAGCCGGGCTCGCCCTGCTGGTGTTTCTCACCGCAGCAACGAGCGCCCACGCGGACTGGCTCTTCGCCGGTTACATGGGCGCCTCTGGCACGTCGTCGAACACGCTGACGGTTACGCCCACCACGGGGACACCGTTCTCGCTGGACGATGTGGCGTACAAAGGCGAGGCGTTCAGGTCGCCCTGGTACTACGGCGTGCGCATCAGCTTCGTGCCGCGGCGCGATGGTGGCACCTTCAGTCCAGAGATCGAGTGGACGCACGCCAAGGCCATTGCCGAGATCGATCCGAGCTCCTCGGAACTGAGCGCGTTCCAGCAGTCGCACGGCCTCAACTTCCTGCTCGGCAATGTCGCGTATCGCTTTTCCCCCTCTTGCGCGGGCCGGTGTACGCCAGTCGTTCGCGGCGGCCTTGGTATCTCGACGCCGCATGTCGAGTCCACGTTCCGCAACGTTCATCAGGAGCAGTATCAACGGGGTGGGTTCGCCTGGCAGCTCGGCGCCGGAATCGAGTATCACCTGTGGCAGTTCGTGTACGGTGTTGCTGATGCGAGGATCACGCGCGTGACCGAGAAACACCTGCGCGCGGCGGGGACGGACATCGCAGGGTCGTTCTTCACGCGGCACGTCGACTTTGGCGTGTCGTTGAGGCTGCCGGCGCCATGAGGCCGTGCCTTGCGATCGTCGTACTGCTTGCCACGGCGCCATCCGCGCATGCCCAGTCGATCGCGTCCCTTTTCACGACGCTTCCCTCCGACTTCGCGCATCTGTTCACGCCGACCAACGGGGTAGTCGTCGGTGTCGGGGGCGCAGTCAGCCTCGCCGTGCATCAGAAGGACGATGACATCGCCGCCGACATCCACCAGGCGTCTGGCGGGCGGCGCGATTTTTTTCGGGCCGGCGCCAGTATCGGTGACGGCGTGGAACAGAGTGCCTTCGCCCTCGGCACCTATGTCGTCGGACGCGTGTGGCAGAAGCCGCGCATCGCGAGCGCCGGTGCGGATCTCGTGGACGCGCAGATTGTGAACGGAGTGTTGACCCAGGGAATCAAATACGCGACGGATCGCAGGCGTCCTGATGGTGGGGCCCGCTCTTTTCCATCGGGGCATACCTCGGCGACGTTTGCGACGGCAGAAGTGGTGCGCGAGCATTTCGGGTGGAGATGGGGTGCGCCCGCATATGCGATCGGCGCCTACGTCAGCGTGTCACGGATGGTCGACAACAAGCACTGGGCATCCGACGTGGTCTTCGGCACGGCAATCGGCCTGGTCTCCGGCCGCGCCGCCAGCTTCGGCCATGCTCCTCGCCGCGTGTCGATTACGCCGTCACTCCTGCCTCGAGGAGTTGCGATTGTTGGATCGTTCTAGGCGGGTCTAAAGACCCGCCTCTACGTCCACGTTGTTCGTCGCAATCGTAGAGGCGGACCTTCAGGTCCGCCTAGTCAGTCACGCAGCCTTCCGACGCCGATTTTACGAGGCGCACGTATTTGGCGAGGACGCCGCGAGTCGCCTTCGGTGCAGGCGCCTTCCACGCTGCTCTTCGTTGACCGAGCTCGGCGTCTGGCACATCGACACGAATCTCACATGTGACCGCATCGATCGTGATGGGATCGCCGTCCCGTACAAGCGCGATCGGTCCGCCCTCGGCCGCTTCAGGCGTGATGTGACCGATGATGAAGCCGTGCGATCCGCCCGAAAAGCGCCCGTCGGTCAGCAGCGCCACATCTTTCCCGAGGCCGGCTCCCATGATCGCTGACGTCGGCGTGAGCATCTCCGGCATGCCCGGACCGCCTTTCGGCCCTTCGTAGCGGATCACCACGACCGAGCCCTTGGCGATCTGCCCCTTCTCGAGACCCGCGAGCATGTCCTCTTCGGAATCGAACACTTTGGCGGGACCCGAGAACCGTTCACCTTCCTTGCCGGTGATCTTCGCGACAGCACCATCAGGCGCAAGGTTGCCGCGGAGAATCCGGAGGTGTCCGCGATGGAACACAGGGTTCTCAATCGGATAAATCACTTTCTGGCCTGCTTTGAGCGGCGGCGCGTCCTTCACGTTTTCGGCGACCGTTTTTCCCGTCACCGTCATACAGTCGCCGTGAAGGAAGCCCTTTTCGAGCAGGTACCGCATCAGCGCCGGCGTGCCTCCAGCCTCGTGCAAATCCTCCTGCACGTAGGTGCCGCTCGGCTTGAGATCCGCCAGCAGCGGCACGCGCTCGCTCGCGCGCTGAAAATCGTCGAGCGACAATGCGATGTCCGCCGCCTTCGCCATCGCAATCAGATGCAGCACCGCGTTGGTTGATCCACCGACTGCCATCACGATGACGAGGGCGTTCTCGAACGACTTTTTCGTAACGATGTCCCGCGGCTTGAGGTCCTTTTGCAGCAGCTCGAGAACCGTAACACCCGCGCGTCGGCATTCCTCTTTTTTGCCGGGATCTTCGGCAGGAGTGGACGAACTGTACGGCAGCGACAAGCCGAGCGCCTCAATCGCCGTCGCCATCGTGTTCGCCGTATACATGCCGCCGCAGGCGCCGGCGCCCGGGCATGCGTGCATGACGATGTCGAGTCGCTGATCGTCGGTAATCGCGCCGGCGAGATACTCGCCATACGACTGAAACGCCGAAATCACGTCGCGGGGCTTTCCCTGCGCGAAGCCGGGCTTGATCGTGCCGCCATACACCATCAGCGAGGGACGATTGAGCCGCAGCATCGCCATCACCGAGCCCGGCATGTTCTTGTCGCAGCCGGGGATGGTGATCACCGCGTCGTACCACTGCGCCCCGACGACGGTCTCGATCGAGTCCGCGATCAGATCACGTGAGGGCAGCGAGTAGCTCATCCCGTCGGTGCCCATCGAAATCCCGTCGCTCACGCCGATGGTGTTGAACCGCAGCCCAACGAGACCGGCTCCCTGCACGCCCTCTTTGACCTGGGAGGCGAGCTTGTCGAGATGCATGTTGCAGGTGTTGCCTTCCCACCACATGCTGCAAATGCCGACCTGCGGCTTCTGCAGATCGGTCGGCGTCAGGCCGGTGCCGTACAGCATGGCCTGCGACGCCCCCTGACTCCGGGGCTGCGTGATCCTCGAACTGTATTTATTCGTTGCCACCTATACCCACCCGCACCAACCTGACGCCTGATACCTCATACCTGATACCTGGACCACCCCTGAAACCTGATACCTGATACCTGATACCTGTCGTATCTACACAGTCACCGGCGCCGGAATATTCACCGGATCGAGGAACGGCATCATCGCGCGCAGCCGCGCACCGACGATTTCAACGGGATGCTTGGCTTCCTCTGCGCGGAGGCGCTTGAAATTGGGCAGACCTGCTTCGTACTCGGCCATCCATTCGTTCGCGAACTTGCCGGACTGAATGTCCTTCAGAATCTGCTGCATCGTCTTCTTGGTTTCTTCGGTGACGATCTTGGGCCCCGCCGTGTAGTCGCCCCACTCCGCCGTGTCGCTCACCGAATACCGCATGTAGGCCAGCCCGCCGCGATAGAAGAGATCGACAATCAGCTTCAGCTCGTGCATGCACTCGAAGTAGGCGATTTCGGGCTGATATCCCGCGTTCACCAAGGTCTCGAAACCCGCCTTCATCAGTGCACTGACGCCGCCGCACAGCACTGACTGCTCACCAAAGAGATCGGTTTCGGTCTCCTCGGCAAACGTGGTCTCGATGATTCCCGCGCGTGCGCATCCGATGCCACGCCCATAGGAAAGCGCCAGCGCCTTCGCGTTGCCTGTGAAGTCCTGATGCACGGCAAGCAGCCCGGGAACCCCGCCACCCTCCGGAAAGATTTCGCGCACGCGATGACCCGGCGCCTTGGGGGCAATCATAGTCACGTCGATGTCTTTCGGTGGCACGACGAACCCGAAGCGGATGCTGAGGCCGTGGCCGAACATCAGCATCTTCCCCTTCGTCAGGTGCTGCTTGATGTCCGCGTTGTAGACCTCCTTCTGCTTCTGGTCGGGAATCAGGATCATGACGACGTCGCCCCACGAGGCGGCCTCGGGAACGGTCATGACGCGAAGGCCGGCGTTCTTCGCCTTCTGGATCGACTGGCTCGTCGACGGCAGGCCGACGACAACCTCAACGCCGCTGTCTTTCAGGTTCAACGCGTGGGCGTGGCCCTGCGATCCGTAGCCAATGATCGCGACCTTCTTGCTCCGAATCAGATCGAGATCCGCATCCTTGTCGTAATACATCGTGGCCATGAAAGCTCCTGGTATCAGGCGGATCTCAAGGTCCGCCTCTACTTTCTTTGTGGGGTGAACGAGCCTCTAAGAATACTGGATGGCGGGCCGTAAAGGCCCGCCCTACCCTGCGGCGGATAGCGCCGTGTCGCCGCGGCGCATCGCCACCTGGCCGCTGCGAACCATCTCGATGATACCGAGCGGTTCGAGTCGCGCAATGACCGCGTCGACGTGCGGCGGCTCACCCGTGATCTCCAGCGTCATCGTCTGTTCTCCGGTGTCGACGATGTGGGCCCGCGTTTCATCGACGACGCGCAGCAGCGTGGCGCGATCGTGTCCCGCGACAGCCACTTTGACGAGCGCCAGATCGCGCATCACCGCCGGCACGCTGCCGAGATCTTCGACCTGCAGCACGTTCACCAGCTTGTAGAGGTACGCAATGACGCGCTCCGCGCTGACCTGGTCGCTGTCGATGACGATCGTCATGCGCGAAATGCCAGGTTCCGCCGTGTGACCGACGCTGAGCGATTCGATGTTGAACACGCGGCGGCGGAACAGCGACGCGACGCGGTTCAGCACACCAGGCTTGTCTTCGACGAGTACGACGAGGGTATGTTGCATTGAATTCTGGCGAATCTGGCGGGTCCAAAAAGACCGGCCCTACACGTTCGGCGGGTCCAAAAGGACCCGCCCTCCACTAAATAGGATCGTCGGCGGTCTCCACCAACACGGACGGTTCGGGCCTTCGGATCATCGCATCGAGATCGGCACCCGCGGGCACCATCGGATAAACGCTGTCTTCCTGCTCGACGCGAAAGTCGATGACGACCGTGCCTTCGGCCTGTCGTGCGCGATCGACGATGGCATCGACCTCGGCGCGCTTCTCGGCGCGGAGTCCTACCAGGCCGTGCGCTTCCGCAATCTTCACGAAATCGGGGTCGCGCAATGGCGTGGCGGCGTAGCGACGTTCGTAGAAGAACTCCTGCCACTGCCGCACCATGCCGAGGTAACCGTTGTTGATGATCGCGACGTTTACCTTGACGCCTTCCTGGGCCGCCGTGCTCAGCTCGGCCTGCGTCATCTGGAAACCACCGTCGCCGACGATCGCCCATACCTCCGCGTCAGGCTTCGCGAACTTGGCGCCAATCGCCGCCGGCAGGCCGAAGCCCATCGTGCCCAGGCCGCCTGACGTGATGAGCGTCCGCGGCTCGTTGTGATGGTAGTACTGCGCTTCCCACATCTGATGCTGGCCGACGTCGGTGGCGATGATGGCGTTGCCGCTGGTGAGCCGCCAGATGTCGTTGATGACGTGCGCCGCATACAGGTGACCGTTGTCGGGAAGCCGCTGAATATCTCGGACCGCCGTATCGCCTTTCATCGATGCGATGTATTTCAACCACGGGCCGTGACTTGAAGGCTCGAGCATGTCGAGCAGCTCGCGCAGCGTTTCACGCAGGTCCGCCACGATCGCCGCATCGGCGCGGACGTTCTTGTTGATCTCCGACGGGTCGATGTCGATGTGGATCTTCTTCGCATGCGGGGCGTAGGTCTTGAGATTGCCCGTCACGCGATCGTCGAACCGCATGCCGAGCGCGAGCAGCAGGTCCGCCTCCTGAATGGCGTGGTTCACCCACGCTTCGCCGTGCATCCCCATCATGCCGATGTTGAGCGGATGGCTCGCGGCAAAGCCGCCGAGCCCGAGCAATGTCAGGGCGACCGGCGCGTCGATCATTTCCGCGAAGGCGCGGAGCTCCTTCATCGCATTGCTCTGAATGACACCCTGGCCGGCGAGAATCAGCGGCTTGCGAGCCCCCTTGATCAATTCGATCGCCTTGGTCATGTCGGACTTCGCGGGAATGCGATGCGCCTGGTAGCCGCGCAGCCTGACGGGAGCGTCGTTCCACGTCCAGTCGGTTGACGCCTGCTGTGCGTCCTTGGTGATATCGACCAACACCGGCCCCGGACGGCCCGACTTCGCCAGGTAGAACGCTTCCTTGATGGTCGGCATGATCTCGTCCACACGCGTGACGAGATAACTGTGCTTGGTAATCGGCAGCGTGATGCCGCTGATGTCGGTCTCCTGAAACGCGTCGTACCCAATCATCTTCGAGGGCACTTGCCCTGTAATGCAAACGAGCGGCGACGAGTCCATTTGCGCGGTTGCAATGCCGGTAACGAGATTGGTGGCTCCAGGACCGGAAGTCGCAATCGCGACGCCGACTTCCCCGCTTGCGCGCGCGAATCCGTCAGCCATGTGAGCAGCGCCCTGCTCGTGTCGGACGAGAACGTGCCGGACCGGGTAATCCAGCATCGCGTCGTACGCGGGCAGAATCGCTCCACCCGGATAGCCGAAGACCGTACGAACTCCCTCGTGTACAAGGCATTCCCAGATGATTTGCGAACCCGTCCGCTGCATGAAGGCTGACTCCTGTCAGCCAGTGTGCCCCGTATGGATCACATCAGTCAAATTGATAGTTGTTCCGAGACGATAACAAGTGCTAATCGGCACCGGCTTCTGAGGGGTGTTGGTCCAATCCTTGAACTACCTGATGCCATAAGGGGTGCAACGATGAGAAGTCACTGGATTACTGCGGCGCTGCTGACCTCGGTGATTGCCGCGGGATGCAACGGCCGCAACAATGAGAACGCCCAGAATACCGGCCAGACCGACGCGGGCGCACCGGCCGGCGCACCGGTAGGGACCGATCAGACCGTCGCGCCCGTGGCGCCGCCGCCGGCGCAGCAACCGTCCACTTTCGCAGACAATTCGGCGCGCCCGGCTGCGGCCGCGCGACCGACGACGGCACGCCGGGAACCGGCGGTCACGCAGACACGACGCACGGAGTCGGCGCCGCAGGCCAGCGCAAATTACAACAACGGCTCCGCGCCGAATGTCAGCCTTCCGACGCGCGACAACAACCGCGTCGCCGAGAATCCTGCGCCGCGCGTACCTGAGTACCGCGAGGTCACGATCGCGGCGGGCACCGCCTTGCCGCTCGAAATGACGTCCACGATCTCGTCGGCGTCCGCGGAGGTTGAAGCGCCGGTCAGCGCGAAGCTGCGCAACGCAATCAGTGTGGATGGCGAGACCGCGATTCCGGCGGGGACCGTTCTTCGCGGTAACGTGACCGACGTCGAGCGTTCAGGTCGGGTATCGGGACGCGCGCATCTGTCCTTTGCCTTCAACGAGGCCAACATCAGAGGTGATCGTGAGGACCTGAAGACCAATCCGCTCACGTTTGAAGCGGAAGCCACCAAGGGTGAAGACGCAACCAAAGTCGGCGCCGGCGCCGTCGGCGGTGCGATCCTCGGCGGCATCCTGGGCGGCAAGGGGGGCGCGGCCAAGGGCGCCATCGTTGGTGGCGCGGCAGGCACCGGCGTCGTGCTCGCGACCAAGGGCAAGGAAGTATCCGTCAACGAAGGCACTGACGTCACCGCGACGCTGGCGCAGCCGCTGACGCTGCGTTTGCGAGTGCGCTAGCGCACTCGCGCTAGCTCCCAACTTCCAATTCCCAACTTCCAAGCGGACCTTGGAGGTTGGCGGTTGGGAGTTGGGACTTGGGACTTAAGGCGCCGGCTTATCCTTCGCACCCGGCCCAATCGCTGCTTCCGCAGCCTGAAATCCGATCTTCGAATGCGTGCCGTCGCAGAACGGCTTCTTCGTCGACCCGCCACACCGGCATAGCGCGATCGGCAGCCGATCGAATGTGTACGGCTTCCCTTCCCAGTCGACGACCGTGATCTCCCCGTCGCTCTCGAGGCGGTACGGTCCGTTCTTTCGTACGTGAACAATCGTCGCCATAACAGTTCCTAGAATGAATAGGGATTGCGTCCGATGCCGACGATGCTGCAGGCCTCGATGACATTGAGTTTGCGGCGCCGGGCTTCGGCAATCAGTGCGTCGCTTTCGGCGCCAGGGTTGATCCAGATCTCCGCGATCTGCTTGCGTTCGAAGCCCTCGAGCAGCGTGATCCCGATTTCCGGCGGCACGTAGACCGTTGCCATGTCGATCGGTTCGGGAACCTCAATCACCGACGGATACGTGGAGACACCCTCGACCGCCGCTTCGTTTGGATTGATCGGAATCACCTTGTAGCCTTCGTCCCGAAACGCGCGGAAGGCCCGGTTGCCGAACTTCCGGCGATCGCTTGATGCGCCAATGACCGCGACAGTCTTCATGGGATCCGATTATCGCACCCGCCTCGCGCCACAAACGGCCGACGTACAATGCCACCGCGTGCGGCGCTCGGTCCTCACCCTCCTTTTTCTTTCTCTCATCACATTTTTTCTCGGCCTCGGCCGGCAGGCCATCACCGACTCTGACGAAGCGTTCTACGCGGAAGCCGCGCGCGAAATGGTCGAGGGGAACGACTGGCTCACCCCGCACTTCAACTACGAAGATCGCTGGCAGAAACCGATTCTGTATTACTGGTTTACCGCGGCCGCCTTTGCGGGCACCGACACCACCGAATTCATGGCGCGCTTCGGATCGGCGCTCTCGGGTGTCGGACTGGTGCTGCTGACGTGGAGTGCGGCGAGACGTCTGCTCGACGACGCCGCTGGCGCCTGGCTCGCCGGCGCGATTGCCGCGACCTGCTACGGCTACTTCGCGATGGCGCGCGCGGCGCTCCCGGACCTGCCCCTTGCCCTATTCATCACCGCGACGATCTGGGCCGCGTTGCGCGCCACAGACCCTGCCGAACGGCTACCCACGTCGTGGGCAGCAATATCGGGACTCTCCGCAGGGCTCGGTTTTCTGACGAAGGGTCCGCTCGGCGTCGTGATTCCGGCGATCGTGTTGATTCCAATCTGGTGGCGCGAACGAACACGCGTCGTGATTCGCCCGCTCGACGTCACGATTGCATTCCTTCTGTTCGCGATCTCCGGCCTGCCGTGGTACGTCGTCATGTGGGCGGTGCATGGCACGCCGTACCTGCAAAGCTTTTTCGTCGCGGACAATCTCGAGCGATTCGCGACGACGCGCTACAACGACGTCCGCGCGCTCTGGTACTACGTCCCGATTCTGATTGGTGGTCTGGTACCGTGGACGGTATACGCCCTCGTGCTGCCGTGGCGGATCGTGCGTGACCTGATCCGGCGTCGTCGTCTGTTGACCGACGTCGAGTGGCGACTCGTCATCTGGACCCTTGCGCCGCTCCTGTTGTTCACCGCCTCGATCGGCAAACAGCCTCGCTACGTTCTCCCGATGCTTCCACCCATTGCCATGATGGTCGGTGCCGGAATCGCGAACCGGATTGGCGCTGCATCGCGCGCCCGGGCGGCGCGTCTCGAGCTCACGATCGCGACGATCGGAACAACCGCGATGTTCGCGGCGATGGCCACGCTCTTCTATCGTGCGCGAATACTGTTCGTGTCCGCCTACCCCGCCCTGACATGGACCGGCATCGGCGTCCTCATCGTGGCGGCGCTGGCGCTGGTCATCACGGCCGTCCGGCGATCGTGGAACTGGCTGCCACGGCTGATGACAGTCTCGGCAGCGCTGCTGCTGTTGACGCTGCAATTCGGGGCGTTCGCAGGCAAGCGTCCGGAAGCCGTCGAGCAGATCGCCGCACTGATTCATGCCAATCGCGTCGGCGGGGAATCGATTGGCGAGTACGAAACGTTCGTTAGAAATCTTCCGTTCTATACCAGGCTCAAACAGGTGCCCGTGATCGACGACGCGGGCGCAATCGCGTTTCTCAAATCGACGGAACGGGTGTTTCTCGTCCTCAACCGACGCGACTATGAGCGATTGAAAACGCTGGTGGACCAACCGCTCAATGTGATCGGCGACGTGACCTACTGGAACACCGCCGGCGTCCGTCTCCGCACGCTGCTCTTGCCGATGCCCGAGGAAGACCTCGATACCGTCATGTTGGTATCGAATCGTTAGGGAAAATCTTGCCGGGATTCAAAATGCCATTCGGGTCGAACGCGGCCTTGACGCGTTTCATCAGCGCGATCTGATCGGACGACAACTCGATCGGAAGATAGGCAGCCTTCGCGAAGCCGATCCCGTGCTCGCCGCTAATCGATCCTTCGAGCGCGACAACACGGGTAAACAGAAACCGCTCTGCGTCTTTCGCCCGCGCCGCTTCATTCGCGTCCCCTGGCGTGATCAGCAGGTTGACGTGGATATTGCCATCGCCGGCGTGTCCAAACGCGGCCACGCGCAGCGCGTAGGCCTGCTTCATCTCGGCGATGACGTCGAACAGCTCCGGAACCCTTCCCTTCGGAACGACCACGTCATGATTGATCTTGATCAACCCGGTCGCTTTGAGCGCCACCGAGGTCTGGCGCCGCAGTGACCAGATCCGATCGCGCTCGGCTTCGTCGCGCGCCCGGCTGATTTCCTTCGCGCCCGCGCTTTGGCACGCCTCAACGACCCGATCGAGATCTTCCTGCACCCCGCGACCGGTCCCGTCGACTTCGACGATCAACGCGGCGCCGGTCCCGGGAGGCACCAGTCCCCCACCAAGGTTCTCTTCAATCGCCTCGAGCGCATCGCTGTCGATCAACTCCAGAGCGGCGGGAACGACACGACGTCGAATCAATTCGGACACCGCATCCACCGCGTTCCGGATCCCTGCAAACGTCGCCAGCATCGTCGCGTTCGCCGGAGGTTTTGGCAGCAGCCGCAGCGTGATTTTCGTGATAATCGCCAGCGTGCCTTCCGAGCCGACGAGCAATTGCGTCAGGTCGTAACCGACGACGTTCTTCACCGCCTTGGAACCGGTGTCGATGACCTCGCCGGTCGGCAAGACGGCTTCGAGGGCCAGCACGTACCGCTTCGTCGTGCCGTATTTGAACGCACGAGGACCACCGGCGCACTCGGCCACATTCCCGCCGATTGACGATTGATTCAGGCTCGCTGGATCCGGTGGGTAGAAGAGCCCATGCTGCTCGACCGCGTTCTGCAGATCCGCATTGATCACATTCGGCTCGACGATCGCGAGCAGATTCAGTTCGTCGATTTCGAGAATCCGGTTGAGTCGCTCCATCGACAGCAGCACGCCGCCGCAGGTGGGCACCGCGCCCCCCGTAAACCCGGTGCCGGCACCGCGAACCACCAGTGGCACACGCTCCGAGTTGCAAAGCCTGGCGATCGACGCAATCTGTTCGGTGTTGGCGGGGAGGACGACGACGTCAGGAGGGTGGCCCTTGCCGAGGGCGTCTACCCCGTACACCTGGAGCGATGCCGCATCCAGCCGCAGGAAGGCGTCTCCAACAACTTGACGCAGCTCAGAAACGATGCCGATAGCTGATTGCAACGCCATTCAAGATCATCACGAGCCTCAGACACTCAGAGACTCAGAGAACAACATTACTACTCTGCGTCTCTGAGTCTCTGCGGACCGTATCAGCGTGCGCCGGCCTTGGCTGGCTGGATGCTCTCCGCAAGCTTGAGGATCCGGGTTGCACCCTCACGCAACTGATCCATCGACGTCGCGTACGAGATGCGGAGATACCCGGGCGCGTCGAAGCCCTCGCCGGGCGTCAGCGCGACGTGCTCCTGCTCGATGAGGCGCTGCGCGAACTCTGACGAGGTCTTCAACTCCCCGCCGAGCAGTTCGGAGATGTCCGGGAAGAGATAGAACGCTCCACGTGGCTTGACGCACTTGATCGCCGGATTGGCCGTCAACCAGCCGTGTATCGCGTCACGGCGGCGTCGATACTCGTCGAGCATCACTTTGACGCCGTCCTGCGGACCGTTCAGTGCGACGACACCCGCCTTCTGGACAATGGACGCGATATTCGACGTCGTGTGGCCCATGATGACGTTGAACGCCTGCGTCAGGTCCTTCGGGGCAATCGTCCAGCCGGCACGCCATCCGGTCATCGCGTACGTCTTCGACAGCGATCCACAAATCACCGTCCGATCGCGATGTTTATCGAACAGCAGCTTCGGCAGGTTGTGCTGCACCTGGTCGTAGATCAAGTGCTCGTAGCAGAGATCGACGATCACCCAGATACCCCGCGCGGCGGCCGCTTCGACAATCGGGGTCATCGCCGTTTCGTCGGTCAGCGACCCCGTGGGGTTGCACGGCGAGTTGATGATGATCGCCTTCGTCTTTGGCGTAATCGCCGCGATGATCCTGTCAGGGTGAACCGTGAAACCGTCCTCCGCCTTGGTCGGGACGATGACCGGCGTCGCCTGGGCGATCTTGATCTGTTCGGGAATCGTCGGCCAGTACGGCGCGTGCGTGATGACCTCATCGCCCTCGTTGAACAGCGCGAGCGCGGTGTTGAACAGTGCCTGCTTGCCGCCATTGGTGAGCACCACTTCCGGCACCGATACGTCGATGCCGTAGTCGCGCTTGTATTGGGCGCAGACCGCCTCCCGGAACTCCGGGATGCCCATGGCGTTGGTGTAGCGCGAGAAGTTCGCGTCGATCGCCGCTTTCGCCGCCTCTCTGACGTGAGTGGGCGTCGGAAAATCCGGTTCTCCCGCGCCAAAGTCCACGACCTGGATGCCGGCGCGCTTCAAGCGGTCGGCCTCCGCCGCCACTTTCATCGTTGCCGAACCGGTCACATTGGTCAGACGTTGTGCGAGCGCGAAAGACATTTTGCGAACCTCTCAAACGGGTTGAATCTTGGTTTTCCTGCGCATCCATTGCTCAACGGTCGACGGCACCAGCCCGCGAACCTCGCCGCCGAGGCTGAACACTTCCTTGATCAGGCGCGAGCTCAGATACGTGTACTGCTCGGCCGGCATCATGAACACCGTCTCGAGCGTCGGCTCCAGGTGACGATTCATCAGCGCCATCTGGAACTCGTATTCGAAATCCGAGACCGCACGGAGACCACGAATCAGCGCGCTGGCCCGGCGCCGACGGGCGTACTCGACGAGCAGACCGTCGAAGGTGTCCACCTCGAGGTTCGGGTACTCCCGGAACACGTCGCGGATGATCTCGACGCGCTCCTCCGCGGAAAACAGCGGATGTTTTTCGGCGTTCACCAGTACGGCGACGATGATGCGCTCGAACAGGTGCGCGCTGCGGAGAATGATGTCGACATGACCGTTCGTCAGCGGATCGAACGACCCCGGGAAAATCGCGAGTCGCCCCTGCGGTGGCCCAGGCATCTCTTCTCCGTTCCCTATCGGGATCCGGGATCCGGGATCCGGGATCCGAACAGCTCAACGCGCGTTGAAAAACGTCAACGTGCTGTCGCCGGATTTCACGTCGCGGATGCGGCGCAGCGCACCGGATTCCGGAGGCTCCCGCCGCGTGGCGCGTTCCAGCACGATCAACCCGTTGTCGCCCAGGTGACGTGCCGCCGCGTCGAGAATGAATCCAGCGTTGTCGATGTCGTACGGCGGATCCAGCAGAATCAGATCGAAGGCATCGGCGGCCGTGCGCGCATCGAGGGCTGCACCAACCTCCGCGCACTGAATAGTATAGCCTCCCTCGATGCCGCACTCTTTGAGGTTCGACGCGATTAACGCAGCGGCGCGGCGATTGTTCTCGATGAACGTGACATGCGCGGCCCCTCGGCTGATGGCCTCGATGCCGACCGCACCCGTTCCTGCGTACCCATCGAGGACGCGCGCACCCTCGATGCGCGCCGCGAGGATGTTGAATAGCGTCTCACGCAGCTTGTCCGAGGTTGGGCGAAGGCCCTCCCACGCCGGTGTGTTCAGACGTCGCCCCCTTATAGCGACCAGCAATCACCCTCATAAACCACGAGACCGTCAGCCCACTTCAATTAGGCCGAACTGCTCCTGCCATCGTTGCTGGACAAACTGCAGGAGATCGCCGGAGAGGCCACCTTCATCGACGAGCGTTCGTGCCTCGCGATGCGCCGCCTCCATGATGTCGCGGTCCCGCACGAGGTCGCCCGTCCGCAGCTTCGGCAGACCTGACTGTCGTGTGCCAAAGAAATCACCGGGACCACGCAACTCGAGATCGCGCTCCGCGATGACGAACCCATCGCTGGTCGTCGCCATCGCCTTCAATCGCTCCCGCGCATCGTCGGTCCACGGCGCCTGATAGAGCAGGATGCAGTGCGATTCCCATTCGCCTCGGCCCACCCGTCCTCGCAGCTGGTGCAACTGCGAGAGGCCGAATCGTTCGGCATGCTCGACCACCATGATGGAGGCGTTCGGCACGTCAACGCCGACTTCAACGACGGTCGTGGACACCAGGATGTGAACCTGCCCCGCCGCAAACGCGTGCATCACGCGGTCTTTCACGTCCTGCTTCATCCGTCCGTGGAGCAATGCAACCCGGTAGGCTGGAAAGATTTCGGTCTGCAGGTGATCGGCCATCTCGGTGGCCGACTTCAAGTCGACTTTTTCAGAGCCTTCGATAAGTGGATAGATGATGTAGGCCTGCCGCCCCGCATCGAGCTGCTCACGAATGACCTGATAGATCTCGTCGCGCCGTGACTCGGGCTTGACCCAGGTCCGCACCGGCTTGCGGCCAGGCGGCAGGTCGGGAATTTTCGATACATCGAGCTCACTGTAGTCGGTGAGCGCCAGCGTGCGCGGAATCGGAGTGGCCGTCATCAGGAGGACATCCGGTCTGAGACCTTTCGCACGAAGCGCGGCGCGTTGTGCGACGCCGAACCGATGCTGCTCATCGATGACCACCAGTCCAAGCTTGTGGAACTTGATTGATTCCTGCACCAGTGCGTGCGTGCCGACGATGAGGCTCGTCGTGCCCCGCTCGATATGCGAGTGCAGCGTGTGCTTCTTCAGCCCTGGCGTGCTTCCGGTCAGCAGGTCGACCCGAAACCGCGACTGTGACAGCAGCCTCGCAATATTCCCGAAGTGCTGCGCGGCGAGAATTTCGGTTGGCGCCATGAACGCCACTTGCAACCCGTTTTCCATCGCGACGATCGAGGCCAGCAGCGCGACGATCGTTTTGCCGGCCCCGACATCCCCTTGCAGCAGTCGATGCATCGGCTGCGGCAGCAGCATGTCATCGACGATCTCCTTCACGGCGCCGCGCTGGCCCGGGGTCAGCTTGAACGGAAGGATCTTTGCCGCCGATGCGCGGATGCGGTCATCGACCTTCGGCACATACGGCTTCAGTTCCATGCTGGTGGCATGTCGCCGCCACGCATGACCGACCTGAAACAGAAAGAATTCCTCAAAGATCATCCGCCGTTGTGGTGGCGTTCGAAACGCATTCAGCTCGTCCACCGTGACGTCGTTCGGCGGAAAATGCGCCTCCTCGAGGGCGACGCGGCGCGGGACGAGCTCCAGACGGACACGTATATCCGACGGCAACAGATCTGGAATTTCCGCGGGCAACTGATCGAGCGCCTGACGGACGATGCGGCGCTGCATGTTCGGCGTGACGGTGCCGGTCTTCTCGTAGAACGGGACAATGCGCGCCGTGCGTACCGATTCAAGGTCCTCCGACATCAGCTCGTACTCGGGATTCATGAAGTGCATCCCCGTCGAGTCGAGCTTCACGTCGCCAAAGATCACCACGGACAGGTGCGGTTTCAGGATGTCCTGCAGGAACGCCTGGTTCATCCAGGTGCACCGGATGGCGCCGCTTCCATCACCGACGACCGCGTGAAAAATCTTGAAACCGCGGCGACGCGTGATGGCGAGGTGTGCGCTTTTGATCTCACCGAGCACGGCCGCCCTCATCCCGGGACGCAGCGAGGCGATCGGCTGCATGTGGCTGCGGTCTTCGTACCGGAACGGAAGGCGGTACAGGAGATCTTCGACCGTGACGAGACCGGCGCGTTTGAAGTCCGCGGCCTTGCGCGGACCGACGCCTTTCAGAAACTGGATCGGAGTGTCGAGAAAGTCGCTCAATTACTGGACGATCACAGCCTGCCCGGCGCCGACATCGATTTGCCGAATCGATGCGGGAAGCGCAAACGGATCTTCCAGATTCACGCCTCGAGGATTGTTCGGCGTGCGCGAGTAGTAGCTCACCATCTCCTGCAGGAACGTCTTCGGCACAGGCACGCCGGAAACGTCAGCACTCTCGAGGAGGAAGCTGCCCTGCCCATCCTTCGTCCGCAGTGTGCCTATGACGTTGACGGGAACCTTGCCGCCGATGAGGTTCCACAGGTCGAACGTTCCGCCGCTCTGCTTCTTCTTGGCGATCGTGTCGAGATCGACGACGGCCTTCCCGGCGAGCTTTCCATTGCCAACCATCGTGACGCGCGGCTCGGCGACACCCGCCGGAAGCAACGGCGTGGCGCTATAGGCGAACCACGAATTCAGCTCGGTCTCGCTGACCGACGTCCGGCGGGTTCCGGGCTTCTGATTGCGATCACCCTGCCCGACGATCTGCGCGACTTTTCGCGCGAACAGATCGGCCTGTTGCTTGGAAATATCCGCAGCCTGCAGCGCGAGATTCGGCAACGCCACGCCCGCCGCCACGAGCAGGCCGACAACCGCGGCCGACAATCGATGCTTCATACGTGTTCTCCGAGGCTGGCTTTTCGAGTGTAGGACGTGCCTCGCCGAAGCGCAACGCGCGCGATAGCGGGCCTGCCTCGCCGGGGTCGCAATGCGCGATAGTATTGATCTTCGCCTTCTGTTCGCATTATAGTCTCGCCACCTCGACCAAACGCGGCGTCCCGCCGCGCGGGCGCGGCGGCGTGCAACCGGAGGAATGAAATGCTCCCGCTCACCAAACGGCAGCGTGAAATCCTCGATTATCTGAACGAGTTCATCCAGAACCACGGCTACGCGCCGAGCCTGGAAGAAATCGGGCGGCGATTCAACCTGTCTTCTCTTGCGACCGTTCACAAACATTTATCGAACCTGCAGGAGAAGGGATTTATCCGGCGCGCATGGAACCGGAGCCGGTCGGTCGAGCTCGTTCCGACCCGCGGTGCCGGGCGCGCCGTGGAGCTGCCGCTGCTTGGCTTTGTTGCTGCCGGCTCCCCTATCGAAGCGGTGCCCGGCAACGAAACCATCGCCGTGCCCGAAACGCTTGCCGGCAAGCGCGATTCCTACGTCCTGCGCGTCAAGGGCGACTCGATGATCGACGAGCAGATTCGCGATGGTGACTTCGTCATCGTCGAAGACCGTAAGACCGCCGACAACGGCGAGATGGTGATTGCCCTCGTGAGCGGCACCGACGTGACGCTGAAGAAGTTCTACCGCGAAAACGGGCGCGTCCGGCTGCAGCCCGCCAACCCAGCGATGCAGCCGATCATGTTGGAACCGGACCGTGTCCAGGTGCAGGGGGTTATCGTCGGCGTCATGCGGAAATACTAGCGCTCTAAACAATCTGGCCGCGCCGTTCGTATTTAACTGCATATATCGCCTTCGCCGTTCTGTTCGGCGCGGGCAACCACGGCTTCTTACATTCGTCTTAAGGCGGCGCTGCGTGCTGTACCGGTCGTTTTCAGGTGTACTTTTGTCCCTGTTCGTCGTTGCGGGCTGTACTGGTGCCTCCGGCCAGGCCCGCCGTGACGCAGGCCGCTCCTCCCCAATAGCCGTCTCCACGGCTGCCGTTCACCACATCTCGATTCAACGAAGCGTCGATCTCGCCGGCACGCTGGTTTCGCCCGACCAGGCAAAGGTCAGCGCCGAAGCAGCCGGGGTCGTCGAGAGCGTGACCGTGCGGCTCGGCGATAACGTTGCTCGCGGCCAGGAGCTGGTGCGGCTCGCGCCCCGGGAGCTCGAGCTCGCGCTCGAACGCGCACAAAGCGCCCTCCGTCAGACGGAGGCCCAGCTCGGCATGTCCGACGAGAGCAGCGACCCGATCCCTGACGATCACATCGCAGCCATCCGAACCGCCATTGCCAACCTCGACGACGCCAAGACGCAGAACCAGCGTGCCGAGCAGCTTGCGTCGCGGGGGTTGCTCGCTGGCGCCGAAGTCGAAGCCACGCGCACGAAACTGAGGGTGGCCGAGGCTGCCTATGAATCCGCAGTGGAAACCGTAC
>DASTZI010000094.1:0-10772 GCA_035764385.1 Vicinamibacterales bacterium
CGCTACAACGTGACGCAGGACTACGTCGCGGGACTCTTCTGGAACAAGAACGCGAATAACCCGAACGCGTGGACCTACGATCCCGATCCGAGCCGCCGGGTGTGGAACGACCAGAAGCAGCCCGATACGCAGCTCCGTATGAACTGGCAGGCCACACCGCGGCAGAAGGTCGGATTCACCTTTTACAACACCACGTATTGTTTCTGCCCGACCGACGCATCCGCCACGCTCTCGTGGGAAGCGGGCACGCGTCAAAGCTACCCCGTACAGCGGCTGTTCGCCGGCGACTACACGTTGCCTCTTACCGCGCGGCTGCTGATCGAAGGCAACGGCCAGTTCTTGGATTCGCAGAGCAATCGCGTGCCGTGGGACGGCCTCGCTCAGGGGATCGTTCCCGTACAAGAGCAGACCACCGGCATGAAATACCGGTCGCCCGATTCATTTCGCGTGCAAACGCAGCGGGTATATACGTTCCGCGGTGCGCTGTCGTACGTGACCGGTGCGCACGCGTTCAAGTTCGGCGGCTCGAACAGGAGCGGCCACCTCAATCAGACCGAGTATGACTTCTCTCCGGTGAGCTATCGTCTGCGAAACGCACAGCCCAACCGGATCACGGAACGCGCGTTGGGGTTCTGGCAGGCGAACGTGAAATTCGATCTCGGCCTCTACGCGCAGGATCGATGGACGCACAACAATCTGACGGTCAACTACGGAGTGCGGCTCGATTACTTCAATTACAACTACCCCGAGCAGCACATCGGTCCGACGGCGCTTGCCCCGACGAGGAACATCACGTTCCCGGCCCAGCCTGGCATCGGGACGATGAGCGACCTCTCACCGAAATTCAGCGCCGCATATGATTTGCGCGGCGACGGCAAGACCGCGCTCAAGGTGAGCCTGAATCGGTACGTCATTGCAATGGGCCCCGACGTCAGTTTCATCCAGCTCGCCAATCCGGCGCGCAATCTCGTGACCAGCGCCACTCGCACATGGACGGATGCCAACCGCGACTACATCCCCCAGTGCGATCTCCTGAATGTCAGGGCGAACGGCGAGTGCGGTGACCTGTCGAACGCAAACTTCGGCACCGTGGTGACCAATCTCACCTACGATGCGAAGACGCTGACCGGGTTCGGCAAGCGCAACTTCAATTGGGAATTCGGGACGGGAATCCAGCGGGAGTTGTTGCCGCGCATGTCCGTCAGCGCCAACTACTTCCATCGCTGGTACGGGAACTTTACTATCGTCGATGATCTCGCCGTGGGACCGCAGGACTTCGATCCGTTCACGTTCGCTGCGCCAAAAGATCCGCATTTGCCGGATGGCGGCGGCTATCCGGTGCAGGGCTTCGACATCAAGCCGGCGAAGTTCGGCGTGCCGGCGCAGCCGTTCGTGACGCTCTCGCGCAAGTACGGAAAACAGCGGGACTACTGGGATGGCGGCGACGTCAGTCTGAACGCCCGGCCGCGCGACGGTTTGTTCTTCCAGGGCGGCCTCAGCACCGGCCGCCGTGTCGAAGACAACTGCGACGTCGTAACCAAGGTGGACAATCCGAGCACGCTATATTGTCACCGCTCCGAGCCGCTCTACGCGCTGGTCAAGGGATACGGTTCCTACACGGTTCCGAAGGTCGACGTGGTGTTCAGCGCGACCTACCAGACCAAGCCGGGCCCGATTCGAACGGCCGTCTACACGGCGAGCAATGCCGAGATCGCGGCGAGCCTCGGCCGCAATCTGGCGGCGGGTGCCGCGTCGACCGTCGACATCCAGCTCGTGTCGCCTGGAGCCTATGTTCAACAGGACAACGCCGGGTTAGGGGAACTGCACGGCGACCGGATCCATCAGGTCGACATGCGCCTGTCGAAGCTCCTGCACTTCGGCGGCACCAAAGCGCGCGCGAACCTCGATATCTACAACGCACTGAATTCGAGCGCTGTCCTTACGGAGAACACGACCTATACCGACTGGTTGAGGCCGACGGAGATACTGATCGCCCGCTTTTTCAAGTTCAGCGTGCAGTTCGACTTCTGATGGAGCAACGGGAAACCGGAGGAGAATGACGGTGCAAACAATCGGCAGAGTCTTGGCGGCGGTGGCGTTGGTGCTCGTGCTTCCGGTCGTTGCGTTCGCACAGGCGACGATCAGCGGCGTGGTGAAAGACGCGTCGGGCGCCGTGCTTCCGGGCGTCACTGTGGAAGCGTCCAGTCCTGCTCTCATTGAAAAGGTCCGGACGACCGTCACCGACGGCACCGGCCAGTACGCGATCCCGGACCTCCGGCCCGGGGTCTACTCCGTGAAGTTCACGCTCACCGGTTTCTCCGCGGTCGAGCGCGAAGGCGTCGAGCTGTCCGGCACCTTCACCGCTCGCATCAATGCCGACATGCGGGTTGGTGGTCTCGAAGAAACGATCAAGGTCACGGGTGAGACGCCGGTCGTCGACGTCCAGAGCACACAGCAGGAACGCGTGCTGGATCGCGAGGTCCTCGACGCGCTGCCGAACGCCGGACTTCGAACCGCCCTCGGCGTACTGATTCCGAGCGTCGACTTCCGTCGTCAGGATGTCGGCGGCGCGGGCGTGAGGGCCGTGACCGGCAACATGGTGGCCCACGGCGCGAGATCCGAAGATGCCGGTACGACGTTGAACGGGATGTCGATTGCCTCATTCGGCACCGGCGCCGCGACGGCGACGATCTTCATGAACCCGATGGGCATTCAGGAAATGACCATCGATACCGGTTCAAACGACGCCGAGCTGCACGCGGGTGGCGTACGGACGAACTACACCCTGCGCGAAGGCGGCAACACGTTCCACGGCGTCGTCTTCGGTGCGTATGCGCCGGGCAAGCTGCAGGGCGACAACCTGACCGACTCCCTGAGGGCGCGCGGCCTGAGCGAGCCAAACAGCATCAAGGCGAACTGGGATATCAACCCGGCGTTCGGCGGCCCCATCGTGCGTGACAAGGTGTGGTTCTTCGGCGCCGCGCGTTACAACGTGACGTCAGACTATGTCGCCGGACTGAAATGGAACAAGAACACCAATAACCCGAACGCATGGACCTACGAGCCCGACAACAGCCGTCGCGTGTGGAACGAGCAGAAGCAGCCGGACGAGCAAGTGCGCGTCAGCTGGCAGGCGACGCCGCGGAACAAGCTGGGCGGCACCTACTACAACACCAGCTACTGCTTCTGCCCGACCGACGCCTCGGCGACGCTCTCGTGGGAAGCAGGTCAACGTG
The DNA here is from genome assembly GCA_035764385.1 of Vicinamibacterales bacterium. Taxonomy (GTDB): domain Bacteria; phylum Acidobacteriota; class Vicinamibacteria; order Vicinamibacterales; family UBA2999; genus Gp6-AA40. Next base: position 3,237 of record DASTZI010000094.1, read on the forward strand.
CCGAGTACCCCTTCCAGCGGCTCGTGACCGGCGACTGGACGCTGCCGCTCACCAGCCGAATGCTCATCGAAGCGAACGGTCTCGTCTACAAGTCGCAGAGCAACCGCATACCCTGGGACGGCCTGGCGCAGGGGATGATCCCTGTCCAGGAGCAGAACACCGGCATGCGCTATCGCGCGGCCGAGTCCTATCGCGTCCAGGACCAGAGCGTCTACAACATCAGCGGTGCCTTCTCCTACGTGACCGGAGCGCACGCGATCAAGGTTGGTGGCTCCGACAAGTTCGGCGACCTCGGTCAGAGCGAATACGACCTGTCGCCGGTTAGTTATCGGCTGCGCGCAGGCGTGCCGAATCGCATCACCGAACGCGCTCTTGGGACCTGGAGAGCCAATGTCGATTCCGACCTGGGGCTCTACGCCCAGGATCGGTGGACGCACACCAAGCTGACGCTCAACTACGGCCTGCGATACGACTACTTCGCCAGCAGCTACCCGGCGCAGCACATTGGTTCAACGACGCTCGCCCCGAATCGTGACATCACGTTCCCGGCGCAGGCGGGACTCGGTTCGCTGCATGACCTCTCGCCGCGGCTGGGTGCCGCCTACGATTTGTTCGGTGACGGGAAGACGGCGGTGAAGGTGAGTTTGAATCGTTACGTGCTCGCGATGGGGCCTGACGTCAGCTTCATCCAGCTGGCGAATCCGTCGCGTAATCTCGTCACCAGCGCGACGCGTACGTGGACGGATGCGAACCGCGACTATGTGCCGCAGTGCGATCTGTTGAACGTGCGGTCCAACGGCGAGTGCGGCGCGCTGTCGAACGAAAACTTCGGCTCGGTCGTCACGAACCTGACCTACGACACCAACACGTTGACCGGATTCGGCAAGCGGAACTTCAACTGGGAGTTCTCAGCAGGCGTGCAGCGGGAGCTGGTGCCGCGCGTCTCGGCCGACTTCACCTACTTCCGGCGCTGGTACGGAAACTTCGTCCTCGTCAACGACCTCGCCGTCAGTCCCGCAGACTACGACAAGTTCACTATCACTGCGCCAAAGGACCCACGATTGCCCGGCGGCGGCGGCTTCACCGTCGACAGCTACGACATCAAGCCGGCGAAATTCGGTGTTGCCGCGCAGCCGTTTGTGACGCTCTCCAGCAAGTACGGAAAGCAGCGGGACTACTGGGACGGCATCGACGCCACCGTGAACGCGCGGCCGCGTGAGGGATTGTTCTTCCAGGGCGGCGTCAGCACCGGGCGTCGTGTCGAGGACATCTGCGACGTCGTGACAAAGGTGGTGACGATTTCAGGGACCGACCGCCAGACCCCCAACACGAGCTATTGCCATCGTGAAGAGCCGATGCTCACCTTCGTCAAGGGATACGGCTCTTACACGATCCCGAAGGTGGACGTGCAGATCAGCGGCACCTACCAGACGAAGCCAGGTCCGCTCGTGCTGGCGCTCTATACAGCGACCAACGCCGAAGTCGCGCCGAGCCTCGGCCGCAATCTGTCGGGTGCGGCACCGACGGTGGACGTGCACCTTCTCGCGCCGGGGCCCTACACGACGACCAATGGCGGCTCCGGACAGGTTCATGGAGAGCGGCTCCATCAGGTCGATTTGCGCATCTCGAAGCTGCTGCACTTCGGCGGGACCCGCGCGCGTGCGAACGTCGATATCTACAACGCGCTTAATTCGAGCGCGGTGCTGTTGCAGAACGACACGTTCGGCGATTGGCAGCGGCCAACCGAGATCCTGATCGCCCGCTTCGTGAAGTTCAGCGTCCAATTCGATTTCTGATCCCAAACGAAGGAGGCACGGAGAACGAATCGCCGTGCCTCCGCATGTTCTTGTCCCTACGGCCCGCGTGGTCGGTCCATTGCCAGAACCGCCCGTCGTGAGTACCTTCTAGGTCTCCTCCAGTCAACCGGTTCCTTGTCAAACAGTCGTTGTCGTTGCGGTGCGCCGCGCTACCGCATTGGTACCCGTTCGGTCAGCCGACGCTGCCCTTGAATTGAAGAGCGATTCCAGCATGTCGCGGAATTCGAACCACGGACTTGGTCCATTGCTGCGCGCCCATCGTGAGCGCCAGGGTCTCACGCTCGAAGCATTAGCCGAGTCAATAAAGGTCAAACGTTCGCTGCTTATCGACCTCGAGCGAAATGATGTCTCGCGATGGCCGCCCGGCATTTTTGGCCGCGCGCTCGTACGCGAGTACGCCAAATCGATCGGATTGCCGGCCGATGACGTGGTCAGACAGTTTCTCGAGCTGTTGTCTCCGGAGGACCGGTGCGATGCCGCGCTGGCACCATCCGACGCTGCAGCCGATCACACGACGGCCGCGTTCCGACTGACGTTGGCGAACGTTCCGGTTCAAACCAGCCGACAGATCGCGCAGCGTCTGGTGGGTGCCGCCGGCGAATTGGTGTTCGTGCTGGTCACCGGATGCCTTGTCGCACTGGCGACTGGGCTGCCGATCTGGACGTCGAACGCGATCGTCGCGCTGATCTGGTTGCCGATAGCGGCGGTGCTGTGTGGTCACGAGCGGTTATATCGGACCCTGCGAGTCGACCGATGGCGAATCTTCTCGACGCATCGGCAAACGACTTCGTTGATCATCGATCCTGACGTGCAGGCGGAGCCTTCGAGCCAGGCATCCGTCCTCTGAGTCCGAAGGGTGAGCCTTTGCGTTCAGGGCACTTCAGGATGATCACGATGGGCCGTGATCTCCATCATCCTGCGCACATCGATCATCGGCTGCTGACTGACGCGCAGGAACGCTTCGCGTGGCCTGTCCAGGTCCACGACGAGCCAGATGACGGCGCCGAAGCTCAAGGCGAGCACGATGGTCGCCGGCGATCGGATGGCGCTCGTCAGGCCGGCCTGGTAGCCCATCGTGAAGAACGAGAGTAGTCCGACCGCGAAGAGCACGATCCAGACTGGCAGAGGCATGCGGTTATGAAGTGCCGCCATGACTCGCGTCGCGTGGAGATCGATCATCTCGTTCAGGGACTGGATGAATAAACCGGTGGGGACCGACCGGGCGTCGTGCCCGGCAGCGGCGACCGCTTCGGTCCAGAGCCGCTGATGAATCTCCTCGGAGCGGTGCAGGTCCGAGTCGATGGAAGTACCCGTCGCCGCCCGAATCCGGACATCCGTGTACTCGCGGAGCAGACGGCGAATCGCTGCGCCCTCGGTCTCGGGGAGCATCGCGGCGCGGAGATATGCGGTGCCGATCGCGTTTGCCTCGTCGAGCAAGACATGCCGGCGGAGGTCGAAGCGCGATACGACGATCCCAAATGTGAACGCCAGCAGGAACGCGAGCAACCCGAGCTCGGCGGTGACGATCGCGCCGACGGTCACGTCGCTTTCTGTGTTCGTCCGCCGGTTGCGCAGACGCCCTAGGCGGAACCCGCATTCGCCGAGCAGGAGGTTGGCGATGAGGAGGGCAACAAAGAGCGCCCACAATGGCAGAACGTCGAGCGGTGCGGAGCCTGGCATGCGGCGCCGGCGACGTGTTATCCAAGCCTCCTGCCAGGTGTTCACCACGGGCTGAGCCGGCCGCACCGCCAGCGGACATCGCGTTACACTGCTTCGCCACATGTGGACGTTCGTGTTCGCGTTCCTGTTTGCGGCCGGGCAATTTGGCCAAAGCAGTACCGGAGAACTGCGGGTCAGCGTACGCGACGCTGGCGGCCTTCCGGTTCAGTGCGCCGTGACGCTGGTCAGCGAAGCGAACGACGTGTCCCAACAACTCGAGACCGCTGCTGACGGCGTGTCGGTCGCCAAGCGGCTGCCATTCGGTCAGTACCGTGTTGCCATCAACCAGCCTGGGTTTGCGCCGTACGACGCGCTCGTCGAAATTGATTCCGTCGTGCCGCGCGAATATCGCATTACCCTGACGCCAGCGCCCGTTCAGGCGCAGGTAACGGTTCGAGCCGAGGACACATTGCTCGATACGCACCAAACGAGCGCGCTCAATCGCGTCGGTGTGGAGACGCTGCAACAGCGCATCACCACGCTGCCCGGCCGATCGCTGGCCGATGTCGTGAACACCGAACCGGGATGGTTGCTCGAGGCGAACGGGATCCTGCACCCGCGTGGCTCCGAATATCAGGTGCAGTACGTGATCGACGGCCTGCCGATCACCGACAATCGCTCGCCGGCGTTCGCACCGGAGCTTGACGCGGACGAGGTGCACTCGATGAGCATCCTGACCGGCGGGTACCCGGCGGAGTACGGCCGGAAGCTTGGAGGTGTGGTCGAAGTCGCGTCCGCGGCGAATCCTCGCCAAGGCTTTCACGGGAGCGCACTCGCGTCGGCCGGTAACTTTGCGACGGTCGGGGGCAGTGCGGCGGCGCAGTACGGATGGTCACGCACCCTCGTCGGGATCAGCGGGAGTGCGAACCACACGGGCCGCTATCTCGATCCACCTGTCGAAGAAAACTTTACAAACAGCGGCACCGGATCGGGTGTCGCGATCCAGTTCGAGCGCGAGCTCTCGGATGCCGATCGTCTCGGCGTGGTGCTCCGTCACGGGCAGACGCATTTCCTCGTGCCCAATGAACGTGTTCAGGACGAGGCGGGCCAGCGGCAGGAGCGGAGCAGTGACGACACGACGACCCAGGTCTCCTATCAGCGGGTGCTCGCTTCAGCCGTCGTGGCGGATGCACGCGCGATGGTCCGGTCCGTCAGTGCGGGACTGTCGTCGAATACGGCCTCGACACCGATTGTCGCGTTTCAGGATCGCGGTTTCCGCGAAACCTACGTGAAGGGTACGGTCGCCGGCCACGCTGGCGCGCACGAATGGAAAATCGGTCTGGATGCGGATTTCGGTTCCGTGCGCGAAGCGTTTTCCTACGTGCTCTCCGACCCGACGCAATTCGATCCGAGCACCCCGCCGAGGTTCACCTTTGCCGATCGAGGCACTGATCGTGAACAGGCAGCCTTCTTTCAGGATCAACTGCGCTTCGGCGCGTGGACGCTAAACGCCGGTGTGCGGTGGGACCATTACAGCCTTCTGGTGAAAGAGAACGCCATCAGCCCACGCATGGGCGTCGCATGGTCGTGGCCACGCGCTGATCTCGTGCTGCGCGCCTCATACGATCGCGCGTTTCAAACGCCGGCAATCGAGAATCTGTTGTTGGCGAGCTCCGCCGCGGTCGACACGCTCAACGACACAGTCGTCCGCGTACCTGTGCGGCCATCCTACGGCCATTTCTTCGAGGCTGGTGTCTCGAAGCGCCTGTTCTCAATCGCCCGCGTCGACGTGACGCAGTTCTCGCGACGAATGACGAACTTTGCCGACGATGACCTCCTGCTGAACACGGGCGTGAGTTTTCCAATCACTTTCGATCGCGCGGAAGTCCGCGGAACTGAAATCAAGCTGGATGCGCCGCGCATCGGTTCCTGGTCCGGCTTTGTGAGTTACTCGAACTTGCGGGGCACCGGGTTTCTACCGATCACCGGTGGGCTGCTGCTCGGTGACGATGCCGCATCAGCGTTGACGTCGACGGATGCGTTTCCGATTTCGCAGGATCAACGCCACACGGTGCGCGGGCGTGTTGCCTATCAGCTCTCGGAGCGTGCGTGGGCGGCGATGGCCGCCTCGTATGGCAGCGGGTTACCCGTCGAAGTCGCGGGCGATTCCGTACACGCCGTTGAGCGGTACGGCCCTCGCATCGTCGAGCAGGTTGATTTCGAAAGCGGCCGTGTTCGTCCCACCGCGTCGATTGACACCGCGCTCGGCGTCATCCTGTTCAAGACAGACCGGAAGCGGGTTCGTATTCAGGCGAACGTCGTCAATCTGACGAATCGGCTGAACGTCATCAACTTTGCCGGCCTGTTCTCAGGAACGGCGCTCGCACCGCCGCGGAGTTTCGGGGTCCGTCTGCAAGTCGAGTTCTGACGACGATTCCCGACGGGTGAAAGGGAAGACGTCGAAGAGCCGATAGAGTACGCTGTACATGTAGTTCGTGGTGGTGGAGTCCACCCTGAACCGCCGACCGACTGGACGGCCAATGACTCCTACGGGGGGTATTCGTCCGTAGGAGGCACCTTCCCGCCGTCCTCGCAGCCCGCAACCAGATCCAGTCAGAAGGAACGGGAACCGTTATGGGTGCGTGGATTGCCGTCGCCATCGGCGGCGCGCTTGGCTCGGTTGCTCGCCATGGCCTGAATTACGTAGTCCATAGCCGCTGGTTGGATACACGATTTCCGGTCGCCACGATGGCCGTGAATATCTTCGGCTGCTTCGTCATCGGCCTGCTCACCGGCATGATCACCAGTCGCCGCATCGCACTGCCGCTCCACTGGCGTGAGTTCGTCTTCGTTGGCGTGTTGGGCGGATTTACGACCTTCTCAACATTCGGGCTCGACACTTACACACTGGCGCGGTCGCACTCGTCGGAGGCCGCGGCGATCAACGTCGCGGCAAACATGATTGGCGGGTTGGCGGCAGTGTGGATTGGCTATGCGGCGGGCGTCAGGGTCTAGACGCGCGGTTTGTGAAAACGTATCTCGACCTTGGTGTCGCAGCCGCGTTTCCGTAACACTGCGGCGTTACTCAGTACTTATGGTCGTTCGGCTGGGTGTTCGGGACGATTTCCGCAACTGGTTTGTCGAGACCGCGGCCTGAGCCTCGCAGCGGCTCAGATTTCAAGAAGATGCGACGCGTTCTTGCGAAAGGCTTCGGGCGTCCTACCGTACCATCGCTTGAAGGCACGATGAAACGGCGCTGCCTCGGAGTACCCGAGGAGGTAGGCGATTTCCCCGATCGAGAGCGTGGACTCGACGACGAAGCGGCCCGCCGCCGCTTTGCGCTCATTGTCCAATAACGTCTGATATGACACGCCTTCGCCCGCCAGCCTTCGTTGGAGGGTGCGCGGTGACATTCCAAATTCGCGGCCGATTGATTCGATGCACGTGTCGCCGCCTGCAACCCGTGGAGCGAGCGCGCGTTGAACCTCCGGCGCAAGGCCCGTGCGCGACGGCACTCGCGCGAGCAGCTCGTTGGCGTGCTCTTCGAGAACTTGCCGCAAGACGGGGTCGCGCCGACGGAGAGGCAGGCGCCATGTCTGTAGGGGCACGCTGATGCCGCTCCACGTCGCATTTGGATTGACCGGACAGCCGAGAATCCGTGCGAACTCGGCAGCGTCATCGAGCGTGTGTTGAAAGCTCAGCGCGGCTTCGAAGGGACCGTCTGTCTCATTCCGGAAATGAAGAACCATGAGCGCGGCGTCGAACTCAATCGCGAACGGTGAAGTGCGCGTCGTCATTTCAACGCGGATTGGCTCGATATCGTCGCGGACGTCGATCGAAAAGGGCGCGCCGGTGATCCGCATGTACCGCGCGAGTTGCCGCACGCCGGCTTCCACCGTGTCCGCCGTCAGGACGATGTAATCGATCAGTGGCCAGGCTCCGAGAGGGGTGACCCTGGCGAGTTCGAGCGCGAGATTTGGCGTGAAGCGCTCCTGACATGCCCGTGCGAACACGGCGCCGTAGGCGCCACATGGTATCCGTGCATCGGGATTCTCGAGAT
>DASTZI010000095.1:0-5081 GCA_035764385.1 Vicinamibacterales bacterium
ACAGATCGCGCGCCGCTTCGAAATGCCCTCGCTCGATGCGGCACGGGTCGCCGTCAGCCGCGCGTTGAAACGGCTGACTGCAATCCTCAAGGTTCAATAGGTTCAAAGGGTTCATGGGGTTCATGGGTTCGAAACTCGAACCCAATGAACCTTATGAACCTGATGAACCTAATGAACCCAACTACATCCCAATCACGTCGACGAGTTCTTTGACGGCGCCGGCGGATTTCTTGAGCGCCGCGTCTTCCTCTGGCGTGAGCTTGATCTGAATGATCTGCTCGATCCCTCGCGCGCCCAGCTTCACAGGTACTCCAACGAAGAGTCCCTGAATCCCGTACTCGCCTTCGAGGTACACCGAGCACGGGAGAATCTTCTTCTTGTCCCGGAGAATCGCTGCCACCATCTCGGTGGCCGCCTGTCCTGGCGCATACCACGCGCTGGTGCCGACGAGCTTGGTAATTTCGAGGCCGCCGCCCGCCGTGCGCTTCGCAATCGCGTCGATCTTGTCTTGCGGCAGCAGATCGGTGATGGGAATGCCGGCGACGGTCGAATAGCGAGGCAGAGGCACCATCGTGTCGCCATGGCCGCCGAGCACGAACGAGCTGACGTTCTCGACCGACACACCGAGCTCCATCGCGATGAACGTGCTCATGCGCGCCGAGTCGAGCACCCCGGCCATGCCGATGATTCTCTGCTTCGGGAACTTCGTGAGCTTGAAGAGCGCCTGCGCCATCGCGTCGAGAGGATTGGCGACCGGGATGATGATCGCCTCCGGCGTGTGCTCAACCAGCTTGGGCGCGATGCTCTTCATGATGTTGAAGTTGTCGCGCACGAGATCGTCGCGGCTCATATTAGGCCCGCGCGGCTTGCCCGAGGTGATCACGACAATGTCGGAACCAGCCGCGGGAGCCCAGTCGGCTCCGCCAATCACCCGCACATCCGATCCGATAATCGGGCACGTCTCATAGATGTCGAGGCCGATGCCGGCGGCTTTCGATTCGGCGATGTCGATGATGACGACATCGGCCAATTCCTTCTCCGCAATCTGGCGGGCTACGGTCGCGCCCACATTGCCGGCGCCTCCAACGACTGTCACTTTGCGCTTCATGAATTTCCTCTGTTCAATGAGGCGGGTCTAAAGACCCGCCTCTACGCTCGACTCTTGAACATTCCGATCGTAGAGGCGGACCTTCAGGTCCGCCTTGCGTTAGGTCGCCTTCCCGCACACGACGTGCGGTTACTCACAGTTTCTGTTGAAAACTCTGTTGAAAAGGTCCTGCCATATGCGCGGATCACGTGACGATCCGGAGCAATTTAGCGGTTTGCACCATCGTGGTGCGCCGCCGCCACAGCAGCCGCAGATTATACTTGCCCTCATCAACGCGTCGTGACGCCTCATTTCGGATTCCAACATTGAAAATCGTAGTTGCCGACGACCTTCCTTCTTCCGCGCTCGATGTGCTCCGCGCGGAGGGATGGAACGTCGATGCTCGTACGGGCCGGGCGCCCGAACAACTCGCCACCGACGTTGCCGACGCCGAGGCCATCGTCGTCCGCAGCGCCACGAAAGTGACCGCGCCGCTCATCCAGGCGGCGCCAAAGCTGCGCGTCATCGCGCGTGCCGGGACCGGCGTCGACAACGTGGACGTTCCTGCCGCCAGCACCCGCGGCATCGTCGTCATGAACGCGCCTGGCGCCAACAGCATCAGCGTGGCGGAACTCGCCGTCGCGCTCATGCTCGCGCTGGCGCGCCACGTGCCTGCGGCGGATGCGGCCATGAAGCAGGGCAAGTGGGAGAAAAAGAAGTTCCTCGGCGAAGAGGTCCGCGAAAAAACCCTTGGCCTGGCGGGGTTGGGACGCATCGGACAGGAGGTCGCCAGACGGGCGGCCTCGTTCGACATGCGCATCATCGCGCACGACCCGTTTATATCGGAAGACGTCGCCGGAGATTTGGGGGTCGAGCTGGTGTCACTCGACGACCTGTTTGCGCGATCCGATTTTCTTTCGCTCCACATGCCCTCGACGCCGACGACCAAGAACCTCGTGAACGCCGAGCGTCTGGAGAAGGCGAAAAAGGGCATCCGGATCATCAACACGGCACGCGGCGATCTGATCGACGAAACCGCGCTGGCCGACGCCATTGAATCGGGCCATGTCGGGGGCGCAGCGCTCGACGTGTTCCAGAAGGAGCCGACGGTCGACCTTCGCCTCCAGACGCTGCCGCAGGTCGTCGCGACACCACATATTGCGGCGTCGACGCGCGAGGGGCAGGAACTGGTCGGCATGGAAACGATGGCGGCGCTGCGCGACTTCCTGCGCGACGGCATCATCCGCAATGCGGTGAATTTTCCGTCCGTCTCGGCTGAGGAGTTCAATCGTCTCAAGCCGTTCCTCGACCTTGGCGAGCGCCTGGGGCATTTCATTGCGCAGATGAACGACGGGCGCGTGAAGGCGCTCGGGGTGCGCTACTACGGCGAGCTGGCAGTGGGCCGGGCAGACATGATTGCCAACACCGTGCTGGTTGGTCTGTTCAAGCCGATGCTCGAAGCCGGTGTGACGCCGGTCAACGCGAGAAATGTCGCGCACGAACGCGGCATCGAAATCATCGAGTCGCGCAGCACACGCAGCCGCAACTACATGAGTTTGCTGTCGGTGAAACTCCACACGCCGGATGGCGAACGGTGGGTCGAAGGTGCGGTGTTCGAGCGGACGATTCCGCGACTGGTGCTGCTTGACGGCATCTCCGTCGAAGCGCCGCTCGAAGGCACGATGATCGTGATTCGCAACACGGACCAGCCGGGAGTCATCGGAGCGATTGGAACAATTCTCGGCCGGCACAACGTCAACATCGCGAACTTCGCGCTCGGCAGGCAGGGCGACAGCGCCGTAGGCGTCGTGGCCGTCGATGCACCATCCGTTGCGGATGCGGTGCTCGACGAAATCCGGAAAGTGAAAGGGATTCGCGAAGTCCGACTGGTTCGGCTGTAGCTATCCGGATCCGGCAACGATCATCGGTGCGATCCGGCTGTAGCCGGACCTACCGCAATCCGAGACGCAACACCGATCCGTCGTCAATCTTGACGAGTTCGACGGCATCAGCCGCGATTTTCTGAACGCGGTATCCCACCACTTCGTCCCCTTCCTTCGCGAGGACAACGCCACCGTCGGTGTGGAGGATCGCCGTTCGCTGCGACTGCGAATCCATCGTGTCGGCGGCCACGCCGTCCAGCGTGATCCGCGGCGGCGGTGGCGGAAGGACGACCGGCGGTGGAGGGGGCGCGACGCCCACGGTCGCGCGCGCAGGTTCGCGGCGCGCGTTGAAGCGAAATGGATTGCGGGACGGCTCCGTGAAGCGCGGCTCCTCGACCCGATGCACCTGCAGGCGTGCGGCTTCTTTTTCGATATCGATTTGTGCCGTGCTCGCCTGCGGCACACGCACAGCCGGCGCGACGACACGCGCCGGTGCCGGGGTCGGCGGCATCGAGAAAAACCACGTGGCGAGAATGCCGGCGCCCGAAATGACCGCTGTTGATTTCCAGTCCATGCTCGAGAAAAACACGGCTATTTTAACATTTCGGTCATGGGGGCCCCGGGCTATACCCGGGCCCCCATTCACCCTTCTGCGTTCCCTGTGCTCGGTTCGTATTCACGTTCGAGGTTCGGTCCGGTGTTCCAGTTTTGCTGTGTTCGACGCAAATAACACCTTAACGCTGAACAAGAACCGAACCCTGAACACTGAAGAACGAACCGAACTTGGAAGATTGAACACGAACCCAGCACAGAGAACGCAGAAGAGTGAACGGCCGTTTTTACCATGCTATGATTCGTCGTGCACCCTGTCGGATTTCCTGATCCGTTCGACAGAACACTTCCCCCTCCGCAAGTCGTCGCCGTCATCCCCGCCCGATACGAAGCCACGCGTCTACCCGGCAAGCCTCTCGCGGATATCGCCGGGCGGCCCATGATCGAGCATGTCTATCGGCGTGCGGCCGCGGCGCGGGGCATTGACGCGGTGGTGGTCGCCACAGACGACGAGCGAATCGCATCGGTGGTAACAGGCTTTGGCGGGATCGTTGCGATGACCAATGGGGCGCATCGCACGGGCACCGATCGCATCGCGGAAGTGGCCGCCGGGCTCCCATGCGAAATCGTGGTGAACCTTCAGGGCGACGAGCCGCTGATTGAGGCGGAGACGATTGAGGCCGTGATCGCTCCGCTGATGAGCGATCCCATGCTCGAGATGTCGACGGTTTGCGTCGCCATCTCCGATCAATCCGATTACGACAACCCGAACGTCGTGAAAGTGGTGAAGGACCGGTCGGGCCGCGCGCTCTACTTTTCGCGTGCTGCTATTCCGCACTTTCGGTCGAATCCCGGATCCCGAATCCCGAATCCCGTTTACAAACACATAGGTCTGTACGGCTATCGCAGGACCTTCCTTCTGAAATTCGCCACGCTCGCCCAGACGCCGCTCGAGCGCACCGAGTCGCTCGAACAGTTGCGCGCGCTCGAGCACGGCTATCGCATTCAGACGGTCGAAACCCGGTACGACTCCATTGGCGTGGACACACCTGAGGATCTCGAGCGCGTTCGCCGGCAGTCGATAGCGGAACCCGCGCGCACATGAGGCGGCATGACACATAGACCTGAGGGACGGCCCGTGAAGTACATCTTCGTGACCGGCGGCGTGGTCTCTTCGCTGGGCAAAGGACTGGCGGCCGCGTCAATTGGACGGCTCCTCGAAGACCACGGTTACAAGGTGGCGCTGCAGAAGTTCGACCCGTACATCAACGTCGACCCGGGCACGATGAGCCCCTATCAGCATGGCGAGGTCTACGTCACCGACGATGGGGCCGAAACGGATTTGGACCTCGGGCACTACGAACGCTTCACGAGCATGATCGCGTCGCGCAACAGCACCTGGACGACCGGAAAGATCTATCTCTCGGTCATCCAGAAAGAGCGACGCGGCGACTACCTCGGGCGCACCGTGCAGGTCATTCCGCACATCACCAATGAGATCAAGGATGCGATTCGCGTGGCCGCGCGCGACGTTGACGTCGTCCTCGTCGAAATCGGCG
>DASTZI010000096.1:0-4918 GCA_035764385.1 Vicinamibacterales bacterium
GCAAAACGTCCACCGCCCGCGTTTTCCTCCGCCCCGGCACGGGCACCATTACTGTTAATCATCGAGAGTTCGACAAGTACTTCACGACCGACATGCTGCGGACGGTCGTGCGCCGTCCGCTTCTGCTCACTGAAACCGCCGAGAAGTTCGACATTCTCGCCACGGTTGACGGCGGCGGCGTGAACGGGCAGGCGGGCGCAGTCCGGCTGGCGGTGGCGCGGGCGCTGGTCGAGTACAACGCGGAGCTGCGCAAACAGTTGAAGAAGGACGGGCTGCTGACGTCGGATTCACGCGTCAAGGAGCGCAAGAAGTACGGAATGGCTGGCGCGCGCAAGCGCTTCCAGTTCAGTAAACGGTAAGGGAGGTAATTTGCCCGGGATTGCGATGAAGGATCTGCTGGAGGCCGGCGTTCATTTCGGCCACCAGACGAAGCGCTGGAATCCGAAGATGAAGGAATACATCTTCGGAGAGCGGAACGGTATCTACATCATCGATCTGAACAAGACGGTGAAGAAGTTCCGCGACGCCGAAGAGTTTGTGACGAACCTGGCCGCGGACGGGCGGACGGTGCTCTTTGTCGGCACCAAGCGCCAGGCGCAGGACGTGATGGCCGAAGAGGCGCAGCGGTGTACGATGTATTTCGTCAACCAGCGGTGGCTCGGTGGTCTGCTCACAAACTTCACGACAATTCAGCGCAGCCTCGGGCGTCTTCGCGATCTGGAGGCGATGGTCACCGACGGCCGTTACGACTCCTTGTCGAAGAAGGAAATCGCGCGCGCTGAGAAAGAAAAGCGGAAGCTGCTGAAGAACCTCGAAGGCATTCGCCAGATGTCGCGTCTGCCCGATGCGATCTTCGTCGTCGACACGAAGAAAGAGAAGATCGCCGTCGATGAGGCGCGCAAGCTGAAGATTCCGGTGATCGGCATCGTCGACACCAACTGTGATCCTGACGAGGTCGACTTCGTGATTCCCGGCAACGACGATGCGCTGCGCGCGATTCGATTGTTCGCCTCGAAGATCGCCGAAGCCGTGATCGCGGGACGAGGGATGCGAGAGTCACGCATCGCCGAGGAAGAGGCCGCGCGCGCCGAAGAAGCCGCGCAGGCCGACGCGGCGGCCCGGTTGCGAACGGCCGTGCGCCCGCAACGGCGCGAACCGACACCCACTGCCGCGGGCGCTTAGACGCGGCAGATTGAATTCGCGCCGGCCGCAGTATGGCCGGCGCTTTTGTGTACGGGCCGGCTGAAGCCGGCCCTCCACCGACCCATCGGTGGGGTCCGCCTTCAGGTGGACCAGTGGAGAACCGAAATGACGACGACAACGATTACGGCAGATCAGGTCAAGCAGCTTCGCGAGAAGACGGGCGCCGGCATGATGGAGTGCAAGGCCGCGCTCGCCGAGGCGAACGGCGACATGGAAGAGGCGATCACCATCCTCCGGAAACGCGGCCTCGCGCAGGCCGCCAAGCGCGCCGGACGTGCGACCGCACAGGGCCTGATCACCAGCTACATTCACCTGGGCGGCAAGATTGGCGTCCTCGTGGAAGTGAACTGCGAAACCGACTTCGTCGCGCGGACCGAGGACTTCCAGAATCTCGCCAAGGAGGTCGCGATGCACATTGCGGCCGCCGATCCCAAGTGGGTCCGTCGCGAGGAGGTACCGGCCGAAGCGATCGAGAAGGAAAAGGCGATCTACCGTGCGCAGATGGAGAACACCGGAAAGCCGGCCCACGTGCTCGACAAGATCATCGAGGGGAAACTGGGGAACTTCTACTCGCAGTTCGTGCTGGTCGACCAGCCGTCGATCCGCGACGGCAACGTCACCATTGGGCAACTGATCACACAGGCCACAGCCAAGACCGGCGAAAACATTCAGCTGAAGCGATTCGTTCGCTTCAGAGTGGGTGACACCGACTAGGCCTTCCGGCTCCCGACTCCCGACTTCAGGCCGGGAGCCGGGAGACAGCAGCCCGCTGCCGATATAATTCCGCTTCGTGTCCTCCGTCCCGTCCCCGTTCTACAAGCGGGTCCTGCTCAAGCTTTCCGGTGAAGCCCTGATGGGCGACCAGCAGTTCGGGGTCGCCCCCGCTGTCGCGACGCAGATTGCGCAGGACGTCGGCGACATCCACTCAGTGGGCGTCGAAACGGCGATCGTCATCGGAGGCGGGAATATTTTTCGGGGACTTGCCGCCAGCGCGCGCGGTATGGATCGAGCGACGGCCGACTACATGGGCATGCTCGCGACGGTCATCAACGCGCTTGCGCTGCAGGATGCGCTCGAGCAGCTCGCTCTGCCGACGCGCGTCATCACCGCCATCGAAATGCGCGCGGTGGCCGAGCCCTTTATCCGCCGCCGCGCGATCCGGCATCTTGAGAAGGGACGTGTGGTCATCTTCGCTGCCGGCACAGGCAACCCGTATTTCACCACCGATACCGCCGCTGCCCTCCGTGCCATGGAAATCAAAGCCGAGGTGATCCTGAAAGGGACCAAAGTGGACGGTATCTATACGGCCGACCCGATGCTGGATCCTTTGGCGACGAAATACCCTACAATTTCCTACCTGCAAGTGCTCGAACGGCAGCTCAAGGTGATGGACGCAACGGCCATCTCCCTCTGCATGGATAACAAGCTCCCGATTGTGGTGTTCAACCTTCGTGAGCCCGGCAACGTTCGCCGGGTGGTGATGGGCGAAGCGATTGGAACGACGGTGTCGTGATGTTGGTGCGGGTGGATCGCGGTCGGGAAAATGCGCCGCAGAGTCACCAGCGCTGACGGTCGACGCTAACCACCAACACTAACCACCAACCAGCTGATATGGATTTCAACGATCTGAAAAGCATGTTTGGCGAAGTGAAGACGCGTATGGACGCGGCCATCGATCGTGTGCGGCGGGAAATGGCGTCGGTGCGCACCGGGCGAGCCACCGTCAGCCTGCTCGACAGCGTGCAGGTCGAGGCCTACGGATCGCGGATGCCGATCAACCAGGTGGCCACGCTGTCGGTGCCGGAGCCGGCATTGATCGTCGCGCAGCCGTTCGATCCCTCCACGATGAAGGAAATCGAGAAGGCGATTCGCTCGTCGGACCTGGGCCTCAACCCCTCGAACGACGGCAAGGTCATTCGCATACCCATTCCGCCGCTGACCGACGAGCGCCGCAAAGAGCTGTCACGGCACGTCCATAAACAGGCCGAGGAAGCGCGGAACGTCGTCCGCAATGTGCGCCGCGATGCGAACGAACGGCTGAAGAAGCTCCTCAAGGACCACAAGATCTCAGAAGACGACGAGCGGAAGGGTCTCGACCACGTGCAGAAGATGACCGACGAGCACGTGAAGCTGATCGACGAACTGCAGAAGAAGAAGGACCAGGACCTGTTAGTGCATTAGTGGATCGCTAATCACCAAACGAGATCCCCATCATCCTCGCGGTCTGCAGCAGGTCGTAATCGAGCGGCACGAGCTTGGTGCGACCGACCACTTCGCCGAGCGGTACCGGCACGAGCTCGGGCGGGTGGTTGGCCACCATCTTTCCGAATTGACCCCGTAACACCAGCTCCACCGCTTTTCCTCCGAATCGAGTCGCCAGCGTCCGGTCGAACGCGGTCGGTGCGCCGCCCCGCTGTAGATGGCCGAGCACGACATGCCGCGTTTCCTTCCCCGTTAACCGTGCCAGCTCGTCGCCGCAGAATTTCGCCGCGCCGCCGAGCCGCTCGGCATGGCCGCCGTGGGCTTCCTCGATGACGGACAGCGACCCGTCGGTCGGGCGGGCCCCTTCGGCGACGACGACGATGCTGAAGCGGGCGCCGCGCTCGTCGCGCTGACGCAGGCACGCGACGACTTTGTCGAAATGGTAGGGAATCTCCGGGATGAGGATCACATCCGCGCCTCCGGCAACTCCCCCGTGCAGCGCAATCCACCCGGCGTACCGCCCCATCACCTCGACCACCATGATGCGGCGATGCGCTTCGGCCGTGGTATGCAGGCGATCAATCGCATCGGTCGCGAAGCCGACCGCCGTGTCGAAGCCGAAACAGCTCGTCGTGCCGTAGATGTCGTTGTCGATCGTTTTCGGGACGCCGACGAGCGGGATTCCCTTTTTGTACAACTCGTACGCAATGGCGAGCGTCCCATCACCGCCGATGCAGATGAGTCCGTCGAGCTCCATCTCCTGGAACATTTCCACGACGCGATCGCCGTAATCGAACGTGCCGTGCGGCGTCACGATCGGCTCGGCGAACGGATTGCCGCGGTTCACGGTTCCGAGGATCGTTCCACCGAGCCTCAGGATGCCCGTCACGTCCTTCGGCGTCAGCACGCGTGCTTTGTCTGGGTAGATCAGACCGTCGAAGCTGTCCTCGAGTCCGATGACAGTCGCGCCGGCGTTGGTCGCAGTCTTCACGACCGCGCGGATCACTGCATTGAGACCGGGAGCGTCACCGCCGCCGGTCAGGACACCAATTTTTTTGATTGTGGGCATCGAGGCGAGACGTAGCGCTCAGTATATCTGCGTGTTAGACTTCGAATTCGTCCCGCGCGACGGCGACACGCCTGTGTGTTCGTGCGTGGCCCTCACATTCTTGTCCGAAACGGGCGGCTAGCTCAGCTGGGAGAGCGCTGCGTTCGCAACGCAGAGGTCGGGAGTTCGAGCCTCCTGCCGTCCACCATTTTTCTTCAGCAATTCAGCGATTTCTTCGGCAGTCGAGCGATCGCCGTTTTCCGTTTGTGACCAGTTTGTGACCGCGGCCGGCAAGTCGAGGGCCGCAACCTTCCGTCCTTCGCGAGGATGGGTGTACCGCGCGAGCATGCGCGTCGAGGAGTGCCCGCTGATCTCCATCACGGTGTAGTCGTCGTACCCGCTCGCGATCATTCGGCTGAGTGCCGTGTGTCGCAACGTGTGCAGCGTAACGTCGCCAGTCGTGAC
>DASTZI010000097.1:0-12189 GCA_035764385.1 Vicinamibacterales bacterium
CGACGAAAGCTCCGTCAGCTACCGCAACATCATCAATCGGGCCAAGGTGAGTCGTGTAACGGAGCGTGCCGTCGTGTATCGATACGATGTGCCCGACTCCAAACCCCTGATCTTGAAAATTCCGATAGACCGCAAATACACAGTCTTCCGAAGAGAGCAGCTTGCCCGGCGCGAAATATGCGCACGACCAGCTCTCCACCTCGAACCCATCATTCGGTATCACGCAGGTCCAACATACGTCGCTGTCACGAGTAAGGCGCACCATCCATCCAGGCCCAAGCCCAGTAGTCGCCAAACTTTGGAGTAGATCGAGATCGCGCGTCAATAAGAATGCGTTCTCCACCGTTGCACATTGGCAAGCGAAAACGAGATCGTCACCGGCGAATGTCAGCGCAGCGACTTCCATGTTGGTAGGCAGAGGCACCGCGGTGCGACATGTGACAGTTCCGTATCGATCGTAAGCGGAGGCACCCGTACGATCGACCAGCCACGCACGTCCGTTTGAATCGATGACTAGCCCGCCGTAGCGGTCTATGCCGAGGTCACGGTTCCATAGGAGGTCGAGATTGGAATCGTAGGCCTCGAGAGCCAGCCCCCCGGAAGTATTGTCGGCCAACACGAGCAACTCGCCGGTCGGCAAAACCGCAACGTCGATTGGCCTGGAGCTCAGATCCCGATACGCCCTGGGATGTACCGAAGGCCGTGTGGGTTGATGAATCGCAACACTCGGCAGAGCGTTCGAAATGCTTTGAGCCAGTGCATCACGAAGATCGCCCATGGATGACCATCGGTCCTCTGGATTCCGCGCTAGACACTTGGCAACGATCGTGACTAATGGACCGGGAACCGGCGAAAGATCGACTTCGTCGATCTGTTCGAATTTCCCCGTGACCATCTCACACAGGACGACGCCTAGCGAGAAGGTGTCCCCTTGAATGCTGGCTTCAGCGCCGTCACGTTGTTCTGGAGCCATGTATCGAAACGTGCCGAGTACGAGTTTTGGAGAACCCACACGTCGCGAACCGTCTCCATCGTCGGTTCGTTCAACATGTTGCCCAACTGACCCACTTGTCGTCGCAAGCCCAAAGTCGAGCAGTTTCGGAACCGGTGTATCGCTCGAGCCTCTGCTCGTCGCGAGAAAGATATTCGCGGGCTTCAAATCGCGATGAATGATGCCCCGTCGATGCGCACAGTCGAGTGCGTCGGCCAACCGGATGGCGTAGTAAACGGACTCCTCGAGACCGATACCCTTACTGTTCTCCGCGAGACGATCGGCAAGCGTCTCTCCGGCCATGTATTCCATAACCAGATAATCGATCGCTTCATCGTGACCAATATCGTGCAGTGTGCAGATGTGTGGATGACTCAACAACGAGATGGCTTTTGCCTCGCGCTCCAACCGCTCGCGGAATTGGGGGTGCGTGGATAGCCAGGGACGCAAGACTTTGATCGCGACCGTTCTTTCGAGTCGCAAATCGCGCGCTTCGTACACCTCGCCCATCCCGCCTTCGCCGATGTGGGCCACTATTTCGTATCGGCCAAGACGGGTCCCGATGGTCAAACGGGGAACCATGAAGAGTGATCGGAGCTGCAGGAACTCTGCGCGAAGAATCGTTTCGTCTTCTGCATGAGTCAGCAGTTCAAGAACCTTGTCTCTTAGCGCATCATCGCCACCGCAGGCCGACAGGATAAACGCCGCTCGCTCGGGTGTCTGCCGACTGAGGGCAGCGTGAAAGACTTCTTCAATCCGACGCCAATACTCTGAGTTGTCCACGCCACGACTCCCTTTGCCAGCGCACGGGATCCCATTGTGACGAGTGCGTATGCTAGTCCAACGGGTTACGACAGTGGAGAGAGACGCAAGGTATCGACGAGACGTTCATCGAGCGACGTGCGCGAGTTCCTCGCGCACGCGTTGGCCCGTGTCGATCGCGCTCTGAGTCTCGAATGCTGCCGGGTTGCGACGCTGCATCGACGATTGAGGCCCATCGATTCCGATCCGCACGTAGAGTGCGAACATGTCCCTCGTCGACCGCACGGTCCGGTCGCCGAGCACTTCGTGCGCGTGCGTGAGTTCATGCGCGATCGTTGGCAACAGTGCCGAGTCGGCTTTCTGTTGTTCGATGACGAGTCGCAGGACGCGGTGATCACCCGCGTAGGTCATGTGTATCAAGAGGCAAGCTCGTACACGAGCATGGCAGGACCCACGTAGTAAGTAGACGATGCCGTCGGTCGCATCCACCGCATCTATGAGATGGTTGAACGTGGGCGAACGGGCGCTGCCCTCGGCGATGAGGGCGCGTATCCCAGCATCATCGGTGCGGATGTGAGTGTCCTGTGCAACCGCGCGCAAAGGGCCAACCAGAACAAGCAATGGCACCAGGCAGGACCCGCCCAGCCGAGAGTGTCGCATCTCCGCCTCCCCTTGATGGAGAGGCGGAACCGAGGCGCAAAAACTCTCACGGCCCGTTGCGGGGTTTTCCCTGAAACGGCGCGTTCCTAATTACAGGCTCCCCGACCCCGGAACACGGCTCCCCCAGACCCCGGTCCCGAGTCCAGCCGTCCCCCCGGCTGGATTCGGGAAGCTCCCCTTCGCTGGGACTCGGGAATAAAGGCGCTTGCGCTGGTGTTGAACGCTATTTAGAAAGTGAACGGTGTTCAACTTATAATCGGGGTTCAGGAGAGTTGGGCCGATGGGCACAAAGGAACGTCACGAGCGCGACCGTCACCGGATTCGACAAGGAATCCTGGACGCGGCTCGCGAACTGTTCATCGCCGAGGGTTATCAGCAGGTCTCGATGCGGAAGATCGCTGACCGCATCGAATACAGCCCCGCCGCCATCTACAGCTACTTCCCGCGCAAAGACGACATCTTCTTTGCTCTGGCCGCTGAGGGGTTCCGCATCCTCGCCGACGGCGTCTCCGCGGTCGTGGCGGGCGTCGAGGATCCCCTCGAGCGACTCCGCCGCGGCCTCTGGGCCTTCTATCAGTTCTCGAAGAGCAATCCCGAGTACTTCGCCCTGATGTTTCTCGACCGTTCGGTGCCGAGCCTCAGTCAGGACTTCGAGCGGTTCGAATTCTTTCAGACGATCACAGCGCGCGCGACCGCAGACGTTCAGGCGTGCATGGATCGCGGGCAGTTCTCGCGAAAGCTCGATCCCGCCGCCGCGCTGCACGTGCTCTGGGCGGGCGTACTCGGCGCCGCAACGATCGGCCTGGCGCAGCGACTGGCGCCGGGCGAAGACGCCGATGCGCTGGCGCACGACGTCCTCGAATCGCTTCTCGCCGGCTTCACTACCAACCTGGGAACCACCTTTGTCGCCGCGGACTGCGCGCTCATGAGCGAACCCGTGGCTGTGCGTGAGAGACAGAACCATGCGTAACCGCCTCAGTCGTTCCATTACCGTTCTCATCCCCGTCAGTGGGCTCGCGCTGACGCTGTCAGGCTGCAACAGCGCGGAACCGGCCGCTGCCGCCAGCACACCCGCGGTCGCCGAGCATCGGGTCGACGTTCCCGCGTTGACCGTCGGCATGACGGACCTCGAATCGACGCTGCAGATCTCCGGCAACCTCGTACCGCAGACGCGTGTCGCGATCCTCGCGAAGTTGCCCGGCACGGTGTCGCGTGTGGCGGTCCAGATTGGCGACCGCGTCCGCGCGGGCCAGACCGTCGCCGTCATGGATCGGCGCGAGATCGATGCGCAGGTGGACGCGGCTGCCGCGGCAGTCAACGTCGCGCACGCGGCGGTCGAATCCGCGGAAGCGACCCTCGCCAATGCAGTGGTCGAGCACGAACGCTCGGAACGACTGTTGGAAGCGGGCGCCATTCCGCGACAGCGGCTCGATGAAACGCAGACGAGCCGCCGCGCGGCGACGGCACAACGCGACCTCGCGAAGGCCAACGTCGCGCAGGCCGAAGCCGCGCTACGGCGCGCTCGCGAGACCCAGCGCGATACCACGCTCGCGTCACCGATCGACGGCGTCATCGTGGAGCGCAACTACGACGCCGGCAGTCTCGTCGGTCCCGGCGACAAGCCGGTGGTCGCCGTGGCGGATTTGCGATCGCTGAAGCTCGAAGCAGGCGTCTCTGAACTCGAAGCCGGCCGCCTGCGGACGGGCATGCCCGCGCGAATCGCCGTGCAGGCACGACCAGGCGAAGTCTTCCAGGGTCGCCTGGCCGCGATCGCGCCGGAAGTGGATCCGCGCAACCGTCACTTCACCATCGAGGTTCGCACGACCAATCCCGGCTCGCTGCTGGCCGGCATGTACGCCACCGCGACCATTCCGACCGAGCACGTGTCCGCTGCGGTCGCCGTCCCGCGCGATGCGATCACCACGCGCGGCGGCCGACGCGTCGCCCTCAAAGTCGATGCCGGCGCCGTCCACGAAGTGGCCGTCACCGAGGGCCTTTCAAACGGGTCGCAAGTCGAGATTTCAAACGGCCTGAAGAGCGGCGACGTCATCATCGCCGACGCGCGGCGTGATGTCGCGACGGGCACCAAGGTCAATCCGGTTTTTGTGAAGCGCTAACTATGTGGATTTCCGATATTTCCATCCGTCGTCCCGTCCTCGCGACGATGTTCATCGTCAGTTTCATGGTGCTCGGCGTCGTCTCGATGTCGCGCCTCGGCATCGATTTGTTCCCGGACGTCAGCTTCCCGTTCGTGAACGTGACGGTGGTCTACCCAGGCGCGTCGCCGGAAGAAGTCGAAACGCTCGTCACCAAGCCGATTGAGGACGCGGTTGCCGGAATCAATGGCGTCAAGCGCGTGCAGTCGCGATCGACCGACTCACTCTCGACCGTTGGCGTCGAGCTGCGTCTCGAAGTGGACGCGCAGAACGCGGCAGCGGAAGTTCGTGAAAAGGTTGCCGCGATTCGGGGCCGGCTGCCGAAAGACATCGAGGATCCGACGATCGTGCGCTTCGACGTGGCGGGGCTTCCCATCATGACCTTCGCGGTGGGATCGAATCAGCCGTCGGAGGTGACGCGCCGTCAGATCGAGGACGACCTCAAGCCGCTCATCGAGCAAATCGACGGCGTCGCGGCCGTGGAGGTCAACGGTGGCGACGTCCGCGAAGTACAGGTCGATCTCGATCCGGGACGCCTCGAAGCGCTCGGTCTGCCGGTCAGCGTGGTGGCGGACAAGCTCGCCGCGGACAATCTTGACGTGCCGGGGGGCCGGATGACCCGCCAGGGCCAGACGCTGTCGCTTCGCACGAAAGGCGAGTTCCAGTCGGTCGCCGAAATCGAGAACGTCATTCTGCGGTCCGAAGCAGGGTCGACCGTTCGCCTCCGCGACGTCGGCCGCGTCGTCGACGGCTACGAGGAGCGGACGTCGACGACACGCCTGAACGGTGTCGATGCCGTGTCGTTCTCGATCAAGAAGCAGAGCGGTGCCAACACCGCGGCGATTTCAGAACGTGTCCGCGCGCTCCTCGCGCGCGTCGCCCCCAACTTCCCGGATCTCCAGATTCGGCAGGTGCATGACGACGCCGATTTCATCAAGGACAACATCGCGCAGGTGCGCGAGGGGATCATCTTCGGCGGCATCATGGCCGTGATCGTGATCTTCCTCTTCATGCGCGACTGGCGGTCGACGCTGATCAGCGCGCTCGCGCTGCCGACCTCGGTCATCGCAACGTTCTTCTTCATGTGGATGGCCGGCTTCACCTTCAACATGATGACCCTGATGGGTCTGTCGCTGGTCATCGGCATCCTCATCGACGATGCGGTGGTGGTCCGCGAAAACATCTACCGGCACATGGAACACGGCGCGGATCCGATGACGGCCGCCCACCGCGGCACGGCCGAAATCGGCCCCGCGGTCATGGCGACGACCTTCACGATCCTCGCGGTGTTCCTCCCGGTCGGCTTCATGACCGGGATCGTCGGTCAGTTTTTCAAATCGTTCGCGTTGACGATTGCCTTCGCGGTGGCCATGTCACTGCTCGTGGCCTTCACGCTCGACCCGATGCTGTCGTCTCGCTTCGTCCGTTACATCCCACCTGAGGAACGTACGCGTACCCGTGCGGGGCGGCTCTTCGAACGTTGGGGGCGCGCCTACGATGCCCTCGATCGCAGGTACCACCGCGTGCTCGCGTGGGCGCTGGCGCATCCGTGGAAAACGTTGGCGGCCGCCGGCGTGGTGTTCCTCGCGAGTCTCGGTTCGGCGGCGTTCATGGGAACTGAATTTGTTCCGGTCGAGGATCGGGGCGAGTTCCAGGTGATCGTCGATCTGCCGCCCGGGACCTCGTTCGACGAAAGCGTCGCGGCGGTTGCGAAGATCGAGCAGGACATCCGGACGATTCCCGAAGTTCGCCAGGTGTTCAGCACGGTCGGCGTCAACGGTCAGGTGCGCTCGTCGACCGTCCGCGTCCGCACGACCAAGAAGAACGAGCGGACCCGTGGCCTGGCGGCGATCAAGAACGAGGTGCGCGCGAAGCTCGCGACGATGCCGTTTGTGGACGGGAAAGTTGCCGACCCCGAATTCATGCAGGGTGCCCCGTACGAACCGCCGATCAACGTGTTCGTCCGCGGCGACGATCTCGGCGAACTGCAGCGGATCAGCAACGAGATTCAGGCGAAGGTTCGGCAGGTGCCCGGCGCCGTTGATATCAGCACGAATCTCGAAAGCGGTCAGCCTGAAGTCGTGGCGCAGGTGGATCGATCGCTGGCAGCGGATCTTGGCTTCAGCGTCGGCAGCATCGGGACTCAACTACGCGGAATGGTGGAAGGGATCGTCCCGACCAAACTCCGGGATGGCGACCGCGAGTACGACATCCGTGTCCGCCTCGCGCCGGAATACCGCAACGACCCCACCGCCATTCTGCGGACACCGCTGTACTCACCGACTGGTTCCGCGGTGCGTGCGGGCGAAGTCGCGCGCTTCGCGCCTGCGGTCGGGCCGAGCAACATCGATCGCGAGCAGCGGCGGCGCCAGGCGAAGATCGGCGTTGACATCGCGAACGGCTACGCCCTCGGCGACGTGACCAAGGGGATCGAGAACGCGATGGCCACGGTTCAGATGCCGCCGAACTTCGAGTGGGGCTTCGCCGGCGACGTCGAGCTGATGCAGGAATCGGCGGCGGCGCTCGGCCTCGCGATGATTCTCGCGGTCGCCTTCATCTACATCGTGCTCGCGTCGCAATTCGAGTCGTTCATCGAGCCGTTCCTCATCATGCTGTCGCTGCCGCTCGCCATCGTCGGCGCGCTGCTGTTGCTGCTGGCGACCGGGAAGAACATCGGCATGCCGGCGATGATCGGCGTGGTCATGCTGATGGGCCTCGTGACGAAGAATGCCATCCTGCTGGTGGATTACACGAACCAGCTCCGGCGTGAGGGACTGCCGGTCAAGGATGCGCTGCTAAAGGCCGGCCCTGTGCGGCTCCGCCCGATCATCATGACGACGATCGCGATGATTCTCGGGATGATGCCGTCGGCATTCGGCAACGGTGACGGCAGCGAATTCCGGGCACCGATCTCGATCGCGACAATTGGCGGGCTGTTGACGTCGACGCTGCTCACGCTCGTCGTCGTCCCCGTGTCGTATCTGCTGCTCGAGCGCGGGCTCGCGCGAGTGAGGGCATTTCGCGAAGCGCCGGCGCCAGCGTGGGCCAAGGCGGCGGCGCGTGTCACCGGGATTCTTGTCGTGCTCGGGCTGATTGGCGCGTTCCTCAGCGTGGCGCGTGTCTTCGCCGGGCCGCCTTCGGCTTCGGCGCCCCAGGCCCAGACGCCGGCGACAGCTTCGGCCACGCAGGCGCGCACCGTGACGATCGATCGCGCCGTGCAGCTCGCCGTCGATCGCAACGAATCGTTGAAGGTCAACGAGGAACGGCTTCGCGAAAACCAGGCGCACGTATCCGAAGCCAAGGCAGCCTTCCTCCCGTCGCTCAACCTCAATTTCCTTTACACACCGACGCAAGCTTCACCGCTGCTGAAGATTCCCGCGGGCGTGTTCGGGCCGAACGAGCAGACGTTCCGCGCCAACCTGACGCGCGAGAACGTCATGCGGTTCGACATCTCGCAACCGGTGTACACCGGTGGCAGGCTGTCGAACGCCTACGCCGCGCAGGCGGCGGGAGAAGAGGCGAGCCGGCTGGATGTCGAGCGTTCGCGGCAGGGGCTGATCCTGCAGGTGTATGAATCGTTCTATGCGGCGCTGATGAACGAGCAGGGCGTCCGCGTCAACGAAGAAGGCGTGACCATCGCCCAGAAACATCTGGAGCTGGCACAGGCGCGATTCGATGCAGGCTCCGCGGCACGTCTCGACGTGCTTCGCGCCGAGGTCGAGCTGTCGAACGCGAAGGCGAAGCTCATTCGCGCCCGCAGCGAGACGGATGTTGCGTATCAGCGGCTTCGCACGGTGCTCTCGCTGCCGCAGGGCGAGCCACTGCAGCTCGCCGGATCGCTCGACGAGATACCAAACGTGCCGTCGGCAGCCGTCATCGAGACGGCGCTCGGGTCGCGCGCCGACATCCGTTCACTCGGCCAGCAGCGTGAAGCCGCGCAGCGCCTCGTCTCTCTTGCCAATGCGCAGATGAAGCCAATCGTGGCGTTCAGCGGCAATTATCAATATCAGGAAGACGGACTCTCCTCGCTGCTCCAGGGCTCCAACCGCAGCTATCAGTTCGGCTTGAACTTCACCGTTCCGCTCTTCAATGCGCCGACCGTCGCCGCCAAGCGCGGCGCTGCGACCGCGCAAGTCAGGCAGGCCGAGCACGCGATGAATGCCGCCCTCGACAACGCGCGGCTCGACGTCGCGTCGGCATCCCGAGAGCTCGATGCTTCGCGCGAGATCGTTGCGACCGAGCAGAAAGCGGTGGAAATGGCGCGCGAAGGGCTGACGATCGCGGAAGTGTCCTATGAGAACGGCGTCATCACCGCGACCGAGCTCAACGATGCACGCCTATCGCTGCTCGAAACGGAGTGGCAGTTGATGCAGGCGAAGTACGGCCAAATCGTCGCCGCCGCCCGCACGCGCTTCGCCGCTGGCGTCTAGGCACAACCATCAATACATCGTTCCCCTCACAGCTAATCGCCGACGCGGCCGTGTGGGTTTGAAGAACGCGGCTGGTCCCGTGGCCGTTCCCCTGGATCCAGGCGTTCCCCGAAGCCAATTGGCCGCCGTATTTCCGGACCGGTTCTTGTCACTCACGCGGTACTCCCACGAAAGCGGGGATACGCTTACCGAATCTTCGTCTCGGCCCTTCGGGTAACGATCCCTTCGCATCCGGCCGTCAGGGCCGGAGGTATCATGCCGTGGCCGGTGTGGACAGTTCCGCATCCTCGGCTTGCAACGCATACCCTCAAGGAGACTTTGCGACCTTGCGAATCGCCGGCGATAGCGTCAAAGTAGCAATCGGTAGGGCACACCAGTGGATGTGAGGCCTTTGTTTCACAAGCTTGCCGGCCCGTTTGTGACGGTTATCGCGAACCGCGAGCGCGCCGCCGAAACGCAGCAGCAACTGGCGGCGATGCTCGAACAGCGCGCCGCAGAAGCTGAACAGCGCGCTGTGGTTCTTGAGCAGCGCGTTCTGCAGGCCAGGCGGGAACTCGAACTCGATCGCCAGAACAGCATTTCCGAATTCGCCGAGAAGCTCGAGAGTGTCCAGGATCCTGCGACGCGTCGCCTGCTGCGCGCCCTCATCGTTCAGACTCTCGCGCCGCGCCGATAGCAGGCCTCACCCGTCCGATAAACACGTCGCGCTTCAGCCGGCCGCCGCATCATCTCTGCGTCTCGTCCTCCTCGCTGCATCCGTTCTCAACATGCGCGCCTGAGCATCGCCGGGCGCGCCGGCCTGTCAACGTGCACGAAGAAACAAGTTCGAAGCCTGACTGCCGCGCCACTCACGGAGCTGTGCAGATGATCGAACGCGACGACTCAAGCGGAATGCTCAATGCCCGATCCCCAACATTGAGCGTTGAGCATCGCGCATTGAGCTTTGGGCATTTTCTCAGTTCGTCGATACCTGCCGACGACCCGCGGCGGCGAGCACCTCGCTGTACGGGGTGGTGCCGCCGTGAATCTGCACGACCCGGTCGACGCTCAGCTTCAGCCGTGTGATGTTGTCCACCAGATTCGTCGTGTACGGGCTCGGCATCGGCAGCGGCGGCGCGCCCGGGCGTGGGATGTAGGCGTCCGCCTGCATCAGCAGCTTGGCCGTCGGCACGTACATCATCAGCAATCCTTCGGCGTGCGGCTGATCGCGCATCAGGTAGATCTCGAGGCTCATGTTGCCGTCGGTGATCACACGCTTGTCCTTCATCGTCTCCAGCATTGCTGGCCGCGGCATCCGCGCGAGCCGATCGGGATTGAGCGAGTGCGGGTTCTTGAAGATCTGCTCCTCGTAGTACTTCCGGTGCGACTCATGGGTGATGATGGGAATGCCTTCCGCGACGTACGCGCGTATCCCGCCCGCGTGATCCGCATGATGATGCGAGTTGACGACGTACTTGATCGGCTTGTTCGGCGCGAGCCGCTTGGCCTGATCGATCGACGCCATCGTGACCGCGTCGCCGCCCGGTCCTTCGACCATCACGATGTAGTCCTTGAACTCGACGAGAATGCTTCCTTCACCGGTCGGATTGAGCTGCCAGACGCCGTCGGCAAGCTTGACGGGCTGTGGAGGCGCGCCGGCAGCGGCTGGCGGGCCGCCAGGCGCCGCCGACGTCGCGCGCGCCACGATGTCGATCGCTTCCTGTGAATTCGGACGCGCCTGCGCCACGTTGATTTCCAGCGTCGGCCAGCCGCCCTCGCGCATGACGAGGTGCATCGGGACCTGAACGCCGTCGAGATTGCGATAGTCGGAGTAGATGCCGTCGAGCACGGTGTCGCCCGTGAAGGCAATATCGACGAGCGCCTCGACGTGTTCGATCAGATTCCGGTTGTCGAGCGTCGCGGTGATCGGAAACTTGTCGAACGCTTTGAACGTGATCGTCCGCTTGCCTTTTACCGTTGAGGCTTTCGCGCTCGCCGCGTTCGCCGCCGCGCCCTTCAGGAATCCATGCGGTGTCAGCCAGAACGCGATGGCGCCAGCCTGCGCACGTCCGTTAATCGTGTTGTTCTGAATGATGTCGCCAGGAATCGGACGGATGCCGCCCTGGAATGTCTGTGGATTGTAGCCACCGGCACCGCCACCGCGCGGCACTTTCGCATCGTCGATGCGCACGAGTTCCTGCCGCATTGCAGGAATCGAGTAATCGATCGACATCGTGTATTTCGTCACCGTGTAGCGCGGCCATGCGCCGCCGGTCGTATACGCCTGCCCGGTCGGATTCGTCGAGCCGGTGCCCGTGTACTGCAACGAGCGCAGGCCCGCCGTCCCCATGGCCTTTGTCGCGTCGCTAATCAGCGCGCCTGCATCAGGCGTGTTCTGCGCGGCCGCATGGAGGGAAAGAAACGTGACCGCCGCGATGACTGCAAGAATCCTCTTCATGGCGCCCTCTCGGTATGGTTGGCGGGTCGGCCCGCGGGTGAATTCTAAACGCGAACGGGGTCAGTGCGTCGCGTTCGACCGTCCCGCCGCGGCGAGCACCTCGGCATACGGGCTGCTGCCGCCGTGAATGTGGAAAACGCGATCGACGTTCAGCTTCAGGCGCGAAACGTTGTCCACCAGGTTGATGGTGTGCGGGCTCGGTGCCGGCAACGGCGGCGCACCGGGCCGCGGGATATACGCGTCCGCCTGGATCAGCATCCTCTCCTTCGGCACGTACACCATCAGCAGCCCTTCGGTGTGCAGCTGTTCCTTCATCAGGTGGATCTCCAGCACCATGTTCCCGTCGGTTAGCACGCGCTTGTCCTTCATCGTTTCGATCATCGGCGCCCGCGGCATTCGCGCGAGACGATCGGGATTGAGTGAGTGCGGGTTCTTGAAGATCTGTTCCTCGTAGTACTTCCGGTGCGACTCGTGCGTGATGATGGGGATCCCTTCGGCGACGTACGCGCGCAGGCCGCCGGAATGATCCGCGTGGTGATGCGTATTGATCACGTACTTGATTGGCTTGCCGGGGGTGAGCCGCTTCGCCGCCTCCATCGAGGCTGCTGACACAGCGTCGCTGATCGGCGCTTCGACCATCACCACGTAATCCTTGAACTCGACGAGAATGCTGCCTTCGACGTTCGGCGTGAGCTGCCAGATGCCGTCGGCGATTCGCAACGGCGCTTGTGGCGGGCCAGAGGCCGCTGGGGC
>DASTZI010000098.1:0-3444 GCA_035764385.1 Vicinamibacterales bacterium
TCGGGCCCGCGAATATGGCCCCGGATCTGGTGGCGAAGATCCACGCCGACGTCGTCAAGGTTTTGGACTTGCCGCAATCGCGCGAGTTCTTCCGCGTGAACAGCTTCGAGCGCGTCGATCTCACGCCCGCGCAATTTTCCACGCTCATCGAGGACGATTTGGCGCACTGGGGCGCACTGATCAAGGCGGTCGGGGCGAAGCTTGATTGACTATTGGGAAACGATCATGTCCGAACAATATCCGCCCATTCGCCGTTTCGTGACCGGCCACGATGCCAACAACGTCGCCAGGGTGCTCATGCAAGGCCCTGCCACTAATGCCAAGTATCCGAGCCCGGGCACGGTCTCGACGCTGATCTGGTCCACCGACTGCACGCCGGCCGACGTCGCGGTCGGTGAGGAGATCGAGGATTTGGGCGCGCGCATCATCGGCACTGCCCCGCCGGCGAACGGGACGCGGTTCGCCGTCATCGACTTTCCGCCGGGCAACCAGCCGCGCATGCACCGCACCGAGACCATCGATTACGTCATCGTGCTCGAGGGCGAGATCGAGATGGACATGGACGATTCGACGGTGAAGATGAAGGCCGGCGACGTGATGGTCCAGCGCGGCACCAACCACGCCTGGGCCAATCGCAGCAACCGGCGCGCCCGCGTCGCCTTCGTGCTGATCGACGCGGTGCCGTTGGGGATCGGTCATCCCATCACCGGGGCGGCGAACGCGCGCTGACGGCGAACGCGGCCCGCTCTGAGGTCGACGCATCGTCAGGAGCAGGCATGAAAGTCCTGATCACCGGCGGGATGGGCGTGATTGGCGCGGAAGCGAGCCGCAGGTTCGTCCACGAAGGACATCGCCCTATCATCTTTGCCCGTCATCGCGACGAATGGCTCATCCGCGACATCCTCGAGGAGATCGACATCGAGCTCGGGGACGTGCTCGACATGCCGCGCCTGCTCGACGTCATCAAACGCCATCGAGTCACGCATATCGTTCACGCCGCGGCGTTCGTGGGCGCGGTCTCGGCGGCCAATCCTGCGCTCAGCGTCCAGGTCAACGTGATGGGAATGGTGAACGTGCTCGAGGCCGCCCGCGCGTTCGACGTCGCGCGCGTGGTCTATACCAGCGCGAAGGGCGTCTATGGTCCGGTGCTGGGCGAATACGGCGCGCCGACCTACAAGCCGGTGCCCGAGGATTTTCCGAAGAGTCCCAAGCGCATCTACGATTCCGCCAAGCTGATGGCGGAGCAGGTCGGTCTCTATTACCAGGCCAATATGGGCGTCGACGTGGTGGTGTTGCGCTTCGCCACCACCTATGGGCCAGGCAAGACCGCGCGTCACGGCAAAATGGGTGTGACCAGCCAGATCGTGGAGAATCCCGCCAATGGGCTGCCGTTCCGCCTCGCGCAAGGCGGCGACGAGAAAGACGATTTCGTCTACAACAAGGATTCGGCCCACGGCATTTATCTCGCCTGCACCGCGGAAAATCCCAAGAGCCGCGTCTACAACATCGGCACCGGCGTTGGCGTCACGCTCAACGATGTCGCGCGCGTCATCCGCAAGTATCTGCCGCACGCCGACATCGAGATCGGACCCGGGCTGAATTTCCTCGGCATGGCCTATCCCGCTTCCAGCGTCTACGATATTTCGCGCGCTCGCGCCGAGCTCGGTTACGCGCCGCAATACGATCTGGACCGCGGGATTGCGGATTATCTCGATAGCCTCAAGCGGTTGAAGGCAAGTTGAAGGTTTGCTCGTTGCGGCGAAGCGGGCGATCGGCTGCGACCGCCTTCGCAGTCACGCAGGATCGTGTTGGCGCGGCCGCGCTCGTTAGGGCAACGGCAGGCCCGGCCCGCGCGCACGGACATGACAGGCAATGATTCAGATCGGCGACGGAAGGCGCGCTGGAACTGCTTTCGCTGGTGCCAGGACGCCCGTTAGCGACGCTTACTCAGCGTGCGTCGTTTCGGGCCGCTGCTGACGTCTGGAACCTCGATGCCCAGCGCAGTGGCTAAATCGATTTGATGATCCTGCTCCTGCATGAGGATCTGGCGAATTTGTTCCGCCATCGCGTATTCTCCAAGCGCTTCGCATTGGCGGATGCGATCGCGGTAATTGCGAATGGTTTCATTTTCATTGTCGAGGTCATACCGCAGCATATCTTTCGGTTTTTTCGATGTGCGTACGGGTTTGGGCGTGACCACCGGCATTTTGCCGAGATAGTCGATCTGCCGTGAGATGATCAGGGCGTGATCGAGTTCCTGTTTGGCGTGAATTTCGAGCTGGGCGGCGATGTCCATGTACTCCGCGCCAGTAAGCACCTGGGAATAGACCACGTATGAGATGATCGCCTGATATTCGCGGGAAAGGTCTTCGTTCAACAGCTCCGCGAGGCGGTCGCGGGAGATTTCGGTTTCGTTTGCAGCGGATTTCGGCGCAGCCATTGATTCCTCCTTAAAAGACAGTCGTCGATGTAGTCGCCCAGACTTATGTTGCCATCTTAATCCAACAACGCGTTTGAGTAAGCCCTGCTCGGCACCTCAGCCGCCGGTCTTGGCCACGAAGGAATCCTTCGCGCCCGGCTTGAGCACCACGTAGGCGCGCCGCCAGGGCTGATCGTCGATCAGACGCCACTTATGGCCCGTGCCGATGTGGTCGACGGCGAGCAGCACGTCGCCGGGTCGCATGATGAACGTCTCGCCGTCGCGGGTGGTGAACTCGAGTGTTCCCGACAGCGTAATCACATATTGCGGCTCCGGGTCATTGTGCCAATCGTACGAGGAATGCGCCGGCGTCTCCTTGAAATGGATGGCAACCACGTCGGTGCGATCTTTTTCATCGATCGTGCCCTGGAGCACATGCGACGCATCGTCGGGTCCGGTGTACAGCTTGAACGCTCGCAGCATGCTTCAGCCCTCATCTGGGTTCTTCGGGAAGCGAGGTCTTATCGTAGAGGCTCCTCCGTCCCCACCCAAGCCTGCCTCGGCACCGCCGACTTTAGGATCGATGTTTTCGATCGCGCGCGGCCGCCGGCCAAACCGACGGCAAGATCATTCTCACGCGCGCGGCCATGATCAAGCGCAAGATACCGTTCGCCCCAGACATTTGACGCTGGTTCGAGGAATTTCTCGAGGAAACGTGTCATGCTATCCCGAAGCGGCGGGCGCCGAAGCGATTGACCTGGACTTTCGGTAACCTAAGTATTGAATCCAGGAGAGATTTTATGGCCGACACGCGAAAAGAGAGTGACAGCCTCGGCGTGGTCGAGGTGCCTGCGGACAAGCTGTGGGGCGCGCAAACCCAGCGTTCGCTCGAGCATTTCAGCATCGGCATGGATTTGATTCCGCGCGAAATGATCACCGCCTACGCCATCTTGAAGAAAGCCGCTGCCGCCGCCAACCACGCCGGCAAGCGGCTCGACGATCAGCGCTATAAATTGATCGTTCAG
>DASTZI010000099.1:0-7099 GCA_035764385.1 Vicinamibacterales bacterium
CGCCGTGGGTTCACGGCGTTGCGCCGGCACTGATCATGACCGCCGAACTGGATCCACTGATCGACGAAGGCGAGGCCTACGCGCGGCGTCTACGAGGTGCGCGGGTACCGGTGGACTATCAGGTGGTACCCGGGATGGTGCACGGCTTTCTGACCATGGGCGGGAAAGTCGATGCGGCCAATCGCGCGGTCGCGACGATTGCCTCGACGCTGAGCCGCTCCTGGTCCGCCTAAAGGCGGACCCCACCGGTGTGGTCCGGCGCCGGACCTTAGATCCCTGCAGGAAAAAACACGCGCTGCACAAACCAGTAGGTACCGGCCGCGATCACGACGATCGAGCCGGCGTACGCGACACGTGCGCCGACCGTAGCGTTCCAGCGGCGCACGAAGGCCAGCGCCGTCGCCACCAGCAGCACGATGAACAACTGACCGATCTCCACGCCGACGTTGAACGAGAACAGCGACCACCCGAGCGCCTCGCGCGGCAGTCCGAACTCGCGCAACACGTTGGCGAAGCCGAAGCCGTGCACGAGGCCGAATGTCAGCGCGATCAGCGCGCGGACGTCACGTCCGCCGCCGCGCACGAGGTTGTCGGCACCGACAAATACGATGCTCAACGCGATCGCCGGCTCGATGATGTTCGGAGGCGGCGTGACGAGATTGAGCGCGGCCAGCGACAGCGTGATGCTGTGGCCCAGGGTGAAAGCCGTCACGATTTTGAGCAGGGCCTTCCATCCGCCGCCGAGCAGCAGCAGGCCGATCAGAAACAGGATGTGGTCGGGTCCAATCAGAATGTGGTGTATCCCCGCCGGCACAAACGTTTTGATGACCGCGAGCGCGCCCTGCGTCGTCCCTGTGTAGTAGGTGCGATCGGCATTGTCCACCGCGAGCACGAACTGCTGACGAAGCCGCGCGTCTTCGTACACGTTGACGAACGTCTGGTGCAACCGGTCGTACGGAAACATCACCGCATGGATGCCCAGCGTCGCCGGCCGCGGCGTATGAATCCGGAACTGCAGCTGGACGCCCTGGCGCTCTGGAAGCACGTCGACGTCGCCCCACTGAATGACCAGCGGCTGCGCGTCGGCGCGAAGCGATAGCCGCTGATTGATCAGCGCTGTCAGTCGGTCGAGGTTGCCGAACGCGACGGACCGATCCAGCAGTCGTTCTGGCGTCGCGATGCCGAGATCGTGCGCAACGTCAATGATGTGGACGACGAGGGTGCCCTCAATAACGTCGCCGCCAACGCGCAGGTCGAGATAGCTGAACGGCGCCGGGTGCGCAGACGCAATCGCCGGGGCCGCCAGCAGTCCCACCACGAGCAGATTCCTCAGAATCTTGTGGAGCAAGCGAACTCATTATCCGTTAAGATTCCGCCTCCCATGTGGCAACACAACTATGCGCCGTTGAGCGGAAGCCTGGGTATGTCGGCTGTTGTGGCCGCCATCCCGATCGTCGTCCTCTTTCTCATGCTGGGGGTCTTCCGGAAACCCGCCTGGATGTCGGCGGTCGCGGCGCTGATCTCGGCATACATCGTTGCGCTCGCGGTGTACGGCATGCCGGTAAGTCTGGCGATGATCTCGGTGATTTACGGTGCGGCCTTTGGCCTCTTTCCGATTGCCTGGATCGTATTCGCGGCCATCATGCTGTATCGGCTGGCCGTCGACACCGGCAAGTTCGAGATCATCAAGGACTCGGTCGGCGGGCTCAGCAGCGACCGCCGGCTGCAGGCGATGTTCATCGCGTTCTCGTTCGGCGCGTTCATCGAAGGGGCCGCGGGTTTCGGCGCGCCAGTCGCGGTCTCGGGCGCGATGCTCGCGGGGCTCGGTTTCAACCCGTTCTACGCCGCAGGCATCTGTCTTCTCGCCAACACCGCGCCGGTCGCGTTCGGATCGATCGGGATTCCCGTGACGACGCTCGCCAACATCACCGGGCTTCCGGTCATGCCGCTCAGTCAGATGGTGGGGCGACTGTGCGCGATGATCTCGCTCTTCATCCCCGGCTATCTCATCGTCGTGATGGCCGGCGGACGGCGCGCAATGGAAGTGATGCCGGCGATCATCGCGTGCGGCCTGTCGTTTGCCGGGATGCAGTTCACGGTATCGAATTTCGTCGGACCGGAGCTGACCGACATCGCCAGCTCGTTGACGTGCATCGCCGTGATGATCCTCGTGATGAAGTTCTGGACGCCGCGCAATGTCATGCGCCTCGAAGGCGACACGCCCGCAACCGTGCCATCGTTGGCTCCGCACGGCGTTCGGGTCGAGCGACATGGCAATGTGGCCGTTGCGGTGCGGAAACATTCGGCCGCCGAGATTTTCGCGGCGTGGATGCCGTACCTGCTGCTCGTCGCGTTCGTGCTGGTGTGGGGCGAGGCGGACGTCAAGGCTGCGATTAATCGCTGGACGAACAGCCTGCTACCCTCGGGGATTCCACGAAGCACCACGCTGCTGAACGGTCTGCTCGTCCCCGGGCTCCACAACATGATTCAGCGTGTGCCGCCCGTGGTGGCGCAGCCATCCCCGTATGCGGCCGTGTTCGAATTCAACTGGCTGAGCGCCTCCGGGACGTCGTGCTTTCTCGCCACGATCGTCGCGGCAATGCTGCTGCGCGTCAGTCCGGCACGGTTCGGGAGGATTTACCTCGCCACGTTCAAACAGCTTGCGCTGCCGATTCTGACAATCGCCTGCATGCTCGCGCTGGCGTACCTGATGAACTATTCAGGCATGACATCGACGTTAGGACTCGCATTGGCGGCTACTGGACCCGCCTTCCCCTTCTTCAGCGCGGTGCTTGGCTGGCTCGGCGTCTTCCTGACTGGCAGCGACACGTCTGCCAACGCACTGTTTGGCAACCTTCAAGTGGTCACCGCGAACGCGCTTCATCTGAATCCCGTGTTGACCGCGTCAGTCAATTCGGCAGCGGGCGTAATGGGGAAGATGATCTCGATTCAGAGCATTGCGGTCGCGGTTGCAGCGACGGGCATGACGACTGCTGATGAAGGACGACTGTTTCGATTCACGATCAAACACAGCGTCTTCTTGATGGCCCTGATGGGCGTACTCTCGCTGCTCTTCGCGTACGTTTTTTCCAACTACGTCCCAACCGTCTGACGTAACCATCGCGTCGCGTGCGCGACGCGGGCGTCACGACGACCGAGTGACGCGCGCGCTCACAGTGTTGATTTCCGCACTTCGCGAGTTGATGCACGTTGGCTGAGGGTGCGGCTCTGGCTTTCATCCAAGTTGTACGGATCGTCGGTGTAGGTCACCGATCCGTCCGGATTGACCCACGCCGTGAAGTAGCCGATGTGAACTGGCAGGTGCTCCTTCAGCGCAACCGCATGTTCTTGACCGGCGTTCATCGCAGCGGTGATCTTCTCCGCGGTCCATGCCGGATTGTCGCGCAGCACGTATTGCGCAAGCGCCACGGGATCCTCCAGCCGAATGCATCCGTGACTCAGTGCGCGGCGTTCCTTGTTGAACAGCGCATCCTGCGGCGTGTCGTGCAAGTACACGTCGAACGGATTCGGGAACTGGAACTTCACGAGCCCGAGCGCGTTGGTGGGTCCAGGCTCCTGCCGGAAATGCAGTCGGGCAAGAGCGGATTCGTCGTCCCAGTTGACAGCCCCCTCATCGATGACCTGGCCAGATGTTCCAACGACCTGGATGTTCTGCCGCTGGAGATAGCCGGGATCGTCGACAAGCTTCGGGAGCATCTCGTTCCGGATGATGCTTTCCGGTACGTTCCAGTTGGGGCTGAAGATGACCGTGGTCATCTCGTCGTTGAAGAGCGGCGTCTGATGCTTCGGGTCCCCGACGATGACGCGCATCGCGAGAACGGGTGTCTCACCCTCGATCACCTGCATCTGATATGCAGGGACGTTGACAAACACGTATCGCTCGCCCAGC
Source organism: Vicinamibacterales bacterium (assembly GCA_035764385.1). GTDB lineage: Bacteria > Acidobacteriota > Vicinamibacteria > Vicinamibacterales > UBA2999 > Gp6-AA40. The sequence continues at coordinate 3,911 of DASTZI010000099.1, forward strand.
GCCCGAGGCATCCAGCGCCACCGCGCGAGGTTCATGCGAATGCGATCGAGATGCCCGGTGGGGCTCTGCCGCTCGCGCGCCAGCGCGGTCTGCAGGCCCTTGTACTGTGGATGCGTCGGTGCGAGCTCCTCGAGCGTCTCGCGAACCTGATTTGACGACTCCGCTTTTGCGAGCTGCCCCGCAAGATCTGCCTTGTTGTCTGCGCGAATCCAGTTCGTGTCGATCGCTTTCGGATCTCCAGACCAGCCGAGCAGGTCGGCCGCATATTGCAGATAGGCGTAGGTCAGGCGTGCGTCGAGCTCGGGAATTCTTCCAGTCTCGTATCGATTCTTGTTCTGTTCAGCTTGGGCGACGATCTGCCGAAAACCGTCCGCGCCGTATCGCGCGGGATCAAGTCCGTGATCCTCTGCATGCGCCAGCGCGTCGACAAGCGCGTCCAACCGCGGTGACGCGTTGTCGCCGTCGAACCACGCAGGAAGGCTATTTCGCGATTCATAGAACTGTCGTTCCGCTTTCCAGAGCGTTGCAGCGAGCCTGCCACGTCCGATCCAGGCCGGCGTGGAAGTGGCGATTCGCTGAAGCGCGGGCACATGCTGCGAATTGTCTGTGTGAGGTCCACGATGGCAGGCAGCGGTCGTCACCGCGACGGCTAATCCGAGGGCACGCACGAGAGGGGTTCCCATGCCATGCCCAAGTTTGCAAATTTCAGTCCTTCAATCGGGCTTGGCTGATTTCGGCGTGTAGTAACGTTCCAGCCATCGACTGAGTCCGTCCAGGCCTGGAAAGAGCGTTCGCTCGGTAATGTTTGCCTGATCGAGTTTGTCGCGGACTTCCCACTTCAACTCAGCCGGTACTACCACGCGACGACACAGGTGCGGGTGTTCTTCGAGCCACTGATCAAGACGAGCGGAAGGATCGGGCATGAGCGAGAACAGCGCAAACTGGTTCAGGATGCGCGTGTCGAGCGACGGCGGTTCCAGAAACAGGACAAAGGGCTCGCGCGCGAGTGAATCGAACGCCTTGAGCGATTGAAACTCCGCCATCATGTCGATCGTGAACGTCTCCGACTGTTCCTCCTCCAGGATCGCTTTCAGCCGGCGGGGCAGCAGCTTGTTCGCCTCCACGAAGTTCACACACCAGATGATGCCGTCCCGGTCGTATTCCTCCGGGTGCTCCGTCACGAAGTGAAGCGCCACGAACGGCGAATAGGTCCAGTCGATGAGCCGTGTCGGCAAGCCGTGATGCTGGCCAAGCGCCAACCAGTGCCAGACAGACTCGACCCCATGGGCCGGCTGCCAGTGCGCGTATTTGGAGAAGTTGCGCAGCAGCGACTGTTCCAGCGTGTTGACGCGCGCCTGCCCAGCGGCCAGGCGCACCAGGCTGTTCGACAATTCGTGCGTCGTCGAGGCCAGGCCTCGGAAGGCGTACGGGGAGCGGAACCGCTGCAGCGCCGGGTTCCACGACTCGGCAAACAGCACCTCATTCAATTCGCTCCACGTTTTCGGATGGTCCATTCCTCCCGCCTTTCCCGCCCCTCGCGCCCTTCTCGCCTCATTCCCGACGGTACTGACGACCCATTCGGCGTCCGACACCGATGACAAGCCCTTGCGGCAGGATTCGCACCAGCGTTGCGATCGCCGCATTGATGCGGCCGGGAACGACGACCGGTTTGCCAGCCATCACCGCGTCGTATCCCTGCCTGGCAACATCGGCTGATGACGACCACATGAAGCCGGGCAGCTTCTTCATTTGCGCACGCGTGCCGGTGACGTCATGGAACTCGCTGAAGGTAAAACCCGGACACACCGCGGTGACGAACACGCCATGACGTCGGACTTCGTGACTGAGCGATTCGGAGAACTTGATCAGGAACGCCTTCGACGCAGCATACAGCGTGTGACCGGCGGGCGCCGGCACGAGGCCGGCCAGCGACGCCACGTTGACGATGCGGCCGTAGCGCCGCTCGATCATGCCCGGCAACAGTCGATGCGTCAGCTCCGCGACGGCGATCACCATGATCTGCAGGAACCGCTCGTGAACGTCCCAGCCGCTTGCGACATATCCCCCCGGCACGCCATAACCGGCGTTATTCACGAGCACGTCGATGTTCACACCGCGTGCCTCGAGGTCGGCACAGATGCGAGCGGGAGCGGTCGGGTCCTCGAGGTCTTCGACCATCACGTCCACGCGCGCGCCGTATTTTTCGGTGAGACGCAACTGCACGGCCCGAAGCCTCGCTTCACGCCGTGCGGTAATCACGAGATCGAACCCCTCCGCGGCAAACACCTCGGCAAAGGCTTCTCCGATGCCGGATGAGGCGCCGGTGACGAGCGCGATTCCTCGACGCGTCAAGCCTTCTTCTTATTAGGGGCGACAGCCGCCTGCTGCACCTTGAAGATCGATGCGGCGATCACGGCGCCAATGCAGGGTCCAACGATATAGAGCCAGACGTGGGTGATCGAACCGCGTCCGATGATGGCGTGGATGAGCGCCGGTCCAAGACCGACGGCCGGATTGAACGCACCGCCTGAAATCGGCCCTCCGGCGAATGCACCCGCGCCGACCGTGAAGCCGATGGCGAGACCATAAAACGAATTTCCGGCGGTGGCTGGCGCGGTCGCGACGTTCATGACGACGAGCGCGAGCGCGGTTGTGTAGAGGATTTCGACGAGCAACGCGGCAACGATCGATGCGCCCATCGCCGGAGCCGGCACGAACGTCCGGCCTGTCACGAGCCAGACGGCAAGGCTCGCGACGATCGCGCCGAGGAGCTGCGCGGCCACGTAGGCGCCGTATTCACTGGCGGCAAACGATCCGCGGAGGACGAGACCGAGCGAGACGGCGGGGTTGTAGTGCGCACCAGAAATGTGTCCGCCCATGTACACCATGACCATCAGCGACGCTCCGATGGCGAGCGGGGCCATCGGCGTCCCCACCAGTACGCTGCATCCAATGGTGAAGACCAGGAAGAACGTCCCTACGAATTCAGTCAGATAGCGATCCATGTTTTGTCTCGGGAACAAAGCCTATCGTTTGCTCACGGGAATCACAAACTTTTCGGCGGTGTGCGTCTCGGTAAAGCGAACGACTTTGACGTCGACGAGGCCGGCGTTCTTTCCCGCGGACATGACGTCGTTCTCGGAAATACTCGGACTTCCCTTCGGGCGGATTACCCATATGGCGCCGTCG
>DASTZI010000100.1:0-2770 GCA_035764385.1 Vicinamibacterales bacterium
AGATCACGCCGAAGCCGAGCAACATCTTCGTGTACAGGGAGAAGGCCTCGTCGACCTTCGGCATGAAAATCATGTAATCGGTGCTGAAGCTGTTGAAGAACAGCCAGGTCACCGGAAACGCGACGTAATGGGCGAACAGCCCGCCGGCGACGAAGAAGATCGTCGACATGAACACGAACGGGATCGCGAACTTCTTCTCGTGGCTGTACAGCCCGGGAGCGATGAATTTCCAGATTTGCCACAGGATCAGCGGCGACGCGATGAAGATCCCCGTGAGAAAGCCGATCTTCACGTAGAGCATGAACGGCTCGGAGCCGGCTGTGTACATCAGCTTTCCAGCGCCGCCCACCGCGTCGTGCGGCAGCATCTGGTACATCGGCTTCATGATGAAATCGAACAACTTGCCGATGAAGATGTAGGCCACGACGCAGCCGGCGATCAGCGCGTAGACGATGTTGATCAGCCGTTTCCGGAGCTCATCGAGATGCTCCAGGAACGACATTTTGCTCCCCGAGTCGTCGTACTGATCGGGTTCGCGGTCCTGATCGTCGCCGGACGTGGCGCTGGGGAAAGGCACGAGCGCCATGGTGGACGCTTATGCGCTGCCGTTCTGGCGGGGAACGTTTCCGATGCTGTCGTCGGTGCCCGTAGCCGGAGGCACCTCGTCACTGGTCGGGCCGGTCACGGTCGGAGTCTGCTGACGCTGCTCGTTCCGACGCTCTTCCAGCCGGATTTCTTCATCGAGCGTGCTCTTCAGCTCGTTCGACGCACGCTTGAATTCGGCGAGGCTCTTGCCCAGGGATTTCCCGAGTTCGGGCAGCTTTCGGGGCCCGAAAATAATCAGGGCAATCGTGAAAATAATGATGAGTTCCGGGACGCCGACCGAGCCAAACATAGCCGGATTATACACCCCGAAAAGCTGCTAGGATGCGATCTATGCGTACTCCCCGGTTTTTGTCCGTGGCAGCCCTCGCGGTGCTCCTGTCCGCCCTGGCGGGCGGGTTTTTTGGCAGCTCTGCGCAGGTGACCCAGGACCAGGTCGCCCAGCAATACCGCGTATTTACGGCGGCCCTGGCGGCGGTTGACCGGGAGTATGTCGAGGCTCTGCCGTCCGACCGCCTGATTTATGACGCCGTCGGGGGCATGCTCCAGACCCTCGATCCGCACTCGAGCTTCTTTTCCCCGCGCGACTACGCCCAGATGCGCGAGCGACAGGAAGGGAAATACTACGGCGTCGGCCTTTCCATCCAGACCATTGACGGCGACGTCACGGTCATGTCGTTGTTCGAGGGTTCGCCCGCATACCGCGCCGGCATCCGCCGCGGCGACATCATCGCGCGCGTAAAGGGCGAGGATGCCAAGGGCTGGACGACGGACCAGACCGCGAAGCAGCTGAAGGGACCGAAAGGCACCAGGGTCAATATCTCGATCAAGCGTCCGGGCTACGACAAGCTGATCGACATGGAAGTCGAACGCGACGAGGTGACCATCGTCACCGTCCGCGGCGTGTTCATGATCGACGCGACCACCGGCTACATCAAGCTCGGTGACTTCGGCGAGACCTCGGACGCGGAAGTCGGCGCCGCGCTCGACAAGCTGAAGGCGCAGGGCATGAAGCGCCTGGTGTTCGACCTCCGCGACAATCCCGGCGGCCTGCTCGACGCCGCGATCAAGATTGCGAATCGCTTCCTGGCGCGCGGCGACATGATCGTCTACACCCGCGGCCGCGTGCCGAATTCCGACCAGGATTACCGCGGCACCGACGAGCCCGACTTCAACGGGCCGATGATGGTCCTCGTGAACCGCAACAGCGCCAGCGCGTCTGAAATCGTCAGCGGCGCGCTGCAGGATCACGATCGCGCCCTCGTCGTCGGCGAGACGACGTTCGGCAAGGCGCTCGTGCAGTCGGTCTACCGCATCAGCGAGGGCGCGGGCCTGGCGCTGACGACGGGCCGCTACTTCACGCCGAGCGGCCGCATGATCCAGCGTCCGTGGGACAACGCCTTCGACGAGTACCTGACCTACACGCTCCGCGACCAGAACGAGAAGCGCGAGCACTCGGCGGCGCAGCTGAAATACACCGACGCCGGCCGCAAGGTGTACGGCGGCGGCGGCATCGAGCCCGACAAGTTCTTCGTCGGCGCCCTGCAGGGCTTCAACCCGACCCGCTTCAGCCGCTCGCTCGTCGGGCGCGCGGCGTTCGCGAACTTCGCCGAGCGGTTCACCGCCGAAGGCGATACGCGCATGAGCGCCGCCACGGAAGGGCGCACGCGCATTGCCCGCGGCTTTACGGTCAATGACGCGATGGTGGCGGACTTCAAGTCGTTCCTCCAGACCGAACAGAAGCTGAAAGTCGACGAGGAAGCGTTCGCCAGGGACATCGACTTCATCAAGGCGATGATTCACTACGAGATCGACGACGCGCTCTTCGGCGCGAACGAACGACAGAAGAATCTGATCGGCAGGGATCCGCAGGCGCAGTTCGCGCTGGCTCAGTTCGGGGAAGCTGTAAAGCTGACTGAGCTCGCGCGCAACAAGACGGCCAGCAAGGGCGGTCACTAGGGCGCGTCACCTATTACTTGGGCGCAGCTTTATGCTTGCCCCTAGGTATGGTGCCTTGCTAGACTGACGCCCGTTCGGTCGTCTGTTTCAACAAACAGTTCATTTCGAAGCGAACCCAGCCGCTTCCCGGTTGGGGTCTGCCCTGCTATGCGTCTAAACCGTCTCGAAATCTCCGGCTTCAAGAGCTTCCCGGACCGGTCCGAGCTTG
>DASTZI010000101.1:0-9774 GCA_035764385.1 Vicinamibacterales bacterium
CAACCGATCACTGAATCTTGTGACCGAGACAACGGGTCGAGCGGGAAGCCCACGGTGAAGGTTGTCCCATGGCCCGCTCCAAGACTCGTCGCGGCGATGTGACCGCCGTGGGCCTCGACAAGATGCTTCACAATGGAAAGGCCAAGACCGAGTCCGTCACGGGCTTTGCTGGTGGCCGCCTGACTGAACGGCTCGAAGAGATGCGGCAGAAATTCCGCTGCGATGCCGTCGCCGTTGTCTGAGATCAGCAACTGGACTTCGTCATTGACTTGGCGCACCCGCACCTGAACTTCGCCTCCCGGATCCGTGAACTTGATCGCGTTCGAGAGAAGGTTCGTCGCGATCTGTTCGATGCGCTGACCATCGCCCCGTATGTCACACACATGATCGATGGCCGCGTGCAGCCCGACGCCCTTCGTTCGTGCAGCGACTGAGGCGCGCTCGACAGCCGTCCTGACCGGCGTTTCAAAGGAGGTCGGCACCAGCCGAACCTGCAACTTGCCGACGTGGGCACGCGACGCATCCAGGAGGTCCTCGACAAGTCGAGAGAGGAGCTGTGCGCTGCGCTCCAGCGCCAATAGCCCGTCCGCGGCGCGCTTCGGCTCTGCCGCCGCTCGCTGGAGAAGTTGTATCCGGCCGAGGATTACGCCCAGAGGAGACCGCAGCTCGTGGGCAACGTGACCAAGCACTTCGTCCTTCGCACGATTGGTCGCTTCCATTTCGAAGCGTGCGGATTCCGCGCGAGCCTGGGCCGCTTCGGCGCGAGCCTGTGCCGCTTCGGCCCGGCTCTGTGCGGCCTCGGCCTGGGCGCGTGCCCACTGCTCATGGATGACCATCCGTGAGCGTGATGCCAACTCACTGGTGACCACTGCCACGATCAGAAAGACCGCGAGCGTGATCAGATACGAGGTATCAGTAACCGCAATGCTGTAACGGGGTGGAACGAAGAAGAAATCGAGACAAACTGAACAGAGCACGCCGCAAAAGAGCGCCGGACGACGGCCCCACATGAGCGCAGAGCTGAAGACCACGAGCAGGTAGAGTGCAGCGAAATTCGGACTGGTAACAGGTGTGGGGCCGACCCCTAGTCCAATTGCCGTAACGAGAGCAGTCATGAGACTGCTCGACATATACGGATGAGAGCGAGCAAGGCGAGATAGCCATTCGACCACGTCGACCACCTGCCTGTTGTCATTCTAGCTTTCGATTGCTCGCTCCGGCACCTCTTGTCGCCATATCGGGGTTGAACGCGAGCGGCGAGCGGAAGAGGATTTGACTGGGCGAGTCGTGCGCAGCAACAAGCCCAGCCCTGAACCGGAGTGCTACGGCATCGATGAGGCGCCCATTGATCCGAGCCTGCTCAGTCCGGGCGCATAGATGTTGTACGCAGGGTGGAATTCGATTTTCGGCTGCGTGCTGACCCCGACCTTCTGGACGGCAGACACGATGCGCTGGTCGCTGAACGTCTTAAAGGCTTCCGGAGACTCCCACACGTCCACGACGCGCATTCCCCCGTCTTGCCCGAAGGTGGCGACGTGAAACAGGAGTCCCTTGGCTGGATTCGCATCCAACTGCAACTCTTTCAATACGGCCAGGTAGTCCTTCTCCGAAACACCGGGCCACTCCATCGTCATAACGACAGCCATGCGGATATGCCTCCTCTGGAACCGCGCAGTCTAGATCGGAATCATTTGACGCAGGAAGTGGGGAGCGCAGTTTTTTGAGAGGATCCGGCCGTAAACCGAAGGTTGGTGCGGAAGCGGGGACTCGAACCCCGATGGCCTTACGGCCACTAGCTCCTGAGGCTAGCGCGTCTGCCAATTCCGCCACTTCCGCAGGCGTCGAGCGCGTTGAAGACGCGAAAAATCGAGTATAACCCAGCGGTGACCGCCGGCCATGACGCGCGGGTCCACTTCCGCCCCCTTCCGCCGCCGAATTCAGGTAAACTGTCCGGCGCTAGATAGGCCTGTCGCTGTTGGTTGTGGACGAGACGCAAAGGAGATCTGGAATGCGCAGGACGCTGACCATCATCCTGTCATCGGCTGTCATCATTGCGGGATTCGCGATTGCCTCGCTGCATGTGTCGGCGCAGGCGCCGGCCCAGAAGACGGGCAACCTGATTCTGCGCGGCGACATGACGTATTTCTTCGGTCCGGGTAAACCGAAGAACTGCAATCTGAGCAACGTGTACAAGCGCGGCGAGCCGGTCGGCTGGCGTATCGAAGCGGTCGATTCGCAGACAGGGCAGCATGCCGACTCCGATACGCAGCTCGTCGTGCATCTGAACTACGCAGGACAGACCAAGGACATTCCGATGCGGTGGCGCGCGACCGCGCAGCAGCCTGAACGCACCTTCTGGGTCGCGAAATGGATTGTTCCGAACGATGCGCCCACTGGGATCGTCCGCTTCACCGTGACCGCCAAGGACAAGTACGGTCGCACGGGCGAGTTCAAGCCGTTCGAGGTCGAAGCGTCTCAGCTGACGATCGTCGACGGCGCGGCCGCAACCAACTAGGGTAGCGATTTCCATGCGCGCCGCGACAGTTCTCGGCGCCGCGATCATTGCCGCGCTCACGTTATACGGATGTGGGCGCGGCGCCCCTCCGCAATCTTCAGAATCGCCAAGTGCGGCTTCGTCCGCTGACGCGGCCGCGAATTCCTCCGCGCCCGCGCCGAAACGCCTGACGCTCACATACGACAAGACGCAGGCGCCCAAGCCCGTGGTGGGCACATCGGTCGAAGTTGCCGTCGAAGGCCTTCCCGCCAACAAAACCGTGGACCTCGCGTGGGGAACGGTTGATGGCGGATGGGTGATCGAGGACTACTTCCATTTCCGCGGCAAGAAGTACGCGGAAACGACGCGGACGCTGTCGCAGGCGACGACCGACGCCAACGGGCGTTTGAATACGCGCTTCACGATTCCTGAAGACTTCGGCGGCGTGCATGAAGTGTTCGTCCGCGACGGCAAGACGACACTTGCGCAGGGGGGGCTCGAGATCGCTCAGACCTTCGAGATGTCACCGAAGGAAGGTCCCGTCGGCACCACGATCGAGCTCCGGGTGAAGGGGCTTGGATGGCGGACGATGGAAAGCACGTGGGTGGTGAACTGGGACAACCACCAGGCCGGTTACGTGTCCGCCGCCGGCACGCACGGCAGCGCCGTCGCGCGCTTCCGCGCAAGCGGCCCCGTTGGCGAACACACGATCAATGTGCTTACCGGCTATATGGGCCAGGGCTATCTCAATCACGAGCAGGCGCCCAATGCCTATCTGCCGGTGCCGCAATTCTCGTTTCACGTGACGCCCGGGCGGGCCGCGGCATCTGCGGCTTACGCTGAGCCATATCAGCCGCAGCCGGTGCCTGCCTCGACCGGCGCGAGCGGCGTTGTCGCGAAGGTTACGCCGACGCAGGGGCCGGTCAGCACGAAGGCATCGCTCACTGTCACGGGTCTACCGGCGAACACGCCCGTGTCGCTCGTGTGGGGCAGCTACGAAGGCAACCGCGTCAGCGGCAACGGCTTCGAGCCGATCGAAGACGAGCTGACGAAGGTGACGACAACGGCCGATGGCCGCATCGCGGTGCCGGTCACGATTCCGGAGGATCTCGGCGGACGCCACTCACTCTCGGTTCGTTCCGGTGACAAGACACTTGCCACGACCTGGTTCGTCATCGAAACCAGCATCGTCAGCATGACGCCGACGTCCGGCCCGGTGGGAACACCGGTGACGATTCATCTGAAAGGCGTCGGCTGGACCGAGTACGACAACATCTACATCGCGACCTACGACAACGCCTACATGGGCTACGCGTGCGGCTTCAACACACGCGGTGATGTCGTCATTCATTTCACCGCGGCCGGCGCGCCCGGCGTGCATATCATCGATTTCTATCCCGGCATCTATCAGGGAGCAGAGGGTGGACAGCAGCTCTATCGGCTACCGCAGCTCACCTACGCCGACGATCACCCGGGCAACCGCATCCCGGCGCTCCGCTTCTCGTTCGACGTGACATCGTCGCGCGTAACCCCGCCGTCGCTTACTGGGAATACGCGGTAGGAAATCCCAAATCCCAAAATCCCAAGCTCCAAATTCCAAGAACGCTCAAGTCGTAGACTTTCAAGGTCTGGAATCCAGGTTCATGGGAAGGGCTTTTTCGTCAGCGCACGCTGCGCCTCGTTGCGCTCTGAATTGCGGATCATGGTTGCGACAATCTTCACCAGCTCTGTCGATTCTTCAATCGCGTGATCATGTTTCTCCTTCAGATACCCAGTAAGTCGAAGGATGCGGAGCCGTCTTCGGCTTTCCTTCAATTCGCGAAGAGCAATCCGATCTTTTGCACGAAAGTCACGCGGACTCGAGCCATCGTCGGCTTCGTCGAGATTCGCGGCCGCATTGACGGCTGCGTTCACGAGCTGAATAGAAAGTTCAACCGCGATGCGACCGCGATGGTGCAGCTCCTGCGCGATGCGAACGACGTCACAGGCAAAAAGCATCGAACGCTCGCGGATGTCGTAGGGTTTTTCGGATTTGTGTTCGTTGTCAGTTTCTGGATGCCTCATGTAAAAGCATTCCACTTGCCATCTCGCCGCCGCGAGCCTTTAGTTTGCGATGTTCTCGATTTGGGATTTCTTGGGATTTGGGATTTGGATCTTGGGATTTGGGATTTCCAATGCGCCGACTCTCACTGACAGCCTGGATTCTCGTCGCCGTCGTTGTCGGCGGCGCCTTCGGCTATTTCTTTCCGGCCGCCGCGACTGAGCTCCGCATTCTCAGCACGATCTTCATCCGTTTGATTCGAACGATCGTGGCCCCGTTGCTGTTTGCGACGCTCGTCGTCGGCATCGCCGGGCACGGGAACCTGAAACAGGTGGGACGGATGGGCGTCAAGGCGATCATCTATTTCGAGATCGTGACGACGCTCGCGCTGCTCATTGGATGGGCGGCGATCACCATCAGCCGCGCCGGCGTCGGCATCACGCTGCCGCCACCTGCGCCGGGCGAGCAGGCGGCTGTCCCGCCGCCGCAGACATGGCAGGACATCGTGCTCCACGTGTTTCCTGAAAACATCGCAAAGGCTGTGGCTGATGGCGAGGTTCTGCAGGTGGTCGTCTTCAGCGTCATCTTCGGCGCTGCGCTGGCGCTTGTTCCCGAGCCGCGCCGCCGTCCGATGCTGACCTTCACCGAAACGCTGGCTGAAACGATGTTCCGGTTCACCAACATCGTCATGCTGTTTGCGCCGATTGGGGTCGGCGCGGCGATCGCCTACACCGTCGGACACCTCGGTATCGGCGTCCTCGTCAACCTGGCCAAGCTGCTCGTCACGATGTATGTCGCGGTGGCGGTGTTCATCGGCGGCGTGCTGCTGCCCGTGGCGCTTCTCGTCGGCGTGCCGTTGCGACGCTTCATTGCCGCCGCTGCGGAACCTACGTCGATCGCGTTTGCGACCGCGAGCTCCGAGGCGGCGCTGCCGCGTGCGATGGAAAACATGGAGGCGCTGGGCGTCCCGCGTCACATTGTCGCGTTCGTCATCCCAACGGGGTACTCGTTCAACCTCGACGGATCCACGCTCTATCTTTCGCTGGCAGCGATCTTCGTCGCGCAGGCCGCCGGCATTCAGCTCTCGCTCGGACAGCAGTTCCTGCTGCTGCTCACGTTGATGTTGACGAGCAAGGGTGTGGCCGGCGTGCCGCGGGCGGCGCTCGTGATTCTCCTCGGCACCGTGGCCAGCTTTGGCCTGCCGGCCGAACCCGTTTTCATCATTCTCGGGATCGACGCGTTGATGGACATGGCACGCACGGCGACCAACGTCCTGGGCAACTGCCTCGCAACGGTCGTGATTGCCCGGTGGGAGGGTGAATTTGTTCAGAATGCAAAATTCACAATGCAAAATTCAAACGCTGATTTCACCGCAACAACGCGTTCGTGACGGCAAGATCATTTGGGCCGGTCCTTTCATTCCAGCCGTTTGGCGATCCACACCTTCTTGCACTGCAGGCACGCGTACCACGCGCGGCGATGGCTGCAGAATTCAAAGCTCGTCACGCCGCCATGATCGCAATACGGGCAATGGGTGTTGGGCCAGACGCGGTTGGTGCCCCCGAGCAGGGCCTCCGAACGATCCGCCAGATGTGCGGTCTTTAGCCCCTGATGCCGAGCGCGAGTGCGCAGTACTCCGCTGCGTGCACGCAACAGTCGGCCGATCCTCGCAAACAAGAGATTTGGTGCGAATGGCTTAAGCAGTACGGCATCGCATCCGGCTGCAAGTGCTTCAGGTACGCGCTCGGCGTTGACAGTGGTGACAAGCACCTGCGGCGGCACGGTCAGTCTCTTTGCTTCGCGACAGATCTCGACCCCGTCGCCGCCTGGGAGATCGAGTTCGGTGATGACCAGTCCAGGGGCCTGGCGACGCAGGAACTGTCTGGCGACATCCGACGACCCGGTCGTCGCGACGCGGTAACTCCCGCGGAGAACGGCTGCGTACGCCGCGGCGTCCGTGGACGCGTCCACCAGCAGGAGGTCGGTCTGAGTGGCCGTCGTCGGCGATGGTGAAGTTGAAGGAATCACATCTGCCCCCCGGGAATCGCCGGCAATTGCCGTCACATATGAAGACGCGGAGTATAAGGCATCCAGCGGCGCCGAGGCGTCAAGTTGAGTTTCGGGCCGGAACTCAACGCTCGAGGCTGTGACGATCCTTCAGGCGCGCGATGTGTTGTTCCAGTTCTTTGATCTTCGCCCGGAGGTTGCGGCTGTGCTGGAGGTGCTCTTCGGCCGTGCCGTCGTCCGTCTGCAGACGATCATGTTCGCGGCGCAGTGCCGCCGTCTGCGCTATCAGCGCCTTGTGCTCGGCCTCGAGTGGGGGCAGATCAGCGGGCGGCGGCTGGGTAGTCACGACGGATAGCCATGCAATCGACCAACCGCGCACGCTCCCACTGCGTGAATCGGACGGGCAGCGCGCGTCTGATTCGCCGAAGTAGCGCGACCGTGCGCAGATACCGCCGCTCGCGGCGGCGACTCCATACAAAGCCATATTGCATGCGCACGTGCGGAGGCAATAGGCCGGCTGCAATAAATGACGTTGCAGGGGCCACGACCTGTCGCGAAAGCCAACCGCCTCCCGCGCATACCAACGTGGCCGCCAGCGTGCGTGACTGTTGCCCGACGGCTATTTCACCTGACAGGTACATCCGCTCGAGGTATGCGTTGAGGGCGTCCCAGGATCGCGGAACCTCGCGTGACGACGCGCCCAGAGCGACAGCGAGCTCGGCAGCATCTTCGCAGTAACGATTGCGTTCGCCGGCCGTGAGCGGCTCGACAAGTTGCTCATACGTCAGGACCATCGACTCAATCAACGTCGCGTGCACCCACGTCAAAAGTGCCGGGTCGTTCGCCGAATACCGGGTTCCCGCAGCAAACCGTCCACACGCCGCTGGGAGAACGCCGTGTACCCGGCGGTGGATCGCCCGAATACCGCCAACTGCGGCCTCGCGTTCGACTTCGGTGCCGAATGTCAACGCCAGCATCGCGTTGATCGTGTGACGCAGACGGGCGAACGCAGCCACCGGGCTGCCGCGAAACGTGCTGTGATCGGCGACACCCGCGGCAATCAACGGATGCGCGAGTTGCAGAAGGATTGCCCGCAACCAGGCCACCAGCAGCAGACGCTCGGCATTGATGCGGCGAGATACGTCCGAGGCTGGCCGCATCAGTGTGTATGGGTCTGAGCAGGCCGCGGCCCCAGCTCCTGCATCAGGATGATGACGCCTTTGCCCTGATCGTTCGCGCCGATGCCCACGCATTGGACGTGCAGGCGAATCTGGCGGCCCCGCCGGTTCATGGCGTCGATTTGCGTGTCCACTCGCTGATCACCATGCCGCATCAGCGCCGCGATCGGTTGTTTGAGCTGCTCGACCGGCAGCCCGATGTCGAGTCCGAAGAAATGCCTTCCGTTCACCTCGTCGGCACGAAGGCCCCACATGTCCGCGGCGACGTCGTTCCAGAGCTCGACCTGCAGCTGCTCGTCGAGGACGATGACCGCAAGTGGGACACTGCGTAGGATCCCTCCCAGAAAGACATTACTGCGCGACAAGTCGGTACCGCGCTGACGCAGTTCCTCGTTGACGGTCTCGAGCTCCTCGTTGGTCGACTGCAGCTCTTCGTTCATCGTCTCGAGTTCCTCGTCGGTCGACTGCAGTTCCTCGTTCGTCGTCTCGAGCTCTTCGACGGTCGATTGGAGCTCTTCGTTGGTTGTTTCGAGCTCCTCGTTGGTGGACTGCAGTTCTTCGTACGCCGTCTCGAGCTCCTGCCGCGATCGCTGCAGCTCTTCCTGCAGTTCGTGCTGGCGCGTCACGTCGGTGAAAATCACCTTCGCGCCGAGTGGCGCATCCGAGGCGTCCACAATCGGTGTTACCTGGACGTTGAAGAAGCGGGGCTCGCCGCCGGGAGTTGGCCATGTCACATCGCGGACATGCACGACCTGGCGGCGCTCATGCGCTTGATCGATACACGACCGTAGTTCCACCGGCCGATACGAGACTTCGAGGTCCTGCAGCGGGCGACCAAGGTCGCGCGCGTTGAGGCCGAACAGTTCTCGAGCGCGGGAGTTTGCGAGCAGCAGGTGGCTTTTGACGTCGACGACGAACTGGGCTGTGGGATCCTGATCGAACGAAATTTCCCTGAGACGGGCGGGCGGACCCGTCAACAGCATCCGTTCCTCGCGCTCAGGGTAGCCGCTCAAGAGGCGCTCCGCTGTGTTGTCCATGCGCACCTTCATGAACACCCGCTGCTTCAGTTCCTCCGGCGCAAACGCGCCGAGGAAGTTCAGCAGCATCTCGGCCTTGCCGAGCACGAGGTAGCCTCCCTCGCGCAGGGCGAAGTGAAACCGGTGCACGATCTTGGCCTGAGCCTCGTGATTGAAGTACATGAGCGTGTTGCGGCACAACAGCAGATCGACCCGAGAGATCGGCGCATCGTCAAGCAAATCGTGCCTGCCGAAAATCACGCTGCGGCGAAGATCCTTCTTGAAGATCCATCGACCGTTCTGTCGGTCGAAGTATTTTGTGCGGAGATCCTCGGGCACGTCCTCGATTTGACGATCCGTGTACGCGGCCTGCCGGGCCTGGGCGAGCGCTTCTTCGTCCACGTCGGTCGCGTAGATCTTGACGCGCTCGCGGAACGGCTCCGGTCCCATGGCTTCCGCGAACAGAATCGCCACCGAGTAGCATTCCTCGCCCGACGCGCAGCCGGCGCTCCAGATCCGAATGTCACCGCCGGTCGAACCGCCGATCACCTTAGGGACGATTGTGGTGCGCAGGTGCTCGAAGGTTTCGGGATCGCGGAAAAAAGAGGTGACGTTGATGAGGATCGAGTTGAAGAGATGCGTGAACTCGTCCTGATGAACTTCTAGATAGTCGAGATACGCTACGTACGAATCCAGCCCGACCGCAGAGAGACGTTTCTCGATACGTCGCGACAACGTCGCTCGCTTGTACGACGTGAAATCAAACCCGCGGGTGTTCTTGAGGTGTGTGAGAAGCCGTTCGAACTCGGGCGTGGATTTCCCGTCTTTCATTGGTCGGAACGGCCTAGACTAGCACACGGCTCGTTGCCTTCCGCGGCCACGTCCCGCATCTTGCAGCAGGAGACTTGTGGCGAATTTCGATATCGTCGTGATCGGCGCCTCGGCCGGCGGAGTCGGCTCGCTGCAGCGTGTCGTCGAGCGCATTCGGCCTGACTTTCCAGCCGCCATTCTCATCGCGCTTCATCTGCCGGAGGGCAT
>DASTZI010000102.1:0-32205 GCA_035764385.1 Vicinamibacterales bacterium
AACGCGGCCTGGATGGGTTCGACGCCCGCGGCCACAGCCGACGGCACGCGCGTCGCCGCCGACGCGACGGCCGCGCCCACTTGCCGATGACGTTCGATGAGCTGACTGAGAAGGTGACCGAGTACCACCCATGTCACGAATCCGAAAATGATGCGCCGCAGGGGCACTTGAACGACGACGACAAGCCCCTCGACGAACTTGCCGAGGACGGCAACCGTCTGGGGATTGGCGGTATCGAATTGCGACCACGACGCCGCAAGCGCCGGCGTCATCTGCGAGAGATACCGCACGAGAGCAGCCGCAGCAGCAAAGGGCGCCACGACCATCTCCGGGAATATCGCGACGGCGATACCGAACGCCAGAACGCGCGCGACGAACTGGCTGCCGAAGAGCACGTCGGCGACGCGCGCAACGAGCCTCCACGTTAGCCACGCCAGGACGCCGGCGGCCAAAATCAGCGCAGCGACAACCGAGACATCCGTCTCCAATCCGATCAGTGCGACGAACGCAGTCAGGAGCACGGCCGCGAGCGCAACATCCCAGGCGCGGGGCGGAATGGTCATCAGTGTCCCCTTCAAACGAGAAGAACGACGGTCTCGGGCGCTTCCTACAGGACGAATTTCGTATGAATCCGACGGCCCGAGGTAATCACGTGCGCTGCAGCAGCGGTCGCAGGGTGCGGATGTCCTTTACGCTCTCGATTGAGAGCAGCGTCTCGATCAGCTTCCCTGCGGTGGCAGAGCCCAATACCGGACCCGTCAAGTCGCGCGCCTTGTCCACGACCTCTGCGCGCGTCATCGGATTGCGAACCGTCCCACGGACGGCTTCGACGCGATCGGAGAGCTTTGTTCCATCGTTGAGCGTCACCTCAACGATCGCCACGCGCGCTGGGAGCAACTGCGTCAACGCGGCGTCCGGCACGTAGGTCACCTTGCCGCGCTGACGAAGCACGGCGGCATCACGCATCCGCGCCTTGTCGTGCGCCGCCTTGAAGGATGCCGTCTTGTCGAGCAGCATCACCGCGACCATGTGCTGCAGGCAGATGTCCGGGATGTCGCGATTGTCGACCACGCTGCCGACGCTTGGCGCGAGACGAACCGTCACCGCCTTCACATCGTCGGCCTCGAACGGCCGCTTCTTGCGGACGTTTTCAATCGCGTCGAGCGGCGCCTGGATCGGCGTGCCGACCGTCCATTTCTTGATGTCCGTGTTGACGATCTCGTAGCGCTCGCCAAGCTTGTCGATCAGGATGGCCGGATTTCCCTTCGGCGCGTTGACCTGGAAGAAATTGTCGTCACCGGATAACACATCGTCGACGCCGTTCCATCCTGACCGGACGAGCAGTGCGGCGGTCACGCCATTGCGCGCGGGCATTCCCGCAAACACGAATCCCTTTTCGATGTGGTCGGTATCGCGCTCCCAGATTGCGTACCCACCCGTCTGCTGCGAGGCGTAGTCCAATAGCCAGCGCATCTGCTGTGCGGTGAGCGCCGCGACGGATCCCGCCGCGGCCGCGGATCCAAAGTTGCCGGCGTAGGCGTGCGTGCTCCGCCGGGTCTCATTCCGGAAGTCAATCGCTCCGAGCGCCATCGTGAGTCGCGTTCCGACGTCATAGCCGAGCGTGACCGCTCGCAGGTAATGCTCGCCGCTCGCACCGAGCTCCTCGCCGAGCGCGAGCGCCGCGGGGACGATCGACGCTCCGGGGTGCGATTGAGAGGGGCCGTGCGAGTCGTCCGGTTCATCCGAGTGGGCGAAGACGCCGTACACCAGCGCCGCATCAATGGGCCCTGTCGTGATGTTAGAACCGAGAACCGTCGCAACCGGACGGCCGGCCTGGGCGCGCGCGAGCGCGAGCGCCGCCTTGCCCGGCGGCAGCTCCGATCCCGAAATCATCGCGGCAAAGGTGTCGAGGATGTGATGCTTGGCTTTCTCGACGACATCTGCTGGCAGCGGACGATCTTTCGCCGCGGCCATATAGCCGCTCAGCGTCGTCATCACCGGACTGATCGACTGCGCGCGAAGGCGAATCGATGGCAGCCCTGCCGCACAGAGTGCCAGCGCACCTCGATTGAGCAGCTCGCGGCGCGATATGCCGCCAGGGCGGTTCAATCGAAATATCCCGAGTCGATATATCGCATCCATAACGTGCCAACCACCTTGATGCTGTCCTGGGTGAACAGATAGTGATGAAAACCCTCGACCCGTCCAACGCGGTACTTTCGTGCGTACAGTTCCATGACGCTGCGATTGGCGTCGACGGTCGCCGGCGGAAGCGTCTCGTCCTCGGTTCCGTTGAGATCCAGCACCGCGACCTTCTTCAGTTCCGACGGCGGATAGCTCGGCTCGAACATCGACTGCATCAACGCCGCGAAGCCGCGTGCGCGATCTGCTGCGGGGAGAAAGCCCGACCGCCACAGCCGGACGCCCTGCTCGGCCAGCGCGGAGGCATCGAGATACATCGCCGCGTCTTCAGTGCTCTTGAAACGCGGCGACCGCAGCGCGGCTTGCCACCACACCGCGCGCGTCGCCGCATCAACATGTTTCGTGTACACCTCGAAATCATCCGCGCCGCGCTCACGAACGCGCAGCGCGCTGTGTTCGTAGAGATCGTCGAGGTTGCCGGTCCGCGCTCGATTGTTCAGGTACGCGAGCCCGCTGGTGCTCGTCCCCCAGCCCAGATAACCATCTGGCGTGTAGTACTTCGCGAGCGGATACATGCTCGCGCCGCCGGTCGACATCCCCCAGAACAGCACAAACGCGTTCCGTCGATCGGGAATGGCTTTCTCGAGCGCGAGGCGGTACCCCTCCAGAAACACCTGCGGCGTCGCCGCAAGCATTTGCTGTTCGAGCGCGGTCCCCTTCTTTGGGAAGCGGTAGAACGCGCTCGCGCTCGGAGTAGAGGTGACGGCGACGCCCGACGGCTTCACTTCGTAATCGCTACGCTCCCAATACGTCTTCTGACTGCGGCTGAAGATCGGCATCCGCTGGTCGAGCGGGATCGTTTCCCAGGACCCGTCATTGCCTGGTGCGAGGAAATTCCACCGGCCGACGCGCGTCAACGCCACGAACGTGATGCCGCGGCGCGCCAGCCAGATACCAGGACCAGCGCGCTTTTCCACCGTCGAGACGAAATCCATCCCGTATTCGCTGCCAGGTTCTCCGCCGACGACAACCAGTCGCCGGCCGTTGTGCAGCTTCGGTTTGTCAGGTGTAAGGGTGACGACTACCTGAGTAAACGGCTGGCCGTGTGCGGAGAAGTCGATGAACTCGACGCGTTGCGTGTACGAGCCTGTCTCGGGATACTCGCGGCCGGCGAGAATCTCGGCAATCGCCTGTCCGTTGAGCGTCCCGTTATCGGCGGGAAGATCCCAGGCCAGACCGATACGTCCAGCGCTGAAGACGATCAGGAGGAGTAAGTATGCACGCTTCATCGATTCGCCGACCCACGAATGGGTCGGCGAGATTATATGAGGCGGCGGCCTGCAGTTACTTCTTCTCGAAAACCTGCGGTTCGAGCGTCAGGCCGGCGTGCGCCTGGTCGCCAAATGCGGACTGCAGGTCTTCGTCACCGAACGCGAACACAAAGAACTGATTCGGATTGGGCTGATCGTTGAACGTCGGCAGGAAATCGTTGTCGTTGGCGATGAACAACGTGTTGAACGTCGCGTAACGCTGCGGCAACGAATCCGAGGAAGGTTCGGCTCCGAGTACCTACTTCTTGGAATGGGCGCTGATGTAGTCCTGCGCGAACTTCCACAACGCGGGCACTGAGGGATCGTCGTTCACCAGGCCGATGGTCGTCGCTTCCGCGCCGGCCTGCTCGACGGTCCATCCATCGTTGACCACGCGTTTGATCATCCAGAGCATCGCAGTCGAACGACCATTCGCTGAATGCAGGAAAAGCGGCTGATTTGCGGGATGGGTGATCGCTTTGATCGCTGGTTCGATTTTCGTGGCGTCGAACTGGCTGCCGGCAGCGTCGCGCGCAATCGGCATCGCGATGTACTTCATCCCGACACCTCGTGCCGCGGCGGCAAGCGTCTGCGCGTCACGACCGGGCGCGATATCGATGAATGTCTTGAATCCGCGGCGCCATAACTCTGAGATTGCCCAATCGCTCGACTGGACCAGGCCACCACTGGACGCGGTGCCGTCGATCGGAAAGTAAGTCGCAAGACCGGGAAAATCTTCGCGTCGAATGCGCGGTTTCGCGGCGGTCGCAGGCGCGGCGCCCGAGCCGAGGCCGACCGCGTTGCAGCCGCGCAAGCCGCAGAGATCCGGTGACGGTGATTCGCCGAGGCCCATGTAGTTGTTGTAGACGGAGGAGTAGATGTTGCTCTCGGTTCCATCAGGACGGATGAAGCCGATTGACATCTTGAATAGTTCGGCCTCCGGATAGCCCTTGGGCACCGTTCCCTCGATCACGTAGAGCCGGTTGTCGTGCATATAGATGGAGGCCGATGTGCGCGACTGATCGGCGTTGTTCGTGAACTGCAGTAGCGTGCCCTCGACCTGCTCGGCCCAGTTCCACGTCATCCCGGTCAGCTTCGCGTCGCGCTGCAGCAGTTTGAACGCCGCGTAGGTGATCGCGCCGTGGACGTCGCTCTTCCAGTACCCGGGCCCCACGATCCGCGTCTGTCCGCCGATGCAGGTCTCGGCACCCGGTGCGCAGGACTGCGATTTCGCGATTCCCAACTTCTCGATGCCGCGGTAGTCGGCGACCGTCACGGAGTAATGCTCCCGCCCGCGGTCGACCGTGAATACACGTGCCGGCAACGAGTAACCCATCTGGGACGTCCAGGTGATCTGCTGGACGTTTGGCGCGCCTGGAAAGGTGATCCTGAACCCATCCTCTCGCGATACGAACTCGGTCCACACATCCTGCTGAGCGGCCATGCCCGCCGCACACGCCAGAACGCACGCCGCTGCGAGGAGAGTCACGCGCATGGCGCGGATTATATCTACGCCGCCGATCTGGTATAAGCGTGGTGCACCTTCTTCGAGGAGACGCACATGCGCGCACCCATGCGGCTAGTGACGGCCCTGCTTGTGACCGTTGGCAGTGGCGTATCTCTGGTTGGCCAGAACACGGGCAATCCGCCGCAAGCCATCACCAGCAACCCGATTCCGGCTCCGATCCAAAAGGGAACCCTTGCGGTTCAAATCAGAGACCTCGTACGACTGCCTGATACGCGCGGCGTTCGTCCGCCTGATCAGGACCTATCGCCGGCAGGATGGGCACGGATCAGTTTCGTTCGCGATCTGCCCGACGGCCGCCGCTTCGCGAACGATTCGCGCGGCTTCCTGTATTTCATCGATGCGAACAACCAGCCGCACGTCTATGCGAACGTGGCCGAAGCGTTTCCGCTGGCGGTTTACAACCGCCTCGAGAGCGGTTTCATCGGCTTCGCATTCCACCCGGAGTTCGCGCGCAACGGATTGTTCTATACCGTGCACGCCGAGAAAGGACCGGGCAATCCGAAGAAGCCGGACTTCATTCCTCCCGGCTACACGATCGACGACGTCACGTACCACAACATCATCACCGAGTGGCACGCGACCAATCCCGCGGCAAACACGTTCCAGGGGACTCGGCGCGAGCTACTGCGCGAAGCGCACGTCGTCGCGAACCTGACGCATCCGATGGGAGCGGTGGAGTTCAACCCAACCGCGAAGGCGGGCGATGCCGATTACGGACTGCTCTACACGAGCGGCAGCGACCACGGCTTCAGCAACGGCGGTGGGCCGAAGGCGAACAACCCCGATCAGACGCAGCGGCTCGATTCGATCATGACCGCGATCCTGCGTATCGATCCGCGCAGTCCGTCGGTCTCGCATGGAGTCAAAGGACTCGGCGACTACACCATCCCGATGGCCAACAAATTCGCGTCGGATAACGATCCGAAGACGCTGGGCGAAATCTATGCGTACGGCTTCCGCAACGCGCATCGCCTGTCGTGGGACCTCACCGATGGGACGATGTTCGCGTCCGATATCGGGATGAATCAGATCGAAGAGATCAACATCGTCCGCAACGGCGAGAACTACGGCTGGATGAAGCGTGAGGGCTACTTCGAGAACGCGCGCGGCACCAAACGCGGTGAACTGAATCAGCTCATTCCGCTGCCGGCGGAGATTCTCAGCGGTCGCCAGAAGGATGGCTTCACGTATCCGGTCGCCATGTACGACCACGACGAAGGCGCCTCGGTCACCGATGGCTTCACCTATCACGGCCGGATTCCACAGCTGCGCGGCAAGTTCGTGTTCGGCGACATTCAGCGCGGCCGCGTGTTCGTGGCTGACGTGGCAGCGTTGAAGAAGGCTGACGACGGGATTCCACAGACGGTCGCACCAATCGAAGAGATTCAGCTCTACACACTCGACGCGAGCGGCAAGCGGACGAACGTCTCGTTGCAGGAGCTGGTGAACAAGACGATGGGCGCGACCATCAGCCGCGCTGATCTGCACATTGGCCGCAGCAAGGACGGCGAGCTGTTCATCACGTCGAGGCAGGACGGCTGGATTCGCATGCTCGTGCCGGACACCGCAACGAGAACCACGGCGCAGAGCCGTTGATCCTTGTGAGACGTCGAGCGTTCGTGGCGCTGGCGCTGGCCGCCGCTCTTGCGGCGCCAGCGCTTGCCGCCCAACCGGCCCCTCGACTCGCTGACGCTCGCTCGGGACAAGCGACCGGCGGCATCGTCTTTGTCGGCAGCAGCATCTTCCATCGCTGGACCAGGCTCGAGTCGCAGATGGCGCCGCTGCCGATCACGAACGTCGCGTTTGACGGCTCGGTGACCGCAGACATGCTGCGGATGGTTGACTCGCGTGTCATTCCGCTGCGGCCGAAAGTGATCGCCTATTACTGCGGAAGCAATGATGTCGCTCTGGGTGAGCCTGCCGCGGCGATCACTGGTCGGATCGTGCGGTTCATCGAGCGCGTCTCGACCGCATTGCCGGAGACGCGCGTCGTGTTCGTCTCGATCAACCGGGCACCTTCCAAGGAGGATCGCTGGGACGTCGTCGACGATGTGAATCGCCAGATCCAGATGTACGCGGCTTCTCATCCGCACGTTGAGTACGTCGACGTCAATCCGGTGCTCTTTGATGCGAACGGAAAGCCGCGCTTGGATCTCTACATGGGCGACGAGCTGCACCTTCGTCCGCCGGCGTACGAGGGATTCGCGAACATTCTGAAGCCAGTGCTGAGACGCGCATTCGGGGACTAACGAACGTTCGGAGCGTCATGACTACCGAGCTTTCCCGACGTGAATTTCTCGCGGCCACGACCGCCACGTTGACGGCAGGTGCGGCCGTTCTTCGCGCCCAACCTCCAAGACGGTTGTTTGCCTACGTCGCGTCCTGGACGTCAGGCCCTGGCATCGGCGTCGGCAACGGCGGAGGCATCAGCGTCTTCTCGGTTGACACGGCCACGGGCGCGCTCACGCCTGTGATGCGCACGGGGCAGGAATTCGACCGGATGAACACGGGCTACCTCGCGGTCCATCCGAACGGGCGGTTTCTCTATGCCACGAACGAGGTCGAGAGCTACGACAACGAGTACGGCGGCGGCGCCGTGCTGACGTTCGCAATCAGCCCGTCGGACGGCTCGATCGCGCATGTCGGCACGCAGCCGTCGATGGGCGTCTGGCCTGCTTACATCTCGATCGACAAGACCGGCTCGCGCGTCGCTGTCGCCAACCACGGCAACTACGATCCGTCGGTCCGGATCGTGAAGAAGAACGGCGTTCCCGAGATCGAGAAGGTCTGGGATGACGGCACCGTGTCGCTGCTGCCGGTCAAAGCGGACGGAATCCTCGATCGTCCGTCGGACGTCGCCATCCTCGAGAGAACGACGAGCGTGGACAAGGTGACGCAGCGCAGCGCACATGCGCACTCGGTCAACTGGGATCCGAGCCAGCGGATGGTCCTGGCGTGCGACAAGGGATGCGATCGCGTCTACACGTATCGCGTGGCCAATGGTTCACAGAAACTCGCGGACGGCAAGGTGCTGAAGACGGAGCCGGGCATCGCGCCGCGCCACTCGTCGTTTCATCCAACGCTCCCCTACGTGTACGTGGTCAACGAGCGGCAGTCGAGTCTCTCGTGCTACCGCTACGATGCGGGCACAGCGGACATCAGCCTGGTGCAGACGATTCCAACGATTCCCGCTGACTACACGATGAACAACTCGCCCGCTGACGTTCACGTGCATCCCAACGGCAGGTTTGTCTACAGCAGCAATCGCGGGCACAACAGCATCGCGATCTTCCGCGTTGACGAGGCCAGCGGACGCATGACGCTCGTCGAGATTGTGTCGACCCAGGGAGCGACGCCGCGCGGCTTCAACTTCGAACCGAGCGGGCGGTTCCTCTTTGCGGGAAATCAGGGGACCGGCAATGTCGTGACGTTTACGGTCGAGGGCGAGACCGGAAAGCTGACACCAGCCGGCGCGAAAGCGGAGGTGCCTCGGCCGGTGTGCATCCAGTTCGCGTCAATCTGACCGTTGCATGAATGCCGCAACGCGTGTGGCTGCGAAGACACACAGAGACACGCTTAGGCGGCGCAGCCCGCGTTCGTGAATGACGAGGGTAGGCACGAAATTCGCTGATGGCGCCGGCAATCACGCATGCGCCGCTACCTTCGTGCCCTCCTCGTCCTTTTCGTAGTCATCCTCGTCACAGCCTTAATCGGATGCGGAGCGTCCGAATCGACCACCGGTCCGTCCGGATCGATAACCAGCCCGTCCGAATCGATCACCGGTCCATCCGTCAGCCACGAGGCGGTGGCGGACCAGATGCCCGAGATCGACGCGTCTACGGCGAAGCCGTCGGCAACGTACACAATCGGGTTTTCGTCGCTCCGCGACAATCGCGTCCCAGTCACCACCTATGCCGAATCGGGCTTCAGGATCTCCGTCGTCTCCGCGGATTGGATCTCGGTCACCACGTACGGCAATCCACAGCCCTTCATCGAGTTCTTCGGTCCCGCAGGTGTAACGGCGACTGGCGAACTCCGCGTCACCGCGAACGGCGCGCCGTTCTGGCTGACTGCAATCGACTTCTATTCGAGCACGACAAAGATCCCGTACGTCATTGAGGGATCCCTCAACTCGAAACAGGTGTTCGCGGTCAGCGATGTGATCGGGAACACCTTTGGCGCGTTTGCCCGGCGCTCCAATCCGAAAGCGGACGTTCCGGTGCAGGAGATTCGCATTCGATTGTCAAACCCATCGGCGCCGTGTTGTGGCAACCCGATGGGCGTGGACAATATCGTCGTGAGCCGGTAGTGGCCGGGGGCAGGTATCAGGTATCAGGTATCAGGCGTGGTCAAGGTAACAGCCTGATACCTGATCGCCCCTGATACCTGATACCCGATACCTAGAGAGCGGGCAAAGCGAAGAGAAGCCCGCCAAAGAATGCGTAGGCAGCTATCAGCGTCACGATCAGGTTGAACGCCTGGCCGCCGAGGAACGCAGCCGCCGGCCTCCCGCCGCCCGTACTGACGACGCTCCGCAGCGACGTTTCGAGCCCGATCGATACGAACGCCATCGCGAACAGCACGGTGCGGATGTCGTTGACGAGACCGCGCGTGGCGGCCACGGTGGCATCGTTCAACGCAAAGGAGAAGAACAGCGACGCCAGCAGGAAGCCGAACACGAATTTCGGGAACCGATCCCAGATGAGTCCCACGCTCGCACCATGCTTGCCGCCTTCATGGCGCATGGCCCACCAGATGGTCAGGAAGAACGCTGCAAACCCGATGAGCGCGTTCTGCGACAGCTTCACGACGACCGCCGCATTACGGCCGGCGTTGCCGAGCAATTCGCCGGCAGCGACAACGGCCGCACTGGTGTCGAGCGTTCCACCCAGCCACGCGCCGGCAACAACCGACGACATGCCCATCGCCTTCGCCGCCAGCGGCATCAGCACCATCATTGGCATCGCGACGAGCAGGACGAGCGACGTCACGTACGACAGCTTCTTTTTGTCGCCCTGAATGGCGCCGCATACCGCAATGGCTGCCGACACACCGCAAATCGACACAGCGCTCGCCAGCATCGTCGCCATCTCATCGTCAACACGCAGCCGCCGCGCGAGCCAGAACGCGAACGCCCAGACGCTCAATACGACGATGAGGGCCTGCATGATGCCCAGCATGCCCGCGCCGACAATCTCATCGAAGAGAATCGTTGCGCCGAGCACGACGAGACCGGTTTTGATGTAGTACTCGGTGCGCAGCCCTTCGCGGAGCCAGTTCGGCACACCGATCGTGTGGTTGACGACGAGACCGATCGCGAGCGCGAAGATCACGTATTCGAGACCGAAGCCCGCCGCGCCGACATATCCCGCCATCGCCTGCGACAGCCACCCGAGCACGTACAGGAGCAGCGCGCCGGGCACGAACGCGGGCATATTTGCGCGCAGGACGGCGGCCCCGGCGATCACCGGCCCAAGCACGAGCAAGACTGTTTGTGCGGTCCGCGCGATGTTATCGGCGGCCACCAATTGAGCGATCGGCGTATCTGGTGTGCCCCACGCGAAACGCGGCATCGCAGGGCGGACGCCTGCCAGCACAAGCGCGAGGAGCGCAGCGCCGACGTACACGGCAAGCCAGTCCTCGCTCACGAGCGGCTGGCGCTCGCGCGCCGCGGCTATCTCGTCTCGGCGCAGCTCGCCCGAGACGGCAAACGACGAAGCAGTGGTCGTTGTGTCGGTCATATGTGTGGGCCGTTCAACGGAACGGACCGGTTAGTCTACGTCAGATCAGGGGTGCGCCCGCAGCGGAATGCTCGCGGCCGCGGGCGGCTCCGAAAATACTCGTCGCGGCATTGCCTTGCACTCGTCTGGCGCTCCCGGCCAGTTTTTTTCAGGTGCGCAGGCGCCACGAGGATCAGCTTGTAGTAAGGTGGGTTACACGATGTCTGACTTGGGTCTCACGCTCGTCGGAATACCAATTGGAATACTGCTCATCGCAGGAATGGTCGGCACGCTGTTCCTCTTCGTTCACTGACCGCGCGCGGAACGGCCGTCCACACCACTCCGTTCCGCCGTTACCTGCCTGATACCTCCGCCACTCGGACCTCCTGATACCTGATACCTGACACCTGATACCTAGTTAATCGAGCACGCGCCCGGTCCACGCGGATCGCCACAAGTCCCGCACGCAACCGGTGCTTCGGCCGTGCCGCTGCCGCCGTTCACGTGCGCAGCAAAAACAGACAAGCGGCGTTCGAGAGCAGTGCCCTGGCACGCAGGGCATGTTGGCGGTTCACTTCCACGAACAAGCAGTTCAAACCGGTGCGCGCAGCTCTTGCAGTCGTATTCGTACAGGGGCATGCGTTGATTATCTAATGAAAAGGGCTGCCCCACGCCGTTCGGTGAGGCAGCCCTGTCAGCCAAGGAGGAGAAACGTTCAGTGCACGGTGGAGTTGGAGATGGCGTTGGTCTTGTACCAATCACTCGCAACGATGGACCACATGATCTGATCGAGATATTTCCCGTCTTTCAGCAGCGAACCGCGCAGAATGCCTTCCTGCACCGCTCCGAGCTTCCGCAGTGCGCCGTTGCCTCGGCCGTTCTGCACCGTGGCGCGCGCCTCGAGACGATTGACGCCGGTGTGCTGGAACGCAAAGTCGACGGCCGTTCTGGCGCTCGCGAGGAACAGGCCCGTGCCCCAGAACGGTGAACCGACCGCGAATCCCCATTCGGCAACGGAGAAGTTCGGCGCGATCGCGCGCACCTGCACGATACCGACGGCATGGTCATAGCCTTCCGGCACCATGCCAAACGTCATCTGATTGCCCGCCTGACGCTGGCCGATCGCCCATTGAATGAATTTCTCGAAGCCTTCGGGCGTGGTGGGCGGCGGCGAAATGAACCGCGCGACTTCGTCCGTCTTGAGGAGTCCCAGCAGCGTCGCCGCATCGGTCTTCACCAGCTCGCGAAGCATCATCCGGCTGCTCTTGAAAACGGGCAGGCCGCTCTTCCAGTCCGCAACAAATTCCATGGCCGGAACGGCGTCGGGGGCATCGAAACGAATCGGTTCGAGATTCGTCATCGGTGGTGTCACTGCCTCGTGGAGGCGTAACGACATGGAGGCGTTCATTTCTTGCCTCCCTTCTTTCCATCCTTTCCATCGTGACCGCCTAAGACGTTCTCACCCCATACAAGGTTTTCACCCCACACGAGGTTTTCGCCCCACACGATGTTCTCGCCCCAAACGATGTTTTCACCCCAGACGATGTTTTCACCCCAGACGATGTTCTCGCCCCAGACGATGTTCTCGCCCCAGACGATGTTTTCACCCCAGACGATGTTCTCGCCCCAGACGATGTTGTTCGTCTTGATGATGTTCTCGC
This sequence comes from Vicinamibacterales bacterium, assembly GCA_035764385.1. Lineage (GTDB taxonomy): Bacteria > Acidobacteriota > Vicinamibacteria > Vicinamibacterales > UBA2999 > Gp6-AA40. Next base: position 12,362 of record DASTZI010000102.1, read on the forward strand.
CCCAGACGATGTTTTCACCCCAGACGATGTTCTGGGTCCATGGCACGGACAGACCGGCGTACGTGCTGTAGGGCACGACGGACGTCGTCAGCCACGGCGTGTTAACCGGGGCAGCGGTATTGATCGACTTCGCCAACTTGAGCACGCCCTGACCGTTCACTCGGCCCGCACCCTGCGTCAGTCGGTCGTACACAAGGCCTGTGGCGTCGCGCATCGTGAACGCGGTGTACTCCGTGAACGCTTTCAGCGCGTTGCGTGTAATTTTCGGCGCTGTTGGAGCCGCTGTACGGTTGCCTTCGAGCACCACGGCAAGCAATCCACTCTCGACACCGGCCGCCATGCTGGTGCCGCTCAGGACGATGTAGCTCTTGTTGCCGAAGTTGTCGGTGACGAGCAGTGTCGGATAGTTCGTAACGAGATAGCTGCCCGGGGCTGCCGGTGCCACGAGATCCTGACCAGGTGCCGCAAAATCCGGCTTGGCGAACCCGTCGATCCACGTTGGCCCGCGGGAGCTGTAATTCGCGATGCGGTCGTCGAGTGGCGTAATCGTGCCCTGGGTTTTCGCAGAGGCAACGGTGAAGGCTGACGGTGCATTACCTGGCGAGAGAATGCCCGCGTAACCCACCTGGTTTGTCTGTGAGTCGGTGCCGACGTTGCCCGCAGAGACGACAACGAGGAGACCCGCACGCGACGCTGCCTCAACGGCCTGCACGAGCGGATCGGTCGCCGCAGCTTCGAATATGGGGTGGCCGATCGACAGGTTGAGGATGTCGATGCCGAGCGACTTCTTGTTCACGATGGCGAAGTTGATCGCCGCGATGACATCGCTCGTCGAACCCGACCCCTGGTTGTTCAGCACGCGCAGCCCAATCAACCGCGCATTCGGAGCCACGCCCGCGTACTGCCCGCCCGACAACGCACCGCTGCCGGCAACGAGACCGGCGATGTGCGTGCCATGGCCGTATCCGTCCACCGGTCCGGTTGCGAGGCCCGGTTTACCGTTGGCGAAATCGTAGAACGCCGTGATGCGGCTCGTGAGCTCAGAGACCGGCGCGATGCCCGAGTCGATGATCGCGATGCCGATGCCGTTACCGGTCGGGTCTGTATCAGTCAATCCGAGCAGCGCGCGCAGATCGCTCTTCTTAACGAGGCCGCTGCCGGTGCTCGTGAGGAGTCCTTGAGCTGATAGGGGTGCAGAGGTCACCGGCGCGTCAATAGAGATCGAGGCGATGCCGGGTAGTGTTTCCAACCAGACCAGATCGCTGGTTGAAATGGTGGCGGCGATGGCGTTGGTGCGCGGTGCGATGCGCGTCACGATGACGTCATGGTGGCGCAGTGTCTTGCGCAATTTCGCCCAGTCGACCTTCCGGTCGGTTCGCAGAATAACTTTGACCGTCTCGACGCCAGAGCTTTCGAGCTGCTGGATCTCGAGATCAACATGTGCTTTCTTCGGAGGCGGTTCGCCCTTGGCGAGCACCCCCGGGGCCTGGACGATCACCAGCGCGGCAATCGCGGCCCACAGTTGGAGTTTTCGGAGAGGAGTCATCACGGCCGCCAGTTGAGCAATAACTCCTCCAGCACGGCCGTTTCTGGATAAACCGTTTATATCTAGCTACTTAGCTCTTTGACATGCCGGCAGGTCGAGCTGATCTTTGTGCCACTGTGAGACACGATGTTCGATCGTCTTGAGACACGACATGACATTGAGTGACGACACAGGCGCGTTTGATCTCCCGATTCTTCACAACGCCATTCTTGACGTCTCGGTCTGAGCGTGGCACCTTCACGCGCACCGGCATCCGACCGCGAATCGCGGTTGGCCCCCTCGCTGTGGAGGTCTCATGCGCGCGCAGTCAGCGATTCTCGTTACCGCGGTGGTCGCGTTTGCCGGCGGTGTGTTCGTCGCCGGCACCACGCGGTCGCTTGAGGGCCAGGCGCAGTCCGACGCCGGGTTCGCCGCCGTGCCCGGCTCGCCGCAGCCAAGCCGCGCCTTCTCCGCGAGCGACCTGGCCGCGCCGCCACGAGCCAACTGGTTGAAGAACGGTGGAAACCTCTTCAACCAGAACTACTCACCGCTTACCCAAATCAGTCGGGAAACCGTCGGCAGCCTGAAAGGTGTCTGGCGAATACATCTGAACGGCTCCGGCATGGCGGCCAAGTACTCCGGCGAAGCGCAGCCCGTCGTACACGAAGGGACGATCTACATCGTCACCGGCGCGGACGATGTCTTCGCGCTGAGCGTCAAGACCGGGGCGATTCTGTGGAACTACAAGGCGTCGCTACCCGACAACATCACGACGGTGTGCTGTGGATGGACGAACCGCGGAGTTGCGATTGGCGATGGACGCGTGTATGTCGGGCAGTTGGACGGCCGACTCGTCGCACTCGACCAGCGCACTGGTGGACCGGCGTGGTCGATTCAGGCCGAGCGCTGGCAGAACGGTTACACGATCACCGCCGCGCCTCTTTACTACAACGGGATGGTGATCGTCGGCTTCTCGGGCGCCGAAAACGGCACGCGCGGACGCGTGAAAGCGTTCGACGCGAAAGACGGCCATTTGATCTGGACCTTCTATACGATTCCGGGTCCCGGCGAGATTGGTCACGATACATGGCCGCAGCACACTGAAGCGTGGTTGCATGGCGGTGCGAGCGTCTGGCAGACACCTGCGGTCGATCCTGAGCTCGGGCTGATCTACTTCACGACTGGCAACCCTGGACCGGATTTCAATGGCAGGATTCGCGCGGGCGACAACCTGTTTGCGACCTCCATGGTCGCCATCGAAGCGGCTACAGGCAAATACCGCTGGCACTTTCAGCAGATCCATCACGACTTGTGGGACTACGACGGCCCGAGCCCGGTCGTTCTCTTCGATGTGATGCTCAACGGGCGTCTTCGAAAGGCGGCGGCCGAGCCGAACAAAGCGGGATGGGTGTACATCGTCGACCGCACGAACGGGAAGCCGCTCATCGGCATCGATGAAACGCCTGTGCCGCAGGAGCCGCGCCAGGCCACATCGAAGACGCAGCCCATTCCGAAGGGCGATGCGTTCGTGCCGCAGTCTGTCGACATCGCGCCCGAGGATTACACGCTGGTGAACCAGGGACGGGTCTTCACGCCGTTCTGGAAAGAGCCGATCGTTGCCAAGCCGGGCGCACGCGGCGGCGCGAACTGGCCGCCAAGCTCCTACGATCCAGCGACCAACATCCTGTACGTGTGCGCAACCGACGCCGCGAACGTCTTCAGAGGCGGCGAGGAGAACCAACAGATCACACCGGAGGGGCAGCGGTACCTTGGCAGTGCGTTCGGCGGTGCGCCGCTGCCGTTGGCCGGCATCTTCGCAGCGCTCGACATGAAGACGAACCGCCTCGTGTGGCAGCAGCGCTGGAGGGATTCGTGCTACAGCGGTTCGGTGACCACCGCCGGCGGCCTCGTGTTCACAGGACGCAACGACGGGCGCCTGACCGCACTGAATTCGTCCACTGGCAGACGTCTGTGGGAATTTCAGACAGGTGCGGGGATGAACTCGCCGGTCAGCATCTTTGAATACGAAGGCGACGAGTACGTCGTCGCGTATTCAGCGGGAAGTCTGTTCGCCGGCACGACGCACGGCGACAGCGTGTGGCTGTTCTCGACGAAAGGGACGCTGCCAGAAAGCGAGCAACGATCAACGCGCTAGTCGTCATCCCGTCAACGCCACGCACGCGACCGCCGGGCTCGTAGTTCGGCAGGGGACCTGAAAGCGGGGCAGGACCGGCCCCGGAGAAGTTGTGCGTTACGCCTGCGTGCCGCGTCCAGTAACGGCCGCGCCCGCCATCTTGCGGGCCTGCTGCACCTGCTCCCGCTCAACGCGCAACTCCACCTTGGTGATGTCCGGCCTGAAGAACAGCGCGACCGTCCAGTCAAGGACGATGCGAAGTCGCCGTTCCCAGCGCGGCATCTGGAACAGGTAATAAGTCCGGCGGACCCACCAGGCCGGGAAGCCGGTGAGACGCACGCCGAAGACCAGCGCAACGGCTCGTGTGTGCCCGAGCGACGCCATCGTGCCGAGCGAGCGAAAGACGAACGGCGCCGGAGCGCGTCCGTCAATGACGTGTTGAATGTTGCGCGCGAGTTGTCGCGCTTCGCGCACGGTGTGCTGCGCGAGCGCGGGATATGGACGGCCATCCGGTCCGGGAATCGCCGCGCAGTCGCCCAGCGCCCACACCTGCGGGTGGCTGCGGCTCCGCATCGTGCCGTCGACGGCGATTCGACCCCGCTGATCGTGCACAACCGGAATTGCGCTCGCGATGGCGCTCGGAACAGTGCCCGCGGCCAGCACGACCGTGCCAGTAGCGATGCTCTCGTTCGCCAGATGCACACGTCCGGGCTCGATCGAGCGAACGGTCGTCGCAACACGCACGTCGGTGCCGCGGCGGTGCAGCACGCCGCTCGCCACGGCCGCCAGTCTCTCGTCGATCTCGGGCAGGATGCGCGGCCCCGCCTCGAACAACTGAAAGCGAAGCTCGTCTCGACGAATGCGCGGATAGAGGCGCAACACGTCCTCGGCAAACGCGGTCAGCTCGCCCAGAAGTTCCACGCCGACAAGGCCGCCCCCGATCACGACGAAGGTCAGACGGCTCCGTCGCGTCGTCGAGTCGGGTGCCGCATCGGCACGTTCGAACTGTTCGATCAAGTGATCTCTCAAGACCAGCGCATCGGCCATGGTCTTGAACGTGAACGCATTCGACGAGCCGGCAATCAGCTGCTCGTTGGTAGACGCGCCGAGCGCGACGACGAGATGGTCGTAGGGCAGCTCATATGTGCTCCAATCGGAGGCCACGGCGCGAACGATCTGGCGCTGCACGTCAACCCCTTCAACCGTTGCCTCGACAAAGCGAGCTCGTCGGAGCGCGGCACGGATCGGCTGCGCGCAGTGCCGCAATTCCAACCTTCCGGAGCACGCCTCGAAGAGGAGTGGCGTGAGCACGAAGAAGTTCTCTCGACTCACAAGCGTGATTTCGATCTCCGTCCGCCTGGGCAGGAGTCGTTCCAGGTGACACGCAGTGGTGACGCCACCGAATCCACCGCCCAGCACGACGATGCGCATGATTTCCTCCGAGGTGATGAGGGGCGAACGCCGCTCCCGCAGCATTCGCCTGCAACTGCCATGCGCCCCTTGGGCTGCGCGAATCGCAGATGAGAGTGGGACAGCCGAGCTCAGGTGCCTGTTCAAAGATGCGTCGGCTCAGCGTGGCATCCTTAATAGCCGGGCGTTAAAGTACCGAGCACATTGGAATGACTCGCGTGAGGCTGGCGGCCATCGCCCTGGGAACCATGTGGGTCGCGGTCGTCACGGTGACACTCGACGGCGGCGGGCAACTGCCCGACACGTTCTTCGACGAGACGAGTGCCCCGGCCGTCGCGTATGCGGCCCAGCAGCCACACGATGCGATCGCGCAGCTGAACGAGAAGCTCGCCGCGGGTTCGACGACGCTCACGTACGAGCATGGGAGCGGGTACCTGAGATCGGTGCTGAGCGCGCTCGATGTGCCGATTGAATCGCAGCTGGCAGTGTTCTCGAAAACCAGCGCGCAGGCGCGGATCATCAGTCCCGACAATCCGCGAACGCTCTTTTTCAACGATCGCGTTGTCGTCGGCTGGCCCCGCGGCGGATTCATCGAGGCGGCCGCGCTCGACCCGCAGCTCGGCGTCGTCTTCTACAACCTGAATCAGCAAGCCTCGGCGCCGCCGCGATTCGAGCGCGGAAACGGCTGCCTGGCGTGTCACGTATCCTTCGAGGCGACCCTCGGCGTGCCCGGAATGCTGCTGCGCAGCGAAGCGGCGCGTGCGGACGGCGTGACGATGCGACAGCTCGGGAACGAGGTCGTCGATCACCGCCTCCCGCTCAGCAAACGGTGGGGCGGCTGGTATGTGACGGGCCGTGATGTCACGGTCGCAAGCCGGGGGAACCTGTTGCTCCGCGATGAGACGGAAGAAGGCTTCCTCACAACGCCGAGGGCGATCGCGGCAGAAACGCTGCACGGTAAGTTCGATCTCGCCGGGTATCTTTCGCCCTACAGCGACATCGTCGCGCTGATGGTGTTCGACCATCAGCTGCGCATGATGAACCTGCTCGCGCGGATGTCGTGGGAAACGCGCGCAGCGCAAACGAAGCCAGAAGCCCAGACGCTGATCGACGCCGTCGCACGTGAGGTGGTCGATTACATGCTGTTTGTGGACGAGGCGCCGTTGCCCGGTCGCATCGACGGGAGTTCCGGTTTCGCTGAGAGATTTTCCGCGCGCGGGCCGAAGGATTCGCAGGACCGGTCGCTTTATCAACTCGATCTGACCACGCGGCTGTTGCGCTATCCCTGTAGCTACATGATCTACAGCGACGCGTTCGAGGGATTGCCCGTCAGCGCGCGCGACGCCGTCTATCGGCGCATGTATGCGGTGCTGTCAGGCGCGGAGCAGACGCCTCGATACTCGCGTCTGTCGTCGTCCGATCGTCAGGCGATCATTGACATCCTTCGCGCGACCAAACGCGACCTGCCCACGTATTTCAGATAAGCGACGATCGCGAGCGCGTCTCCCTCTCGAGCGAGTAGCCGGCCATCTTTTGTTCCCACTGTTGATAATTCGAGACGACTCCCCCTACCCACGGGGAACGATCGAACACCCATAGGATTGCGCGGATAATTGCGTTGCCCGGAAACCGCATCGGGCGAAGGACATCGACAAAGAGGACGACGCGGAGGGCGTCGCTGTCGTTCCACACTTCGTGCTCCCGGGTGTCGTCGAAGATGAAGCTCTCTCCTTCTTTCCAATAGTAAGTGTCTGTGTCCAGCCGAATCCGGCAGCTGCCGGCAGGTTCCGGCACGATGAGCGGAAGGTGGTATCTGACGAAAGCCTTGGTGACACCTCGGTGGGGTGGCAGGTGTTTGCCGGGTGCGAGGATGGAGAAAAAGGCCGACGCCATCCCTGGAATTGTCCTGAGAAGCATGGCGGTGGTCGGGCACTCTTGGCAGCTGCTCTGTACGGGATGGCCGGAGATGTAGAAGAAATAGGACTTCCACCCATCATCGTCCGTGAGGCTCTGCAGATCAGGCGTGACGTACTGGAATGGCGGCGCGGGATTCGGCTTCTTCAGGACCTGCTCGAGTTCGACCCGCATCGCCAGCCAATTTGACTCAAGATGCTGAGCCCATGGAAAGACGCGCTGATCAAAGACGACTGGATCGCCAACGAGCGTTGACCAGGCGATCAGCACATCGAGTCGGTGCAGAAACCAGATCGAAACGTCGAGAAACCGCTCGCGCAGCGCCGTCACGAGAAACATAGGCCGCTAGTGTGGGCGGACTCCGAGAACCTTGCGTCCCTGGATGACCAGTTCGGTGAAAAGCAACGGCACCGCCCAGCAGGCCCACGCCGCCACCGCAAGCTGCTCGTAGATCGTCCCGACGTGCGCAGCCTGCAACGCTGGCTGGATGACGCGGAACGTCACGAACGCGAACGTGACCACGTAGCTGCGAATCATCCATTCTTTGTGCTGGTCGGTCAGCGACCGTTTGATCGCGAGGTAGGCGAGCGTCGTCGTCGTGACCCACGCGACGGCCAAACCGAATAACCCCGCCCCGAAGACCCAGCCAAAATCTGTATGCGTAGACAGGTAGAACGCTCCCGAGGAGCCGATGCCGACGCCCGTCATGTAGCCGATGCCCATTCGCCGGTGCCACGCCATGCCCCGATCGGCGAGACCGAGCCATAACTGCAAGGGCCCAGTCAGTAAGGCAATCATGCCGCCAACGATGTGGAACAGGAGCCAGCCCCGGCGTGGCGCATACTCAGGTGGACCGTACAAAGGTGACAGGAGGTACGGCAAGGCGGCTCCCGCCGCGAAGACGACGGCGGCCAGTGCGATTAGCGACAGCATCAGCGCGATGGCGCGTCGCGAGCGGATGATCGGACGCGGAATGTCGAGGATGTCAGTAGTCACGGACTTCACCTCTGTTCATTACGAACGACGAGACCGCCCTTCATGACAAACCTGACGCGCTGCATTTCCGAGACATCGACGAGCGGGTTTCCCGCGACGGCGATGATGTCGGCAAACTTCCCTTTCTCGATGGTGCCAATCTGCTGTTCCCAGTGATAGTTCAGCATCGTCGCGGCGGGTAGATACGCGGTTTGCAGCGCCTGCACGGGCGTCATCCCCCACTTCACGAAGTACGCGAACTGGTCGGCTCCGATCCCGTGCGGAATCGTGGCGGAGGTCGCTCCGCTGCCGAAGACAATCGGCACGCCCGCCGCACGCGCCTTCTTGAACGCCTGCTCCGCCATCTTCAGTCGGCTGTTTTTCCCGCCTGTGGTCTTCAGATCGCCGGGCTCGAGAGACACGAGATCATCGACCGTCAGCTCGAGGGGAAGCCGCTTGTCCACCAGCAGCTTCAGCGACGCATCATCGAGATCCGTGAGGTGATTGGGGGCATCGACGCCGGCTTTCAGGCAACTCAGTTGCCCTTCGCCGCCATAGGTGTGGCAGGCGACCTTCAGGCCGAGGCGGTGCGCTTCGTCCACAATCGCCATCACCTCTTCCTCCGTCAGCGACGGACTGTTGACCAGCGTCCCGTCCGGTTTCCAGACGTTGTACTCATCGCCGACGAAATCCTGCGTCGTGTAGATCTTCACCCAATCGGCACCATGGAGCTTGACTTCGCGGACGGCCGCGCGACCGAGCCACGGCGAATTGACGTTCTTGTCCTCGGTAAACCGATCGACGAAACGATTGAACAGCGCTGGATACGGCGTGCTGGCGCGCTGATTCAGCGACTGCCCCACCACCTGCATCCGCGGTCCCAACACGAGACCGCGATTAATCGCGTTTCGGAGATCGACCGTACCGAATCCGCCGCGCGAATCCATGTCGAGCACGGTTGTGAAGCCGGCGTTCAGATCCGTCTGCGCATTGGCGACACCGACGATGGTCCGTGTCGATTCGGAGAGGTCGTCAGCCGGAAACAGGTGCACGTGCGCGTCAATCATGCCCGGCAACACCGTCGCCGCACTCAAGTCGATGACGCGGGCATCGGGCGGGATGGCGACAGCGGGTCCGACGTCCGAGATCCGATCGCCGCGGATGACGATCACCTGATTGTTCATCAGGGTACCGGCACGGCTGTCGAACAGCCTGCCCGCGCGTATGGCCACGACCTGCGTCGCTGGCGTAATGAACCGCGCCGGCGCACCACCCTGCGAGTGCACGAGCACGCCCGACAGTACAACGATGAGACCGATGCGCTGCAGATGCTTCATGGCTGGCGAATTGTAGTAGCATCGCGCGAAATTTCACCCGAGGAGATTGCATGGCACGAGTCCTGAGAAGTGTCGTCGGCACCGCTGTCATCATCGTTCTGACACATGCGTCCGCCTGGGCGCAGGCCACAGGGCAGATGAGCGGCACCGTGCGAGATGCGAGCGGAGCCGTGCTTCCGGGCGTCACCGTGACCGTCACGCAAACCGACACTGGATTCACGCGCACGGTCGTGACCGAGGGTGGCGGCACGTACGTCGTGCCGAACCTCCCGACGGGTCCATACAAGCTCGAAGCGTCGCTTCAAGGCTTCAGGAGCTATGCGCAGACCGGCATCGTCCTGCAGGTGAACGGCAATCCAACCATCAATGTGACGCTCGCGATCGGCGACGTCGCGGAAACGATCTCGGTCGAAGGGGCGGCGCCACTCGTCGATGTGCGCAGCGCCGGGATCAGTGAAGTCGTCGACAACCAGCGGATCGTCGAGCTTCCTCTGCAGGGACGTCAGGTGACCAACCTCATCATCTTGGCCGGTGCTGCGGTCAACACCGGCGACGTCAGCGGGCAGCGGAATCGCTCGGATGCCGTCGCGATATCGGTCGCCGGTGGTTTGCGGTCGGGCGTCACGTACGTGCTCGATGGCGCCATGCACAACGACACCTACGACAATTTGAACCTCCCGTTTCCGTTCCCCGACGCGCTGCAGGAATTTCGCGTCGCGACCAGCGGATTGTCAGCAGAGAACGGAACGCATTCGGGCGCCACGGTGAATGCGGTGACCAAGTCCGGGACGAACAGATGGTCCGGAAACGTGTTCGAATTTCTGCGCGATCATCGGTTCAACGCGACCGACTACTTCGCACCTCTCGGCGCTGATGGCAAGAAGATCGACGATGGGCTGAATCGGAACCAGTTTGGCGGCACGCTCGGTGGGCCGATTCTGAAGGACCGGTTGTTCTTCTTCGGGGCATACCAGGGAACACGCACGCGGCAGATGCCGCCGTCGTTCATCGCATTTGTCCCGACCGCGGCGATGATGAGGGGCGATTTCACCGCCTACGCGTCGCCCGCGTGCAATGCCGGGCGATCGGTCGATCTGCGGACTCCGTTTGTCAACAACGCAATCGATCCGACGCGGTTCAGCCGTCCTGCCGTGCTCGTCGCCGAGCACCTTCCAACAGCTACCGATCCATGCGGGCAGATTAATTACAGCGTTCCGCTCGACAACAACGATAAGCAGTACGTCACACGTGTGGACTATCAGCTGAGCGCGAACCACACCGTGTTTGGCCGTTACATCGACACGTTCGAGCGGCGACTGCCGACGCTGTCGCGGACGGGCAACATCCTGACGGTGCGCCGCGAGTTCGGCGCCAACAAGCGGGCGCGAGCGCAATCGTCCGCCTTCGGCGACACGCTGGTCCTCGGAGCGAACATGGTGAACTCGTTCCGCGTAACCTGGAACCGGACTTCGAACCACCTGAACGATCCGCCGGACAAGTTCTTCGACGCTTCGGACATCGGCGTCAAGCTGCACAGCTATGTGCCTGGTGTCATCGGCATCGCGGTGACAAACGCGTTCACGATATCGGGCGGCAACTCTGTCAAGGTGCGGCTCGCGAACGAGTCGTATCAGGCCGGCAACGACTTTTCGTGGGTGCGAGGTCGACATCAGTTCGCGTTCGGCGCCACGACCTCACACTGGACGTCGTCAACCGAAGACAACGCGCGCGCCGCAGGCGACTTCAACTTCAACGGCCAAACGTACGGTCTGGCGCTCGCGGACTTCCTGCTCGGCCAGGCGTCGCTCGTGCGACACGGAGCGCCCGGCATTCTCAACATGAACCAGTGGTACTTCGGCGCGTACGGCCAGGACACGTGGCGCGTGAAGGACCGCGTCACGTTCAACATGGGCCTGCGCTGGGAACCGTACTTCGGCCAGAACGTCGACAACGGGGCCATCGCAAACTTCGTCCTCGACAACTTTCGCAATGGGATCAAGACGCAGCGGTTCAAGAATGCGCCTGCCGGCCTGATTTATCCCGGCGATCCCGGCTTCCCGCCCGGCAACTCAGGCATGTACAAGCAGTGGGCCAATTTCTCGCCTCGCGCGGGCGTCGCCTGGGATCTGCGTGGGGACGGCCGTACCGCCATCCGCTCGTCGTACGGGCTGAATTACGACTTTCCGAGCGCGCAGTTCCTGTATATCGCGGCATCCGCGTCACCCTTCAGCAATCGCGTGGAGTTGAACGGCGTGCCGTTCGAAGATCCGTATCGCAATGTGCCAGGCGGCGACACGCATCCCCTTCCGCGCGATCCGCCGTACGACGCGCAGTTCCCTGGCTTCGGCGCCTATGGCGTGATCGATCCACGCATCAACTCGACACGCGTGCAGTCCTGGAACGTCACGTTCGAGCGTCAAATCGGAGCGGCGTGGCAGGCGTCATTCAGTTACCTTGGAAGCTACGCGGATCGCATGTGGGGGCAGGCGCATATCAACCCGTCCAACTTCATGGGCACCGGCCCCTGCACGATTGCCGGCGTCTCGTATCCATCCTGCACGGTCAGCGGGAACACCGATCGTCGCCGGACGTTGTTCCTCGAGAACCCTGATGCCGGCCAGTGGCTGGGACCGATCGTGCGCTACGTGGATGCCGGGACACAGAGTTACCGGGGCCTGAAACTGTCGGGTGGCCGTCGCGCCGCCACGGGCCTCAGCCTCGCCGCGAACTACACGCTCTCGCACTGTGTCGCCGACACCGATGTTAGCGGCGGGTTCAGCCAGTTCACCGGCGGATATACCAAACCGGACGATCCGTCGTTCGATGAAGGCAACTGTTCACAGAGCCGCCAGCAGATTTTCAACGCCTCGATTGGCGCGCAGACCCCGCGCTTCACCAACACCCTGATGCGCGTTATTGCGTCCGACTGGCGTGCGTCCGGGATTATCAACGCGCGCAGCGGCGCCTGGCTCGTCGTGACGACCACGCGCGACATCGCGGGAACAGGCATCACGCCGCAACGCGTCAATCAGGTGAATGCGAACCCGTACGGCGACGGGACTTTGAACAATTACCTGAGCGCTGCGTCGTTTGCGGCGCCCGCGCCGGGCACGTACGGTAACCACCGCAACAACAGCATCGAAGGGCCGGGATTCTGGACGGCTGATGTCGCGTTTTCGCGGCTGGTCTCCTTTGCGGCAACCCGCCAGCTCGAGCTGCGGGTGGAAATCTTCAATCTGTTCAACAACTTCAACTGGGGGAACCCGGTGACGAATTTCGACGCCGGCACCTTCGGTCGTATAACATCGTCGGCCGGCGATCCGCGTATCATGCAGTTCGGCATCAAGTACGGGTTCTAGGAGGAAGAATGCGTATGAAGCTTGGCGTCCTGGTTATCGGTCTCGCCCTTGCGGCGCTCGCGGTGCCTGTCTCCGCCCACCACTCGTGGACGGCGGAATATGATGCGAAGAAGCCGATCACGGTGAAGGGTGTGGTCTCGAAGGTGGAATGGACCAACCCGCACACGCACTTCTATATCGATGCCACCGACACCAATGGCAAGGTGACCACGTGGAACTTCGAGATGGCGAGCACGCCGGCGCTCGAGCGGGGCGGATGGTCGCGCAAAACGCTGCCCGTCGGCACGCAGGTGGTCGTCGAAGGCTTCGCCGGCCGTTCCGTGTCGGAACGCGCAATCGTGACGTCATTCAAGGGCGCCGACGGCAAGGAGTTCTTCGTTCCCAAGCTTGGCAACTAGTGGTATGTCCTTCCCAAATCAGGACTGGCCGCGCCGTTGTCGCGGCCAGCAAAATTGCGTTCGAAGGGCTGTCATGATCACGAGTACATCAGTTGAAACACGCCACGAGAAGGCGAGGACGCCGTGAAAAAGATCGTTGTTGCTGCGATCGCCGTCATCGGGCTCACCGCGCCATTTCTCTCGCAGCCGCGCGCGCAGGAGCTGCCCAGAAGGCTCGGCGGTGAAAACGGACCCAAGAAAGCCACCGAGGCAAAGCTTTCCGCGCCGAAGCTCGCGGACGGCACGGTGGATTTCTCGGGCATCTGGACAGGCGGCGGCGATGCGCCGATCCCGCGCCTGCTCGGCAAGGACAAGCTCGATGCGCTGCTGCTGCCGTGGGCGAAGCAGAAGATGGCGTCGTTGAAGGAAGCAGACGACCCGTACTTCTACTGCATGCCTGGCGGTCCGCTGCGCATCACCGGCGGCTTTGCCTGGCGGCTCGTGCAGCATCCGACGGAGCACGCGAAATACATCTTCATGCTGCAGGAAGGCAACGCCCACAGCTTCCGGCAGATCTTCATGGACGGCCGCAAGCACCCGGATGATCCGTCACCGACCTGGTTCGGTCACTCAATCGGGCGCTGGGAAGGCAACACGTTGGTCGTCGACACCATCGGGCTCAACGACAGGTTCTGGCTCGACAGTGCAGGCACGCCACACACCGAGAAGCTGCACCTCATCGAGCGCTACACGCGCCCCGACTACAACACGCTGCAGCGCGTCGTGACCATCGACGATCCGGGGACATTCACCAAGCCGTTCGAGGTGACCTATACGGCAAAGCTCGGCGAGCCGGACAGCGAAATCATCGAGTATTTCTGCATCGAGAACAATCAGTGGGGCGAGCGGACGAATTCCAATCCCACTGCGCCGTCCATTCCAGTCGCCAAGTAACGCGCGCACATTGGGCGGGCTGATGCAGCCCGCCTCTCACAGCGGCCCGGTTTGTGCAGTTCCCCTGCCCCTGATGGGGTCGCTCGGAGTCGTCGCGCTCTTCAATTCGCATCCCGACGCGATCCTGCCGCTCCGCAAACTGCTTAATAGCGCGGGGTTCAACGTCGTTTCGGCGCTGATTCCCGAGGTGCGCGACGGTCGATGCGACGTGCAAGGCATCATGACGCGGTACGATCCGGCAGTTGTCGTCTACGACATCGGTCCGCCATACGAAGAGAACTGGGCGACATTCCAACTTTGCCGCACGACCTCGATGCGAGACCGACGATTCGTCATTACATCGGCCAACCCGACCTACGTCGCGCGGCTCGCGGAACGCGACGAGCGAATCTTTGAGATCGTCGATCAGCCCTTCGATCTGGATACGATCGTCCACGCGGTGAAGGAAGCGGCACGGGCACGGCGATTCATTCTCGGCAGCACACATGAGAGCTCGAATGTGACGCCGATCGCCGATCGTCGTCAATCCGACCGGCGCACCTCGCAGTGGTCGTCGAACGACATCTACCAGAAGCTGCGCGAAAAACGGGAAGAAGTGGAATGCGAGCGGCGGCGATTTGGACGCCGCGCAACCGACAGGGATCACGCGGCGTAAGCGGAGCTTGGGATTTACCTGTGCGTCGGTGTCGGGATCTTCAGGACCTGTCCGGGCTTGATCTTGTCGGGATCACTTAGGACGTCCCTGTTGGCATTGAAGATATCCGTGTAGGCGTTGGTGTCACCGAGCGTCTCCTTCGCGATCTTGCTCAGCGTGTCGCCCGACTTGACGGTATAAGTCCTCTCAGCCTGCGTCCCTGACTGACGCTGCTGCGTTCCCGACGGCGCGCCGGTCGCACGGATGTCAGCCACGACCTCCTGCTGCCAGGTCGGGATCGTCTTGATCGCATCCCAGATCTTGTTGGCTTCGTCCTGCGTTTGAACGGTGCCTTTGAAGTGCAGCTTGCCGTCGTGCTCGTCGGCGCCGCCCTGCATGTGGAAATTTTTCGCCGTCTGAATCGCGTAGTTGTATTTATCCCGAAGAGCCATGTCTTTCTACCTCCGGGGGATTCACGGCAAGCAAGTTCAACTCCCAACGTCGCTCGACAATTCCGGAGGTTTTCACGCTTTGTGAGTCGGCCAGGAGTTGGCCTGGCCGTCAACAGGCTCAGACCCGGCGACGAATCGACTCAACGAGTGCGTCGAACCGTCACCGGGGGTCAGACACCCTTAGAACGTGACGCGGAAACCTACTTGCGCTGTACGGTTTTGCCCCGCCGTCGGCTGCAGGTATTGCGGACTGGTCTCAATCGTCGTAATCGTCCAGTTTGGCGAGTTGAAGACGTTGAAGACCTCGGCAATCCCCTCGAGCGTCACGCGATGCGGCAGCGTCACTTTCTGCTGCACGCGGAGATCGACTTTGCGCCGCGGGGGTTGCGTGAACCAGTTGCGCGGAACAATCGTTCCGTCCGGCCGCGCGCGCAAACGGCTTGTCGATTCCGGTCCTCCGACGCCAGCGATGTTCCGCACGTCCGAACCGTAGGTCGTTGTCGCACGCTCCCCGATGCCCGTATAGAAGACGCTGCTCAACTGCAAGCCGCGACCAACTTCCCAGATGCCATTGAGGACCGCGCGGTGTCGGAGGTCGCCCGCCGAGAACGACCACTCGCCGCCAAGATCGGGCGTGGTCTTGAAGGGCACTGGATTGATACCGCTGAACGGCTGGGGATACGCATCCCACAGTCCTGACAACGTATACGTCGCACCACCTTGCCAGTGATTGCTGAAGCGTTTGGTCACAGCCGTCTGCAGCGCGTGATAGCGAGAGCGTCCCATTCGCACCAGCATCGAAATCGCACCGAAATCAGGGTAGGCTCGCCGTGAGACATCGGAGAACGGATAGTTCGCTCCCGTTGCCGGATTGAACGTCAGGTTCATGTTCGAGATGATGTCCTTCTCGTTGCGTCCCTGGCTGTAGACGTAGTCCGCCTCGACCGCCATCGTCGCGCCCATCTGATGCTGGAAGCCGATGGAGGTCTGCCACGTGCGCGCAAGTTGGGTGGAGTAATCGGCGGGCGCGACGAGCTCCTGGAGCGACCGCCGCAGACACCCCGGGACGTTGCGGACGTGACAGAACTGCTGCTGCCCCTGTGACACCGACGGCAGTGGCTGGCCGTTCGTCGGGTTGGCGCCGAAGTCCGGGCGGCCATCGTTCGTGTACTGAATGACCACGAGCCGATCGATTTGAGCCATGAAGAAGGTGTCAATCTGCAGCGGCGTTGAAAAATAGACGCCGCTACCTCCCCGCAGGACCGTGTTGTTGGTAATTCGATAGGCGAAGCCCGCGCGTGGCTGGATGTTGTTCTTATCCGCCGGACGCCCCTTGTCGACGAACGGTGGAACCGCGTAGTTGTTGCCGTTGGCGTTGAGGCTCAAGTCGTAGCGCGCACCGACATTGAGCGTCAGTTTCGGGGCAATCTGCCAGTCATCCTGGAACCACGCGCCGTACTGCGGACGGACGTCGCGCGTCGCGTAGTTTCCGACGCCGATGCTGTAGGTCAGAATCAGCGGCGAAATCGCGTTCATGTTCCAGGTGTCGGCATTCCACGCGTCCGGAAACCACGCCGTGAGCTCCGCCGCCGACGGTCTCGCGTTCCGCGCATCGACGATGCCCATGCAGGACTGGCAGTTGTTGCCGGAATCGACCATGACGACCGCGTCCGCGCCCGCTTTCAGGTCGTGGCGACCGTGCGCGTCGTACGAATACGTAAAGTTGTCACGCAGGCTCCAGTTGTCCTGCGCGCCGAATCGCGGGTAGAACGCGTTGCCGCCGATGGTGAAGTTGCCGAAGGTGATGCGCGGCGAGCCCGTGGTCACGCCGTTGGATGCCTGCCAGTGATTCGACCAGTGCGTGAGGTTTGCGTTCTCGAAGATCCAGCGGGTCTTGCCGGCATTGATTTCGTTCACCGCGCGATTGGTGATCACGTGGGTGAACTGCCCCGCGTACTCGCGATTGGTTTCAAGCGTCGATCCGGTCGCTGCGGGATGGCTGTTGTTGCCCGGCGTAAACGGCTGCCAGTGCTCGGCGTCGGTGACCTTCCCCATGACTCGCATGGTGGATGACAGCTGGTAATCGAGGCGACCGCCCCCCATCTTCACGGTTTCGGGACCGTGGAGCTCGACATTGAACGCCGGGTACGGCGTGTTCCACACGCTCGTCTTTGGTTCCCGCTCGTAATCGAAATGCCCGAAGAAATGGAGGCGATCCTTCCGGATGGGGCCGCCGAGGGTGAAGGCCAGCTGCCGGTTGTCGATCGGAACAACCTTGTGAATGACCGGGTCAGGCGCGTTCAGCTTGCTGTCGCGGAAGTTACCTCGAACCGATCCTGAAAACCGATTGGTCCCGGACTTGGTCACCGCAATCACTTGCACCGCCGCCGACCGGCCCATCGTCGCGTCAAACCGGTTGGAGATGTACTGGAACTCGCCAATCGATTCCTGGCTGTAGCGCGGCTGGTTTCCGAACCCCATCTCCGACGTGACCTGCTGGCCGTCGAGGCTGAACTGGTACTGGCGCACGTCGCCCGACGCGCCACGATTCGCAATCGGCGTGTTGGCGGTGTCGGACGTCATGCGGCTCCCCGGCGCAAGCATCGCGAGCGCCATCCAGTTGCGTCCCTGTACCGGCAGCTCCTGGACCTGCTGCGGATCGATGTTGCCGCCAAGCTGCGACGTCGCCACGTTGATGAGCGGCGCCTCGCCACTGACAGTCACCGTTTCGGCGACGCCACTCGGCGCCATCTGCAGGTTGATGACCAGCGTCTGGCCGACGAGCAACTCGATGTTGTTTCGCTGCGCCGTCGCGAAGCCCTGAAGCTCCGCCGCAACCTGGTACGCGCCGACGCGCGCGGGAATGCGATAAACGCCTCGCTCATCGGTGACGGCCACGAAGCGATTACCGGACGCCTCGTGGAGAACCGTTACGGTGACGCCCGGAAGCACAGCGCCGGTCGAATCAGTAATCGTGCCTGTCAATACGGCTTCCTGTGCGAATGCAACAACAGGGATCATCAATACGAAAGCAGCCAGAAGTAACCGTCGCAGTCCCGACATCATTCCTCCCGTTGGTTGGTGATGGTGGTTCGTGATTACCGCGTGCCGTTCGCCGCGCTGACGTCGTAGACGATCCGTCCGTCCACCATGGTCAGCACCGGCTTGATGTCCTTGATTTGATCCGCGGGGATCGTGAGGTAGTCGCGATCGAGCACGACGAGATCCGCGAGCTTGCCGGCCTGAAGCGCGCCGAGGTTATCTTCCTGGAAGACGAAGAACGCGTTGCGCCGCGTGTATGCGATCAGCGCGTCCTCGCGGTTGATCGTCTGCCGCATCACCTTCAGCCCGCTGGCCATCTTGCCCGTCACCGCGTAATTGAGCGTGATGAACGGCATGTACTGATTGGCCGCGCTGCCGTCGCTGCCAAAGCCCCACATGATGCCGCTGGCCTGAATGGTCGCCAGCGGCGGCTGCTCGAGGGCGTCGTCTCCAAAGATCTCGCGCATGATGCCGCCATTGATCACGTTCCAGGGATGGACCGCGGCGTACATGCCGAGCCGTTTCATCCGCTCCAACTGCGTCGCGTTCGACTGATTGAAGTGCGCCAGCATCCACCGGAGATTCTTGATGGGATACACCTTGTTGATCGCTTCGATCTGATCGAGAAACGCATCGATCGTGTGCGTCAGCTCTGCGTGCACATGCAGCGGCAGGCGGTTTTTGGCCACCTCCATTGCCAGCCGTCGCCACTGCGCAAGCTGCTCCGGTTTCGGATCGGAGGTCGAGTCGAACATCGGATCGTGCAGCGGTCCGTAGACGCTCTCGCCGTAGAGCACGCTGTCGATGAAATCGTCACCCTGAAAGAGCTTGATGTTTGCGATCTGCGGCAGCGCGCGTTCGACCTGTTCCGGCGTGCCTGCGCCTACGCCATCGATGCAGAAGATCCGGACGTTCAACTGATGCTGTGCTTCCCATTTCCGGTACATCGGCAGCAGCGCCGGGTCGCAGCCGGCGACCCCGAAGGCCGTCAGCCCCGCGCGATTCATGTCTTTGATCATCGCGAGCGTGCTCGCCTCGACTCCGCTCTCGGCGACGCGCGGCATCTTTCCAGCGATCGCGCGCACGGCGCCCATCCCGCCCTCGACAATGCCCGTGGCGCGGCCGGATCCGTCGCGAACGATCGAACCTTTGGGGAAGTCGGCCGGATCGGGTGCACCGTCGCGAATGTTGAACGCCTCGAGACCGCGCGTGTTCAGATACGTGCGGTAGTACGACTCCTGGAGAGCGACCGGGTTGTTCGGAGCAATGCGATCGAGCTCCTCGCGCGTGAACTTGGCGCGACTGTCGGCGAACTGATCGACCGACCAGCCACCGATGTTGTACACCCAGTCGCCGGGTGGAAGCGCCTTCGTGCGCGCCGCCGCCATGTCGAGCGCCTGCCTCCGCGATTCAACGCCGTCGAATCGGACCTCGCGCGTCCACGTAGTGCCCGCGCGGAGCAGGTGCATGTGGTTGTCGATCAGTCCGGGCACAACGGCGCGCCCACGCAGATCGATGCGCCGCGTCGTCGTCGTGGCCATCTGGGCGATCTGCTGGTTTGTGCCGACGGCGACAATCCGGTTGCCTCTGACCGCAAGTGCCTGCGCGATCGTGAACTTCTCGTCAACCGTGATGATCTTGCCGTTGGTGAGGATAAGGTCGACGCCTGGCCTCTCCCGGGCAGGGTCGAGGGGCTGCTGGGCCCTGACGATTGCAGCCGCCGTGCCGATG
>DASTZI010000103.1:0-7508 GCA_035764385.1 Vicinamibacterales bacterium
AGCATCGCATCCTGGACACGATTGCCGCGATGATTTCCGGCGCGCGCTTGAAGCCGGGAGAGATGGCAATTCGATTCGCGCGCGCGCAGGGCGGAACGCCTGAAGCGTCGGTTGTCACGACGGACATCCGCACATCGGTCATCAACGCGGCGCTCGTCAACGCGATGTTCGCGCACGCGGACGAAACCGATGACTTCGAACCGGTGACGAAGGCGCATCCAGGCTGTTCAGCGGTTCCCGCCGCGCTCGCTGTCGGCGAGCGCGAAAACGCATCGGGTCAGGAATTGATTCGCGCCGTGGTGCTCGGCTACGACCTCGGCTGCCGCTGGCTGCAGGCGCTCGGCCCTAATCACGTGCGCGCCACGCATCGCAGCGCCGAAGGCGTGAGCGCGACGATGGGCGCTGCGGCGGCGGCCGCTTCGATGGCGCGGCTGGACGAAACAGGCATGCGCTACGCGCTCTCGTACGCGGTGCAGCAAGTGTCCGGCGTCTGGAGCTGGGAGCGCGATCTGGAGCACGTCGAAAAAGCCTTCGACTTTGCGGGGATGGGTGCCCGTAACGGCGTGACGGCCGCCGTGATGGCGCAGGCCGGCTTCAGCGGAGTTCCCGACGTGCTCGAAGGGGAGCACAACGGCCTCGAGGCACACTCATCGCAGCCGCGCCCCGAAGAGATGGCCGCAGGTCTCGGGCGCCGCTTCTACGTCACCGAAACGGCTATCAAGACGTTCTCCGTCGGCTATCCCATCCAGTCGGCGCTCGACGCGCTGCTGACGCTTCGCCGCGAGCACAATCTCACGCCCGCCACCGTCGATCGCGTCATCGTGCGGCTGCCCGAGGACGGCGCGGGCATCGTCAACGACAGCGCGATGCCTGATGTCAACCTTCAGTACCTGATCGCGGTCGCCCTGATCGATGGAACCGTGTCGTTCGACGCCAGCCATTCCTTCGATCGCATGAAGGATCAGCAAGTTCTTGCTGTGAAGCAGCGCGTTCAGCTCGTCGGCGATCGCGCCTTGATGGATCCGGCTGCGCCACGCAGCGCCAGGGTCGATCTCCAGCTGCGCGACGGCCGCATGGTCACCCATTTCACGCGCTTCGCGCCCGGGACAAAGGAGAATCCGCTCGACACCGCCGCGGTTGCCGAGAAGGCGAGAAGTCTCATGGCGCCCGTTCTCGGCGCGCAGCGCAGCGACCAGGTCATCGAGCGCGTCAACACGCTCGACAACCTCGCGAGCGTTCGCGATCTCGTTCGCCTTCTCGTCGCGTAGCGATTCCTCTGTTACCATCCGCGCCATGAGCGCTATCAATCCCAAACTCGTCACGACCGCCTTCGAACTTCCAGGCTGTCGCATCGTCCGTAACATCGGTCTGGTCCGAGGCATCGTCGTCCGTTCCCGCAGCATCGTCGGGACGCTTGGCGCGTCGCTGCAGACGCTGATCGGCGGCAACATCACGCTCTACACCCAGCTGTGTGAAAAGGCACGAGAGGATGCCTACCGGCTGATGCTCGAGCACGCCGCCGAGCATGGTGCCAATGCGCTCATCGGTGTCCGCTACGACGCGAACGAGGTGGCCCAAGGCGTCACCGAGGTCCTCGCGTACGGCACGGCCGTGGTCGTCGAGTCGACGCCATGAATCCGCAGGTCAGCGAATTCCGCCGGCTGCACGAAGCCGGTTGCTTTGTCCTGCCCAACCCGTGGGACATCGGCAGCGCGCGTATTCTCGTCGGCCTCGGCTTCAAAGCGGTTGCGACGACGAGTGCCGGCCTTGCGTGGTCGCTTGGTCGCCGGGACAACGAGATTTCGGTGGAGCTGTCGCTGTCGCATCTGCGCGCGATCGCGGCGGCCGTGGACGTGCCGGTGAACGCTGATTTCGAGGATGGCTTCGCGGCCGATCCGCTTGGTGTCGCGGCCAACGTATGGGCAGCGGTCGAGACCGGCATCGCGGGCGTTTCGATCGAGGATTCCACCGGCGATCCGGCGGCACCGCTGTACGACTTCGCCCTGGCCGTCGAACGTGTCAAAGCGGCTCGGAAGGCGATTGACGATAGTGGGACGGGCGTGCTGCTCACCGGACGGTCGGAAGGATTCATTGCCGGACGTCCTGATCTGGCCGAGACCATTCGACGGCTGGTGGCCTACGCCGAAGCCGGCGCCGACTGCTTATACGCGCCTGGCGTCCGCGCCATGAGTGACATCTCCGCGATCGTCAGCGCGTCTGCGCCAAAGCCGGTCAATGTGCTGGTCAGCACCGACTTCACCACGGTGGCGCAGCTGGCGGAGGCAGGTGTGCGCCGAATCAGCGTCGGCGGCGCGCTCGCACGCGCCGCGTGGACCGGCTTTCTGAGCGCCGCGAGGGAGATCGCGACCACCGGTACGTTCTCGGAACTGGCCCGCAATATTCCCGTGCCCGAGATGAACAAGTTGTTTGGTCCAGCGCGGCGTCACGACCAGTCTTGATTTGGGAAGCACGCAACACTAGTATCCCGGCGCGGCGCGTCCGTTCTGCATTCAGAGGAGGCCAGATGTCCGGTCGGTTCACCATTCCGATGATCGTCTCGATGACGTTGGCCTCCGCAAACGCGTTTGGCGCGGCAGAGCAGGGCGTCGTCATGCAGCGCAATCTCTCGCTCGGTCTTGCGAAGACGATTGCGGAGGCCGCCCAGGCGGAGTGCCAGGCGAAGGGCTTCCATACGTCGGTCGCGGTTGTCGATCGCGCTGCGCAGGTGCTCGTCATTCTCCGCGACGAGCAGGCGACAGCGCAGACGGCCGACATGGCGCGACGCAAGGCCTACACCGCCCGCATGTTCCGCATTCCGACCATGGAGTTTCAGAAGCGGACGGCAGAGAATCCAGGTTCGGCGGCGCAACGCGATCTCGCAGACATTCTCGCGCTGAGCGGCGGCGTGCCGATCCAGATCGGCAACGACACCATCGGCGCGGTTGGGAGCGCCGGATCGAATCTGGAAATGGACGACGCATGTGCGCGGGCGGGCATCGCGAAAGTAAAGGATCTGCTCAAATAGGGGACCTATGCGAATGAAGAACCACACCCTTCTGGCGGTGACGATTGGCGCGGTCGCCGTGATCACCGTCGGGCTCTTGGGGCAGAGCGGCAAGCCGGCGCCGTCGACGGCAGGCAACGGCACCCTCCTCGACGATCTTGTTGTCGCGAACCGAATCCTGGCGAACGAGAACATTCTCGATGGCCTCGGCCACGTCAGCGTGCGCAGCCTGCAGCGTCCCGATCACTTTTTCCTGGCGCGCGATCTTGCGCCGGGGCTCGTGACCGCCGCCGATCTCGTCGAGTACGACCTCGACGGCAATCCCGTCAATCCGAAGGCGCCGCCGGGATACCGCGAGCGCTTCCTGCACGCCGCGATCTTCAAGGCGAGACCCGATGTGAACTCGATCGTCCACTCCCATATGCCGTCGGTGCTGCCGTTCACGGATGTCACCACGCCACTGCGGCCGATGTATCACATGGCCCCGTTCCTCCTGGACGGTGCACCGGTGTTCGAGATCCGGACCGTGCAGGGTCAGATCGGCATGCTGATTGACAACAACAAGGTGGGCGCGGCGCTGGCACAGACGCTTGGCAAGAGGACCATTGCGCTGATTCGCGGGCACGGCGCTGCCATCGTCGGCACGACGATTCCTGACGCGGTCCAGAATGCGATCTTTCTCGACGTGAACGCGCGTGTGCAGGCACAGGCCGTCGCGCTCGGCGGCAACGTTGCGTACCTGACGGCTGCGGACGTCGCGGGCGGCAATCCGAATCCGCAGCCGCCCGCACCTCCAGGGTCACCCGGGTACTACACTCGGAGCTGGTTGATTTGGAAAGCGAAGGCAATGGGAGAGAAGCGATGAAATACATGATGACGTTGCTCGCGCTTGTCGCCGCCGCCGCGACTGTGTCGGGTCAATCCGGCGCGGCAAACCCGCTGATCGGCGCGTGGAAGGTTGAAAGCGCACAGCCGGGACTCTACATTTTCACGAAGCAGCACTACAGCTTCTCGCGCGTGCAAGGAGAGCCCCTACCGGACTACCCCTCCAACGACAAGGCGACTGACGCGCAGAAGGTGGCGGTCTTCAACACGCTCTATCTGAACTCCGGCACATACACCGTGACGGGTAACATGCTGGCGACCAAGGCGATGATGGCCAAGAGCAAGTTCGCGATCGGCGGTGGGGGGAATCAGTACGAGTTCGCCGTCAGCGGAAATTCGCTGACGCTGACGCAGAAACCATCGGGGGCCGTCCTCAAGCTGACACGCCTGGAGTAGAAACGGAGGCCGTATGGGCCCGGATCGGTCGTCGTTGCTGTCGAGACGCGACATGCTGGTGACACCCGTCGCGATGATGATGGCCGCCGAGGTGTCGGCTGCAGGAAAAATGTCGCTCGCGATCCACCAGAACACCTCCGCGGCGGCGGGGTACCGGGCATCCCTCGAAGGGTGGGCACGCGCCGGGATCAAGAACGTCGAGATTACGGGCGCACTGCTCGATGGTTTTCTGAAAACGGAGACGCTCGCGTCGGCCAAACGTGTGCTGACCGACAATGGTCTGACGCCGGTTTCCGCGGCGTGCGGCGTCGGAGGTCTCTGGGAGCCGAATCCGAACCACGCAGCCTCGCTCGAAAACCTGAAGCGCCGCTGCGAGCAGTTCACCGAGCTCGGGCTGACGCATATCTACGCGCCCGTCGGCGGTATGCCCGCGCAGAAATTCGTCGAAGACGACTACAAGACCGGCGCCGCTCAGATGCGCAAGGTCGGCGACGTCGTGAAGCAGTTCAACCTCAGGATGACCGCCGAATTCACCCGCGGATCGTCGTTCATCTCCACGCTGACGACGATGCTGCGCGTCACCCGCGCGGCGGCGCATCCGAGCGTGAAACCGCTGGTCGACTGCTATCACTTCTGGTCCGGGAACAACAAGCTCGAGGACCTCGATCTCCTCAAGCCGGGCGAAGTGGGTCACGTCCATTTCCAGGATGTCCCCGATATCCCGCGGGAACTGCTGGACAACACTACGCGCATCATTCCCGGTGAAGGCGTGAGTCCCCTCACCACCATCCTCAAGAAACTGTCCGACAAGGGCGGATACAACGGTCCGCTGTCGGTCGAATTGTTTCTTCCCAAATATCAGCAGGGAGATCCGTACGAGGTCGCGCGCGACATCCGGCAGAAAGCGGAAGGCGTCATGCGGCGCGCCGGCGTGCTCTGAGCGGTGAAATCCCGAATCCCAAATCCCGAAACACAAATCCCAATAAAAGTACGAGCCGCAGAGACACAGAGACTCAGAGGAAGCTTGATTCTCTGTGTCGCGACCGCAGCACTCCTTCTCACAT
This sequence comes from Vicinamibacterales bacterium, assembly GCA_035764385.1. Taxonomy (GTDB): domain Bacteria; phylum Acidobacteriota; class Vicinamibacteria; order Vicinamibacterales; family UBA2999; genus Gp6-AA40. Next base: position 5,350 of record DASTZI010000103.1, read on the forward strand.
TCGCCTGTTCATCCGCGACCGAACCGTCGGCAATGGGGCAGCAGCCGACGGTACCCGGCCGCAGCGCGGCACGCGTGCTGATGCTGACCGCGACTGCCGGGTTCAGGCATGACTCGATTCCGGTCGCTCGTCAGGTCATGGCCGGCCTCGCAGCGGCGGGCGCGTTCTCGGTCAACGCGACCGAAGATCTGTCGCTTGTGAACGCGGACACGCTTCGCAATTACGACGTCGTCATGTTCGCGTTGACGAGCGGCGAGCTCCCGTTCTCGGCCGCGCAGAAATTGGCGCTGATCGATTTCGTATCCGGCGGACACGGATTCATCGGCGTGCACAGCGCGACGGACACGTTGTACGAGTGGCCGGATTACGGACGCCTGGTCGGCGCCTATTTCAAGGAGCATCCCTGGACGCAGCAGGGCAGCGTCGTCGTCGAGAACCCGTCGCATCCAGCCAACGGCGGCGTCACCGATCGCCTGTCGATCACCGAGGAGTTCTATACGTTTCAGGACAACCCGCGCGGTCGCGTCGACGTGCTGTTGCGCCTGGATCCCGCGTCAGTCCTAGCCACGGGAGACTACCCGCTGGCGTGGGCACACTCGGTTGGCGCGGGCCGCGCCTACTACAACGCGCTCGGACATTTTCCGGAAACATGGCGGGACGCGCGTTTCCAACGGATGCTTGCGAGCGCCGTCGCGTGGACGGCGGGAAGATGAAGATAGCCGAAGACACGCTCTAGTTCGAGGTGGAGCTCCCGATTCCCCAGGATCGGTTCGGATCGCGATGAAAATGCAGCCACGGCGTGTTCGGCGGCGAGAACTCGGTTTCCGTTGGGGTCAGCTTGCTGACACCATGATCGTACCGGAGCGTCGAGTCCAGGAATCCGAGTTCCTTGATCGACGGTTGCGGTGACACGTTGAACGTCTCAACGATGGGTCCCCACCAGCCACACGCCGAGTCGAGGCTGCAGTCTCGTTGAGACGTCACGAAGTCGTGCCGGTATACGAGATCCCAACGACGCGTGCATCGGTTGAGCAGGAATACGTCATTACGCCAGTTCCCACGACGAGCGCTTGGTCCAGCCTCGTTCCCACGTCTCTGTGACGAATTCACGTACGAGAGCAGGTTGTGCTGGTGGCCGCCGCCATCGTCCGCCATCGCGTAGTAGCACGGCAACTCGGTCAAGTCTCGCGTCCACTGCCACTCGGGGACGATGCTGCCGCTCGGGCACGGATCCTCCACTGAACATGACCAGTCGAAGACACCAAGGCTGGCATCGGCTCCGATGTAAATGCCGACGACCTCCACCGTTTTCTCCGTCCGATTCGTGGCGGTCGTGAAGATCCAATCGGGCACGTCGATACCGGTCGGATGAACGATCATCTGCGTCGAGAGCTCGGCTCGATTCGTCGCGGGGAGGGCGCCCTCTTTGTAGAGCGTTCCGGCGCCGAGCCCTCCTGGTATCGGCGGCGTCGCCCGGCCGGATCTCAATGAAGCGAGATTCGGCACCGCATGGTTCCCCGCGTGTGCCGCACTCGGCGGGAACTGGGGCCGTGTATCGACGGCTTCGGAATCAGATTGAGCTCCAGTGGCAATCGACCACAGGCAAAGCATCGACACGCAAACGAATAGACGCATGCGTCTTCTCTTCTCCTCACGCATTCCGTTGCGCTCCCGTTAACTGGACTTGTGAATCTGGGGACCACTCTGTGCGCTTACGCAGACCACAAGAGGGAAGAGGCTGAGAATCGCGCGCGCGAGGTGACGAATTGTCATGGACGACGAAATGCTACCATCCGACGGCCTATGACGCAGGAGGAACCATGAAATCACCGATTCTGGCGTCGGTTGCCGGGGCGGCACTGGTGACGGCGCTGGCGGTCGGCGTGGATGCGCAGCAGGCGCGGCCGCCGCAGCCCGGCACGGCCCTCTCGGTCGAGCAGCTGCAGGCACAAATGTTTCGCGTCAGCGCCGGCAGGCGGCTGAAGCCGAAGGCATGGCCGAACGGCGCCCGCGTGGCGGTCGGTCTCACCTTCGACGTCGACAACGTGTCGCCAAGCCTGGCCAACGGCAACGTGCTGGTGGACGTGCTGTCGCGCGGCGAGTACGGAGCGATCGACGGACTTCCCCGGATCCTGCGCCTGCTCGACAGGTATCAGCTG
>DASTZI010000104.1:0-12796 GCA_035764385.1 Vicinamibacterales bacterium
CGCCTTCGCTGAAGCTACGGCGGACCCGCCGAAGCGTTTGGCGCAGGCGGGACGGTCGGCCCTACCTCATTCACACCCCGCGACGGTTCTCGTCTTCTTCCAGATGAAACCGATGTAAGAAACGGTGAAACGCGGGCGCCATCAGGATGCCCGCCGCGACGAGCACGACCATTCCCGCGTATAGCGCGTACAGACCGGCGAACAGTTTTCCGCCCGTCGTACGGATGGAGTTGACCGGCCCCATCCCGCCAAGAAGCATCGCGGCATTCAGAAATGCATCTATCCAATCGAGTCCTTCGAAATAGCGGTAGCCAGCTATGCCGATGGCGAGCGACCCCGCGATGACCGCCATCGCGATGCCGAAGTTGTTGACAAGCCGGCGGACAAACCGCCGCCGCGAAGCAAGGGGTGCATGACGACGCTCGTACATCAAACGCAGGATGCAGGGGTCGCCATTGCGCGTCAACTGCTTTCGACGAGTGTGATCACCGGCGCAGGCGGCCGAGCAGTTCGCGGAAATCGTCTGGCAAGGGCGCCTCGAACTGGAGCGTGCGGCCATCGACGGGGTGGCGGAACGCGAGCCGATGCGCGTGCAGCGCCTGGCGCGCAAACGAAATGGGCCGCAGTTGGTCGGGACCGAAGACGTACCGACGCTCGCCGATGAGCGTGTGGCCACGCAACCGGGCCTGGATTCTGATCTGGTTTCGCTTGCCGGTTTGGAGCCGCACATCGAGCAGCGAGGCATCGCGAAACTGCTCGACGACGGAATAGCTGCATACCGCCTCGGCGCCCTGAGGATCACGCGGATGCGTGCGCTTCTGAATGAGAGCCTTCCGATCCCACACCAGGTAGTCGCGCCAGGTTCCTGCACGAGGATCTGGATGACCGTAGACCAGCGCGAGATAGATCCGTTCGGGTTCGCGTTGGATGAATTGCTTCTTCAACGCCTGCTGTGTTCGAGGATCCTTCGCGAAGACGACCAGACCCGACGTGTCGCGATCGATTCGATGCACGACGAACGGCCGCCGCCGCTGCGGACGAAGATACCGTTCGAGCTGGTCGTACACGGATGGTTCCCCGCTCTTTTTCGGCAGCGGGACCGACAGCAGTCCTGCAGGCTTGTTGATCACCACGAGGACGCGGTCTTCGTACAGGATGTCGAGCGGCGCGGGCCCGGCGCGCCGGGGCGTCCTACCGGAGTACGGGCGCTGCTTCAGGTATCGCTTCCCCGTCGTGCCGCGGTTCCGATCCCGCGAAGTGAACGCCGTTGCCGTTGCTCATGACCGCCTGACCGTACCCGAAGACGCCGCTTCGCGGCGGCACGGTCGTGACCTCGTGTCCCAGTTTTTCGAGCTCGCCCCGCGTCTTTTCAGCCACCAGTTCCTCGACATCGACGTCACAGCCGCTGAACGAGCCCTTCGTGAACCGCCCCGCCTCGAGCGCTTCCTGCACGTCGAGCCCGAAGTCGGCGACGTTGGAGACGAACTGCGCGTGCGCCTGCGCCTGGTTGAACCCGCCCATGATCCCGAACCCGATCTTCTCGTCGCCTCTCGACATGAACGCGGGGATGAGCGTCGTCAGCGGACGCTTGCGGCCGGCGAGCAGATTCGGGTGACCGCTTTGCAGCGTGAAGAGCGCGCCGCGATTGTGCAGCATGATGCCGGTATCCGGCGCCACGACGCCGCTACCGAACGACGAGTAGAGACTTTGAATCAACGACACGATATTGCCGTCGCGATCGATCACCGACAGATAGATGGTGTCACCCCCGTTTGACGTCGTCAGTCCCGGGAGCCTGGAGGGTTCAACACTGCACGCCGCCTTACGCGGATCGATCAGTCGCGCGCGTTCCTCCGCGTGCGGCTTGCTGAGAAGCGGCGCCACCGGCACGTTCGAAAAATGCGGATCGGCGACATAGCGCAGCATGTCCGCATACGCCAGCTTTTTCGCCTCGATCATCACGTGCATCGTCTGCGTTGATTGAAAGCCGTACTGCGCGAGCGGGTACCGCTCCATCAGATTGAGCATGATGAGCGCGGCGATCCCCTGCGTATTCGGCGGCAGCTCGTAGACGGTCCAGCCGCGATACGTGGTCGAGATCGGATCGACCCATTCGGCTTTGTATTCCTTCAGATCGGCGAGCGTCATCGCGCCGCCCTTCTCTCGCGAGATTGCCACGATCGCTTCGGCGGTCTTGCCTTCGTAAAAGCCGGCGGCACCCTGCTGCGCGATCAACCGCAGCGTCGAGGCAAGGCGTGGATTCTTGAAGATCTCGCCGGCTTTCGGCGCGCGACCGTTCGGGAGAAAGGTTTCCTCCGCAAGCGGCTCGCGAGACAGTTTGGTGATCGCACCCGCCCAATAATCAGCGATGACATCTGTGACCGGAAATCCGGCATCGGCGTAATAAATTGCCGGCGCCAGCAGGTCGGCCATCGGCAGCTTGCCGAACCGGCTGCGCATCGCGTCCCACCCCGCGACCGCACCTGGAACGGTCACGGTGTGAATGCCGCTGCCGGGCATGTTGGTAAAGCCCTTTGATCTGAGGAACTCGGGTGTGAGCCCTGCGGGCGCCCATCCGCCGGCATTCAGTCCATAGAGCTTGCCAGTGCGCGCTTCGTAGTAGATGGCGAAGAGATCGCCGCCGATGCCGTTGTAGTGTGGTTCGACGAGCGCCATAACCGCGTTGGCCGCGATCGCGGCGTCCACTGCGTTGCCACCGCGTTGGAGGATTTGCGCGCCAGCCTGTGATGCGAGCGGCTGGCTCGTGGCGACAATGCCGAGCGTGGTGGCAACCTTCGAGCGGCCGGCCACGATCTGCGGACGCGGCGGCTCCTGCCCGATCGCAGCGATCGAAAGGATCGACACGGCAACCAAGGACAGCAGCACGGTTCGAGTATTCATGGCTTCAGCCAGCCCTCCTTCAGGCGGACCTACGATAACGCAGTACACTCTCAGCGATGTACTGGATACGGCCGCGCCGACGGGTGGCGGTTCCCATTGCGGCTGTCATATGCGCCCTGACCGCGACGGCGGCATCGGCGCAATTTGGACGAGGCGGTTTCTTCGGCTTCGGCGCTAGCCGCATCGCGACACCGCAGGACTTTGACGGCCGCTTCCATTACTGCCGCGTCGTCTACCGGCAGTCTCCGGACGGTCGCGACGGCAGCTGGCGCACCGATTACCCGCGCGCCGACATCAACTTTTCCATCCGATTCTCCGAGCTGACGCGCGCGAACGTGAGCTTTAATTCACGGCGCGAGCCGAACCATCTGCTCGTCAATCTTGGCGGGCCCGAGCTGTTCAGCTGTCCGATCGTCATTCTGTCGGCGCCAGGGGCCGTATCGATCAATGACGCAGAAGGATTGAATCTGCGGACGTATCTGCTCAAAGGCGGCTTCCTGTGGGTAGACGATTTCTGGGGCTCGTACGAATGGGACCACTGGGTGCGCGAGATCAGGCATGCGCTTCCGGCGAGCGAATATCCGATCTTCGACATCCCGCCGGAGCATCCGATCTTTCGCACGCAGTTCGAGGTCGGTCAGATGCCGCAGATTCCGAACATCGGCTTCTACATGCGATCGGGAGGCCGCACCTCAGAGCAAGGTTCCGATAGCGCGGTGCCGCATCTTCGCGCGATCGCGGACAAATACAGCCGAATCATGGTTTTGATCACGCACAACACCGACATCGGCGATTCGTGGGAGCGCGAAGGCGACGATCCGCGCTACTTCATGATGTTCGGGCCGAAAGGATACGCGCTCGGCATCAACGCCTTCTTGTACGCCCTCACTCATTGAATCGCCCGTACACCGCCGCGGCGGCGTTTCTTTTCCTCTGCGTGGCCCATTCGGCAGTCGCGCAATCATCGGATGACACGCGGACGCAGTTCCCGCGACTGCTTCAGAACTCCTACATCTCCATCAACGTTGGAGCGATCGACCAGCCGTTCTCACAAGCGCAGCTCGAACCGGGCTTCCACGCTGCTTCGATCGAGGTCCCGCGCGTGGACGTTCGCGTCATGCTCATCGGCCACGAATTCAATCGCTTCGTGTCGGCACAGGCGAGTTACATGCGTCCGCTCAACTACGTCAACTACGGGAGCGTTCGCCCGGGCGATGTCGATCGCCATCACGTAAGAGTCAACTTTGGTGCGGTCACGTTGAAGGCGCGCCTGCCTGTTGCGCGCCGGTGGTCGGCGTACGGCGAGACCGGCCTCGGATTCACGAGCCGGACCGGCTTCAATCTCGGTGACACGACCGTGGTCACCGACGCGCACTACGCGTCGTTGCTCCTCGGCGGTGGCGCCGAATATCGGCTCACACCCTCCTGGGACCTGACCGGCGGCGTCACGTTCTCGCCAGGGCGTGAGAAGGTGACACAGCCGCACACGGTCTTCGTGTCCGGCGGCTTCCGCTACACGGTGAGGGCGCTTCCCGCGGATCGCGTCGAGGCGAACCGGGATGCAGGGTTCATCTTTCCGCGGCACCTCATTCAGGTCGAGTACTCGTCAGGCACGGGCTACGGCGTCAACGACTTCGTCTCGCGTAAAGTGCCGATCTTCTGGGGCGGTCATGCCAAGGTCGACTTCGGCATCGCGCCGCACTATGAGCGCAACGTCTTTCACACGCGCAAGGTATTCGCGTTGGACGTCGGCGCGAGCGCGGGATTTTACAAGACGCGACAGAACAACGACCGATTTTTCACGCTCTCGGTGTATCCGCTATTCCGGTTTACGTTTCTCCGCGCCCGTCTCGCCGACATGTACTTCGCATACTCGCTCGCAGGACCCACCTACATCTCGAAAGTCATCCTCGACGACCTGAACACCGGCCGCCACTTCACCTTCCAGGACTTCATGGGGATCGGCTGGTTCGCCGGCGCGAACAGGAATCTGAATGTCGGCGTGAAGATCAACCATTACTCGAACGGCAACATCTTCACGCAGAACGCAGGCGTGAAGATTCCGCTGACATTCAGCGTCGGCTACGCGTTCTAGAAACGCCTGTGTGTGGTCGCGACAATCGGGACCGTCCGTCTCGAGGTCCGCGGCCCTTCCAAATCGCGTCTCATCGGCCCGTTGGGTGGGGCGTCCCGTGGCCACTCGTTGCTACCGTCCCAGTCGGATATTTCTTGAAGATCTTGTACACCTCTTTGTTGATGCGCTCGAGGCGATGCTTCGGGCTCGACGTCGGGTGCATATCGCGCTCGCTGATCCCGCGCCACAGGAGCTCGCCGGTCTTGGCGCTGGTGATGTCGACGGCCAGCGTGCCGACGATGATCGGCTGGATGTAATACGAATCGTAGCCGCCGTAATAGCCGTCCCAGTATCCGCATCCCCGGTCCGGATATCCCCGGTCAGGGTATGCCCGGTCGGGATATCCCTGGTCGGGGTATCCCTGGTCGGGGTATCCCTGGTCGGGGTATCCGCACCCGGCGTAGCCCCTCCCGGGGTAGCCCCAACCCGGGGCGCCCCAGGCTTCATATGCTGTCTGGAAGCTCCGATGGGTCGTCACGTAGACGTCCGGGCGTACGTCGTCACGCCTCAAGCCCCGCGCCTCGAGTTGCGCGGCAACCGCCCCGTTGGTGTTCTGCCTGACAATCGGACTGTCGTACGCCGTCGTCTTGTACGCGACCTCATCGACTGGAGGACCCTCTTTGATCGAGAAGGTTCGAATCTGTGAGAAGTCAGCAGCGCGATTCGTGTCATGCGTGACCTTTTGCGCAAGAGCTGAGGCGGACAGCGCTGCCATCGCCGCGCCGACGATGACTATGCGAGCAACAATCGTCATGACACCTCCCGAGGTTTACGGCGATCGGATCGGGTCGCCGTTCACTTCGGAAATGGCAAGACACAAACCCTGCAGCTCGGCTGCAGAAGCCGCTTAGAAAGGGAGAAAAATACGGCTCACGTTGAAACAGGTCGTGAGCCGCTCATTGGGGGTTGTGGCCGTATAACTCGCGCGGCGTTGGCGCTACTGAATCAGCCTGAAGGGATTGGCGCAGGGCGGCGGCAGCGAGCGCGCTCCGAGCCATCGTATCCAGAGATCACGGACAGCTTCGTCGCAGGTGCGGCCGTCGATGACCGAAGGTCCGAACGCGGCCCCGCCGATCGCGACGATGCCCTTCGCGCTACTCGACCGCTTTGTCGGTAATCTCCAGCCCGCGATCGATGATGTTGAAGGCCTCGCGAAGCTGCTCCTCCGTGATGATGAGCGGCGGGTTCGTGAAGAAGTAATTCCACCGCACGAAGGTGAAGAGCCCCTCTTGACGGAAGAACTTGCCGAGTGCCGCCATTTCCGGCGACGTGCCGTTGAATGGCGCCATCGGCTGCTTCGTCTTGCGATTACGGATCAGTTCGATTACACCGAACAAGCCGATGGACCGTGCCGCGCCGACCGACGGGTGACGCTTCGCCAGGTCCGACATCAGTTCCGCCATCACCTTGCCCGTCCGCTTTGCGCGGTTGATCAGATCGTCCTCTTCATAGACCGCAAGCGTCGCGAGCGCCGCGGCGCAGGCGAGCGCGTGACTGCTATAGGTGAGACCGCCGGGAAACATCTTGTCCTGAAAGAAGTCGCCGATCTTCCGCCGCATCCCAACCGCCCCGAGTGGGATATACGAGCTCGTGATGCCTTTCGCCATCGTCATGATGTCGGGAACGACCTTCCAGTGGTTGATCGCAAACCATTCGCCGGTGCGCCCGAACCCCGCCATCACTTCGTCGGCAATCATGACGATGCCGTGCTTGTCGCAGAGCGCCCGCACCCCCTGCATGTAGCCATCGGGCGGGATGAGAATGCCGTTCGTGCCGGTGACCGATTCGACGATGATCGCGGCAATCGTCTGCGGCCCTTCGAGCGTGACGAGCTCCTCGAGGTTCCGCACGGCCACCTCCGCCGTGTCCGGCTCGCGATCCACGCCGTGGTACCAGTCGGTGAAGTGAACCATCCCGGGCAGCGGATGCTGCGCCCAGCTGCGCGGCTCTCCGGTTGCGGCCATGGCGGCCGCGGTGGCGCCGTGGTAAGAGCGATAGCGTGACAGGATCTTGTAACGGCCTGTGTAAGCGCGCGCGATCTTGAACGCGTTTTCAACCGATTCCGCGCCGCCATTGGTGAAGAAGAAGACGTCGATATCGCCCGGCGTGAGCTCCGCCAGCTTCGCCCCAAGGCGTGCACGCGGCTCGGTCGTCATGCCGCCGGGCGTCACGTAACAGAGCTTCGCGGCTTGCTCCTGAATGGCTTTGACCACCCGTGGATCGCTGTGGCCGATGTTCACCGACATCAACTGACTGTTGAAGTCGATGTATCGCTTCCCCTCGGGCGTGTAGAAGTAAATGCCTTCCGCACGCTCGACCGGAATCGGATCGACGGCGCCCTGCACCGCCCATTCTGAAATGGTGTGTTTCTTTGAGAGGGCGACGATCTCGGCGCCCGTCAGTGAAGCGGTTGTAGTCGGAGTCATGGTCATAGCTTTCGTCCGATGCCGAGCAGATGCGCACTCACGCCGACAATGGACGGCTCGGCTTCCAATGCCCGCGCAACGTTCAGGATATCCTGCCGGAGCGCCTCATCCGCCCAGCGAGATTCGAAATCGGTGAACATCCACGCAATGCCTTCAACGCCCCTCACCTCGGCATCTAAAAACCCGGCCTCTTCGAGCTCGGCTCGCAGGTCTTCGGGACGATGAAAGTACGCGGTCGTGAAGTAATTGAGTGTGTCTGTCGGATTGCGATGCTGTCCGTCGATCAGATCCTGGTCGCGTATTCGGAGGAATGCGGGATCGAGGACCTTGCGCGAGAGACCATCGAGCGCGGACGCGAATCGCGAAATCCCGGCAGCGACCACGATCCCTGGCGACGCGAGCACGCGATGCGCCTCGCGTAATGCCGTTAGACGATCCGCCCACGAGGGCAGATGATAGAGCGGCCCCATGATCATCACGACTGCGGCCGATCGATCGGGCTCAGAGAGCGATCGTGCGTCGCCGACTGCAATCGACGCGATCGGTGTGGCCAGCGTCGCGTTTCGTTCACGGGCTTTGGCGACCAGTCTGGGCGTCGCATCGATTAAATGCACCTGGTAACCGAGCTCCGTGAGCCACGTCGAATACGCACCCGCGGCGCCGCCTACGTCGATCACTCGCGCAGGTGGTGACGGGAGTAGACGAGTGAGGATGTCCTTCGTCCGTTCGAACTCGAGCTTGAAGGGACCCGTGGCGAGTCGTGACTCCTCGGGGAAGCGGTCGTAGTAATCGAGAACTTCTCGTGGAGGCCCGAGCATCTCGTCGTTGCTCATCGCGACGCGCGCTTGATGAATGATCCGGAGCCCGCTCGTCCCACGAATTTACCGCCATCGATGATCACGCGGCCGCGAGAGATGACGGTGTCGGTCACGCCCGTCACGTCGCGCCCTTCGTACGGGCTGTAGTCAACCTTCATGTGAAGGGTTTTCTGCGACAACCGGACCTTCTTCTCCGGATCGAAGATGACGATGTCCGCGTCGGAGCCTGGGGCGATGGTCCCCTTCCGTGGAAACAGTCCAAAGATCTTCGCCGGCGAGGTGGACGTCAGCTCGACGAACCGGTTCAACGAAATCCGTCCGGTTCGCACGCCTCCGTCGTAGACGAGCGACATGCGCGTCTCGATGCCTGGCGCGCCGTTTGGAATCTTCGAGAAGTCATTTCTCCCGAGCGTCTTCTGTTCTTTCATGCAGAACGGGCAGTGGTCCGTCGAAATCGCCTGGAGATCGTTGAACGCCAGGCCACGCCACAGCCGCTCCTGTGTCTCCTTCGGCCGCAACGGCGGACTCATCACGTATTTCGCGCCGTTGAACCCCGGCTCCTCGTAGTTGTCATACGAGAGGAACAGATACTGCGGGCAGGTCTCCGCAAACGCCGGCAAACCGCGGTCGCGCGCTTCGGTCACCATTTCGAGCGCCTCCGCCGCCGAGAGGTGCACGATGTAGATTGGCACGTCGGCCATCTCGGCAAGCGCGATGGCCCGGTGCGTCGCTTCACCCTCGGCACGCGCGGGGCGCGTCAGCGCGTGGTATTTCGGAGCGGTCTTCCCTTCGGCAAGCGCTTTCTTCACCAGCACGTCGATCACGCCGCCGTTCTCGGCATGCATGCAGATGGTTCCGCCGTTCTTCCCCGTGCGCAGCAGCGCCCTGAAGATGCTCGCATCGTCCAGCATGAAGACGCCGGGATACGCCATGAACAGCTTGAACGACGTGACCCCCTGCCGGACGAGTGCGTCCATCTCCTCTTCCACCTGATCCGAGAGATCCGTGATGATCATGTGGAAGCCGTAATCGATCGCCGCTTTGCCCTCCGCCTTTTTCATCCACGTGTCCCACGCGTGATGAAGCGTCTGGCCCTTGTACTGGATCGCGAAGTCGACGATGCTCGTCGTTCCCCCGTGCGCGGCCGCGATGGTGCCTGACTCGAAGTCGTCCCCGGATGTCGTGCCGCCGAACGGCATATCGAGATGGGTGTGAACGTCAATGCCGCCGGGGAGGACGTACTTCCGTTTCGCGTCAATGATCCGATCTGCATTCATCTGCAGCGAGGAGCCGATAGCGGCGATCTTCTCGCCCTCGATGAAGACATCCCCTTCATATAGATCGGTGGCGGTGATGACAATGCCGTTGCGGATGAGGAGGGTGGCCATCGGCCCTACTATATAGTCACGGTCCGCCTGAAGGCGGTTCAAAGGGGCACCTGCAATGGCCAGTCAGCTCGCGACGACGTTCACCGGGCTCACACTTGAAAACCCGTTTCTCCTCTCATCAGCGCCGCCAACCGAATCGGACAGCAACATCATGCGCGCCTTCGACGCAGGGTGGGGCGGCGTCGTCACCAAAACAATCGGCCTGCATCCGGTCGTCAACGTCGACGGGCCGAAGACGAAATTCCTCCGCGCCAGCGTCGACTCGCCGCGGCTGTCGATGCAAAAACGAGGCAGCGCCGTGCTGCACTCGTCGTGGAACTGGGAGCTCATTTCGGACAAGACACTCGATTGGTGGGTGCCGCGCATTGCGCGCATCAAGAAGGCCTACCCGCGGAAGATTCTCGTCGCCTCCATCATGGCCGGATCTGGCAGCGATCAGGAGATGGCCAACTGGCAGACGCTGGCGAAGGCGTGTCAGGCCGAAGGCGCAGACGCACTGGAGCTGAACCTCTCGTGCCCGCATATGGATCGCAAGGACATGGGATCGAACATCGGCAAGGACCAGGAGTTGATCTCGGTCGTCACGCAGGTCGTGAAAGAGGTCGCGCGTGTGCCGGTCTGGGCGAAGCTCACCCCGTCGACGACCGACATTGTCGTCGAGGCGCGCGGCGCGTTTCTCGGCGGCGCCGATGCGATCGTGTCGTCTAATACGTTCCCGTCGCTGCCGCTGATCGATCCCGACAGCCTCGAGTTCGAAATGAACGTTGACGGCTATGTGTCGAGCGGTGGTCTTGGCGGTCCGGCGATTCTGCCGTTGTCGTTGGCCAAGATGGGGCAACTCACGCAAGCCTTCCCTGACAAGTCGTTCTCAGGCATCGGGGGTATCGCCGATTTTTCGCACGCGTTGAATTTCTTTCTGCTCGGATGCGGCACGGTGCAGGTCTGCACGGCGGCGATGCTCGATCATGCGATTGGACCGAACGTCGTCAAATCGCTGGTGGCCGGCATGCAGCAGACGATGGAACGCCACGGCTGGCGCTCACTCGAGGACTTCCGTGGTATGCGCCGCGATCGGATCGTGCAGCATTCACGCATCCGCAGGCCCGATGCCAAGGACTATCACGGCGGCTACGACGCTGAAGGCTACGCCGCCGCTGAGCCAGCCGCACGGTGATGAGCGACGCGGCAACTCGCGTACGGAACGGCGTAGGGGCCGGCTTCAGCCGGCCCACCAACTCCACCGCGGATTTCGTGGAGGTCACCGAAGATCTCTCCGGCAGCCCACTCTGGAACCCCGATCTCGCGCCGACGCCACTCTCGCGGCGGACATGGTCCACCTATCACATCGCCGCGCTGTGGATCGGAATGAGCGTGGTCATCACCACCTACACGCTCGCGTCAGGTCTGATGCAGCAAGGGATGACCTGGTGGCAGGCGATGCTGACCATCATGCTCGGCAACGTCATCGTGCTTGTGCCGATGATGCTCAACGCACACGCGGGCACCAAATACGGCGTCTCGTTTCCCGTGTTGTGCCGCGCGAGCTTCGGCGTCCGCGGCGCGAATATTCCGGCAATCCTCCGCGCACTGGTCGCCTGCGGATGGTTCGGCATTCAGACGTGGATCGGCGCGCTGGCTCTCAACGCGCTGATCGTTGCCGCCGCGCCCGCATGGGCGAATGTGGCGATCGGCATCTGGGTATCGTTTGCGATCTTCTGGGGAATTCAGGTCTGGATCATCGTCGAGGGGCTGGAGGGGATTAAGAAACTTGAAGGCTGGTCGGCGCCGCTGCTGCTCGGCGGAGGGGCTCTCCTGCTCGGGTGGGCGATCGTCCGCGGCGGCGGCCTGGGTCACATTCTGTCTGAATCGGTGCGGCTGCAGACCGCGCACATCCCGTTCTGGCGTCTGTTCCCCGCCGCGCTGACCGCCAACGTCGGGTACTGGGCCACGCTCAGCCTGAACATTCCCGATTTCACTCGCTATGCTCGCAGCCAGCGATCGCAGGCGCTCGGCCAGGCGATGGGGCTGCCCGCGACGATGACGGCGTTTGCGTTCATTGGCGTCGCGGTCACCAGTGCGACGATCGTGCTGTTCGGCGAAGCGATCTGGGATCCGGTCGCGCTCATCGCGCGGATTGGCAGCGCACCGGTCATCATCTTCGGCGCGCTCGTTGTTCTACTGGCCCAGCTGACGACCAACATGGCGGCCAACGTCGTCTCGCCGGCCAACGACTTCTCGAGCCTCGCGCCGAGGCGGATCAGCTACCTCACCGGAGGCCTGATTACAGCCGTCATCGGGATCGTGATGCTGCCATGGAAGCTGTACGCGGATGCCGCCGCGTACATCTTCACGTGGCTGATTGGCTACTCGAGTCTGATGGGCGCCATCGGCGGCATTTTGATCGCCGACTACTGGGTGCTGCGTCGCCGGGCACTCTCGCCCGTCGACCTGTTCAAACTCGACGGCCGCTATGCATACTCTGGGGGCTTCAATCCGCGCGCGATTCTCGCGCTCGTGATCGCGATATTGCCGGTGGTGCCCGGTTTCCTTCGAGCCGCGGTCACGCCGGGCGGACAGGTTGCCAATCCGACGTTCCTCGATGCGCTCTATACGTACGCGTGGTTTGTCACCTTCGGCCTGAGCTTTGTGTTGTACCTGCTCTTTGCGACAGCACGCTCTGGCCAGGATTAATCGCTACAGAATCTTTCGGCCGCGTCGCTTCGCGACATTCAGGGGCTAATCGATGGCGGCCTTCTGAAGAAGGATCCGAGCGGCGGCAGAAGCACCAGCTACTCGCCCGCGGACGCGTAAGACAATACGCGCCATAATTGCCGCATGCGAAACACCGCTGCTCTTCTGGTGCTCGCGTTCGCCGCAGCCGTCGGGACACTCGTCGCCCAGTCGTCCCAGCCAAAATCTTCGACGCTGCGGATTCCTTTCGAAAGCTACGCGCTGGCAAATGGATTGCGCGTCGTGCTCGCTCCCAACAACACGTCGCCGACGGTGGCGGTGACGGTCTGGTACCACGTCGGCTCCAAGAACGAGGCGAAAGGGAAAACCGGGTTTGCGCACCTGTTCGAGCACGTGATGTTCACGGGCTCCGGACATGTCCCGTATGGCGAACACGAC
>DASTZI010000105.1:0-2832 GCA_035764385.1 Vicinamibacterales bacterium
CGACGCGTTGATGTTGTGGTAGTCGGCGCTCGGGAAGTCGTACGAGATCCCATACGATGTGCGGACGGCGAGGCTGCCGTCGCCGCGCCCGTCCCACGCGAGACCGATGCGCGGCGACAGGTTCCACCACTGGGGGTCCACACCGGTCTTCCCCTCCGGGAATCCCGGATCCCCGGGCCACAGGAAACCGGCCGGCGCGTTCTTGTAAATGGTGCTCTTCACGCCTTTCTGCCAGTTATTCATGTCGAAGATCGAGAGCGCGCCGTTCTCGACGTTCTGGCCGAAATACGGCTCCCAGCGGAGGCCGCCGTTGACCGTGACGCGAGACGAGGCGCGCCACGTGTCCTGCGCATAGAGACCGATATACCGCTGATCCACCGGAATGATCGCCGGACCACCGTGTTCGAGTGTCGTCACACGGCCGATCAGCAAGTCCGCGAGACTGGAGCCGGTGATCTGACCGCTGACGGTCCAGTTGCCGCCGGATCGTGCATGCGATTCGCCCGCGTACTTCCAGTACGCGACGTCCGCGCCGAACGAGAGCTGATGCGCACCCTTCAGCGTGGAATAGTCGTCGTTCAGTTGGTACGTGTTGGTGGAGAAAATCCCCTTCGTCGCGGTCCCCGCGGAGATCGCGAACGCATTGGTCACGGTCAGGACCATCTCGCCAGGGTTGTAGCTGTACACGTTCGATCCGAGATCCTTCGGCGAGAAGAACGGGGCCTGATAACGATGCACGGCGGTGCGGTTGAAGGCCACGCGGAAAGAGTTCACCGTGTTCGACGACAGAATCATCGTGTCGCCGAAGGTGAACGATTGCGCCAAGTTGTTCACGCCCGGGTGATCGGTCACCAGAACGTTGTCGGGATCTTTGGCGAACGCCGCTTCCTGCTTGAAGAAGGTGGCCATGTATCGGCCGAACATCGAGTGGTTCGCCGAAAGTTGGTAATCGACCTTCCCGACCGCTTGCCCTTCGTTGTTGTCATCCTTGGTGCCGTAGGTGACCTGGCCGCACGGGTCGTCGGTCTTCGGCAGCCGCTTTGCGAGGTTCAGCGCGGCAGGGCTGAACTGTGAGGGGCTGATCTGGTTGTTCACAAAGGGTGCGCGCAACGCCACCTGACGCCCGGCGTTGCACGCAGGTGATGCAAAGGCCGTGAAATCGCCGGCCAGCATCGCCGCCGTCGGCACAAACGCAACGTTGGCGGCCGGCGTCTGGCGAGTCGCCGTCCCCTGATACGCGCCGAAGAAGAACAGTTTGTTCTGAACAATCGGGCCACCGAGCGTGCCGCCGAACTGATTCCGCAGCAGGCCGTCGTCGCGGCGCTTCCCCGTTGCGGGATTGATCGCCGCAAATGGATTGGTCGCGTTGAAGCGGTGGTCGCGCAGGAATTCGAATCCGTTGCCGTGGAAGTTGTTGGTGCCGGACTTGGTCACCGCGTTGACCGACGCACCTGAGTGCATGCCGTTCTGCGCTGATAGGCCGCTCGTCGCGACGCTGAATTCCTGCAGCGCGTCCGGGAAAGGAAGCGGCAGGTTGGCGTTGTTCTGCGGATCGTTGTGGATGGCGCCATCGAGCAGGTACGCGACGCCGAAATTCAGGCCGCCCGCCACCGCAATGTTCACCGCTTTGCCGCCGCACGAGTCGCAGCCGCCAAAGTTACGGCTGTTTGGACTGCCCGTGTTCACCGCGCCGCCGGCGAGCACGATGAGATCCGTCACTTGCCGACCCTGCAGCGGCAACTCGACGATACGCTCGTTTTCGACGACGTCCTTGATGCCGGAGCTCTTGACGTCGATGAGCGGCGCAGCACCTTCGACCGTGATGGTTTCCGCTACGTTGCCGAGCTCTAATGAAACGTTGATCGTTGGCCGTTCGCCCACCTGCAAAACGATGCCGTTCTGCACGTAGCTGCGGAACCCCTGCAACGCCACTTCAAGGCGGTACGGCCCCGTTGGAAGATTCGAAATCACATAGGTGCCGTCCGAGTCGGTGACTGCCGTTCGCGTCGCCTGTGTATTGGTCTGCGTCATCGTGACGGTCACGCCGGGCAGAACCGCGCTGCTCGTATCCGTCACGCGTCCGCTCAATTCCGCCGTGGACAACTGTGCTGATGCCGCCGCGGCGCTGAGAACGAATGTCAGCGCGGCGAGAAAAACGATTCGACGAAAACGGGCCATTCGACCTCCCCCTGTCCCTGCGTATTTGGCGCGGAGTCTAGCGACGGGAGAAAACACTGTCAATGTATGCACCGACCCGCGTATTCTTCTGCGCCTATGGCACTGTGCAGAAGGGACTTTCTCGCGGGACTCGGTGCCGCGGCTGGAGCGGCAATGCTCCCGGGATTCGGGGTTCGGGATTCGGGAGTCGGTGGCGCGCTGTTCGCCGCCGGCCAGGGCGCCGCGGCGCCGGCACGCGCGTTCCGCATCGACACGCACGCGCACTTCACCATCCCGAAGATGTACGACCTGGCGACTGCGCATGGCGTGCAGCAGGCAACGCTGAAGGACTGGTCGCCCGCAAAAATGCTGGCGGAGATGGAAGAAGGCGGCGTGGCGACGTCGATCATTTCGATCAGCGATCCCGGCGTGAACTTCGGCGACAACGCCGCGGCTCGAACGCTCGCGCGCGAATGCAACGAGGCTGGTGCAAAAGTGGTGCGCGATTATCCGGGGCGGTTCGGCCTGTTCGCCGTGCTGCCGCTGCCCGACGTAGACGGTGCGCTCAAGGAACTCGAGTACGCGCTCGACACGCTGAAGGCCGACGGCATCGGCGTGCTGTCAAGCTACGACGGCAAGTACCTCGGCAACCCGCTCTACACCCCGCTCCTCTCG
>DASTZI010000106.1:0-35997 GCA_035764385.1 Vicinamibacterales bacterium
ATCGTGGGACCGCGTCGGGATTTCTCGTCGTCTCAGGCCATGCGATGGACGCATTCGAGCGGGGCCTGCGCGCCATCCAGCCGAATGCGGTGCCGCTCATCGTGTTGATGGGTGTCGGGAGCCGCGCGCAGCTGGCGCAGAAACTCGTCGCTCAGGGTTGGCGGGCGGGTACCCCGGCGGCGATCATCTGCGGCGCGTCGACGCCCGACGAGTGGGTCTGGACAGGGAGCGTTTCAGAGCTGGCGCACGCAGACGTGCCGGACGGCATTGCAGGTGTGGTGGTGATTGGAGACGTCGTGCGGATCCGCGAATCGCTCGCTGGATCGGGTGCGGCGCAAGAGGTGAAGTATGGACGCCATTGATGACACACGGACGTTGGGGCGCGCGCGCCTGGACTTCGCCAGCGAGCACGACATCGACGAGTTCGTCGATACGCTGCAGCGGTTCGAGCGCGGGGACATGCCCGCGGATCAGTGGCGGCGGTTCCGTCTGGTGCGCGGAACCTACGGCCAGCGTCAGGACGGCGTGCAGATGCTCCGCGTCAAGGCGCCGCAGGGTATCGTCACCTCTTCGCAGATGCGGGCGTTTGCCGGTGTCGCGTCGCGCTACTCGCGCGGTTTCTGCCACATCACCACACGGCAGAATATTCAGCTTCATTTCGTTCTGTTGAAGAACGTCGAAGCGGCGATGCGCGAGCTTGCCGAGGAAGGGCTCACGACGCGCGAGGCGTGCGGCAACTCGGTCCGCAACGTCACGGGGTGCCCGTACGCGGGAACATCAGAAAACGAAATCTACGATCCGTCGCC
Source organism: Vicinamibacterales bacterium (assembly GCA_035764385.1). Classification (GTDB taxonomy): domain Bacteria; phylum Acidobacteriota; class Vicinamibacteria; order Vicinamibacterales; family UBA2999; genus Gp6-AA40. The sequence goes on from DASTZI010000106.1 coordinate 807, forward strand.
GTATGCGGAGGCGTTGACGCGCTACTTCCTGCGTCACCCGTTGAGCGGTGTTCTGCCGCGCAAGTTCAAGATCGCCTTCGAGGGGTGCGCCGAGGATCATGCTCTCACCGCGATCAACGACATCGGGTGGCGCGCGCGAATCGTCGACGGACGCAAGGGCTGGAAGGTCACCGTCGCCGGCGGCACGTCCATTCTTCCGGTGAACGGCTACGTCCTGTACGAATTCCTGCCCGTGGAGCAGATGCTCGACGTGGCGGAAGCCGTCGTGCGTGTCTTCCACAAGTACGGCGATTTCCAGCATCCGCAGCGCAACCGGATGAAGTTCATCATCCGCGCCATCGGATGGGATGCCTACCGCGCACACTTCGAGGAGGAGCTCGAAGGGTTCCGCCGCGAGGGCGGCGCACGGCTCCCCTTCGACCCGGAGAACGTCGCGGTGGAGGAGGCGCCCGACTGGGAACCCGCCGCGGCTCCGACGCTGCAGCACGTGGCCGCGATGGCGGCGACGCCGATGCGTGGTCCTGGCATTCATCCCGGAACCGTCCGACTGCAGCCGATGTCGGACGCCTACCTGCGGTGGATGCGCCGCAACGTAACGCGCCAGCGCCAGGCTGGATACTGCCACGTCACCGTCCGGTTGCTCCTTGGCGACTTCACCGCCGGCCAGATGCGTGTACTCGCGGATCTTGCCGATGCGTACGCCGATGGCACGATGCGCTTGACCATTGAGCAGAACGTGTTGTTCCGATGGGTCAAACCCGAATCGCTCGACGCGTTCTATCAACGCCTCGCTGCTGCTGGCCTCAGTTCTCCGGATGCATTGTCGATGAGCGACGTCGTCAGCTGCCCGGGCGCTGAATCGTGCCGCCTCGCGGTCACGCAGTCGCGTGGCCTCGGACGCGTATTGACGGAATACTTCAGCGCCCGACCGGAGTTGGTGGATCTCGTGCCGTCAGGAAACATCCGCATCAGCGGCTGCCCGAATGGCTGCGGCCAGCATCACGTCGGCTCCCTTGGCTTCCAGGGAAGCGTCCGAAAGGTTGGAGGTAAAGCCGTACCGCAGTATTTCGTGCTCGTCGGCGGCGGTGTCACCGACCAGGGAGCGCACTTCGGGAAGGTGGTTGCCAAGATCCCCGCCCGGCGAATCGTCGAAGCGGCAGCACGGCTCGTGGATCTCTACCGTGAGCAGCGCGAAAGCCAAACTGAAGACCTTGGCGCGTTCTACCGTCGCATCCAGCCATCGATCGCAGCCGAGCGCTTAAAGGACCTCGTCGAGCTGAACGCACACGACACTACGCCGGACGACTTCATCGACCTCGGCGAGAGTCAGGCGTTCGACCCCGTCGTGATGGACGGGGAGTGTTCTGCGTAAGAGAAACCCAAATCCCAAGCTCCAAATCCCAAGCTACGGTTCGGCTTGGGATTTTTTTTGGGCTTTGGGATTTGGGGTTTGGGATTTGCTCCTCTCACCGGAGGAGGAGCACATGGCCATCCTCAGACGCGGTCAAGCTAAGCAAATCAAGAAAGATTCGAACGTTCAGCGCGAAACGCTCGACGATATCGGATCTGAAATTGTCCAGGCACGGAGCGAGCCGAGCTACCGCAATCCAAACCGCGACCAGGCGCGCGGTGACTGGGATCGATCGGGCCGGCGAACGGATGAAGGCCGATCCCGCGATCCTGAAAAAGACGGCGACGACGGCCTCGGTCCAGCCAGTACGCGATAAAGACTCTAATCCGTGTCGACGACACCTTCGCGAATCGCGAGCAGGGCGAGTTCCAGCCGATTGGACGCGCCGGTCTTGTCGAAGATGCTCGTCAGGTGGTGCTTCACCGTCTGCAGGCTGATCGAGAGACGTTCAGCGATTTGACGATTGCTCTGACCGTCCGCGATCGCGGAAACGATCTCCAGTTCGCGGGCGGTCAGTTTGTACGGACGCGACCGACCGCCGCCCACTTGCTTCACCGCCTGCGCCAGATCGTCGGCGACGTCGGTACCGATGATGTATTTCCCATCCATCACGCGGTGAATGCCGTCGATGAGCTGTCGCGTGGCCGACTCCTTCATCACGACCCCGCGCGCGCCGAACTGAATCGCTTTCAGGAGATCGGCGGGAGGAATCGCCGCGGTGAGGAGAATCACTCGCGGCCCATTGTTGGCGAGCGCGGCGAGGGCGTCGAGGCCTCCCATCCGTGGCATCGCCACGTCGAGGAGCAGGACGTCCGGCTGGGCATCGTGGGCCATGCGAATCGCATCGATGCCATCGCTGGCTTCGGCGACCACTTCGAATCCTGGCTCGCTTTCAAGGAGCCGTTTGAGGCCATCGCGGAAGATCTGGTGGTCGTCGGCGATGGCAATACGAACTTGACGGGGCTGATCAGGCATGGACGCCGTTATTGAATGTGAGCTCGAGTCGCGCACCGACTCCTGGAGTCGAATCGACGGAGAGCTGGGCTCCGGCGATACGCGCGCGCTCCTTGATAATTGCGGGTCCGATGCGCCGTTTTTCCAGCTCGCGCGCAGAGAGCCGCCCTTCGAATTCGAAACCCTGACCGTCATCCTCGATGATCAACGTGCAGGTGTCGTCGCTGTTGGTTAAACGGACCAGCACGTTGCGGGCCCGGCTATGCTTGCGGACGTTGACCAGCGCCTCCTGGACAATGCGGGCAAGTTCGAGCGCGGTGGAGGACGGAAGGGAGATAGGCCCGCCGGTCCAGATAAACCGTGCCGAGACGCTTGTATCGCGCCGGAACCGTTCCACAAGCGATGCGAGCACGTCTGGGAGCTGGTCGCTCGTTTCGAGCTCCAGCGGCCGCAACGCCTGCATCAGCTCACGTAACGCAAGGACTTCGCGCTGCAGCAGATCGTGAACCTCGCCGAGTTCTTTGTCGGCCTCCTCGGCTGACAGTGTCGTGCCGCGGCGCAGCGCCTCGATCTTCATCTGGATTCCAAACAACGACTGAATGGCTCCATCGTGCAACTCCCGCGAGACCCGCGCGCGTTCGACCGCGCCCGCACGCGAACGCAGCCGGCGCAGCAGGAACACGTTGGTCAACGCCGGGGCGATGTGTTCAGTCAGCTGCTCCAGAAAGTGCAGCGAGCGCTCCAGGTTGTCGCCGCCGGCGGCATCGAACAGATACACACGCCCGCGCCACTCCTCGGCAAGCCCCAGGTTGCTTGCCGCCACGGTCGTGAATGGTCGCGCCTCGACCAATTCCGTTGGCAGCGCGATCGTCGCGTGGGCGAGCGGCCATATACCTTGTTGCGAGATGCGCACGGAGAACGTTTTGCCATCGGGCAATCTCTTCGCGGACCACGTCGAGCCGGGATCGTCGAACAACCAGGCATCCTGCTGTGAAGGGTCAAGCTTCAGATGCAGCGCGCGTCGCGAGGCACCCGCATCACTCCGATCGACGCGCCACAGCATCGTCCGCCGGGTCTCGAAATCCTGGATGACGAAGTCGACCGCTGAAGCATCAAACGTCTGGAGCAGCTCGCGAGCCACCGCCGTAACGGATCCGCCGAGCCCGAGGTCCACTCGGGGCTGTCGTCCGGCGGCGGCCATCGTCGTGGTCTCGGCGCGGAGCAGCTTTTCCTGTTCGCCCAGGTATCCGACCATGAACGCGGACAGGAGCAAATAGGCGACGCGCATGATCGTGCGGTTGATCTCGTCGCCGCTCAGCGAGAACAGTGTGCCCCACGGGCCGGCGGCAAGGATGAGGGTCTGCACCGCGACGAGGCCGAACACCACCGCGGCAGTGATCATCGTGGCGCGAAATCCCCATCTGAACGCCGCTGCGAGGACCACAAAGATGAAAAACAGAAAGAACGGGCTACCGACGCCATTACTGACGAAGGTCAACACCGCCGTCCACAGGATATCGATTCCGTGGAGGAATTCACCGTCGCGCGGCGCCAGTCGCGTCGCGCGCTCGACAAACACGAGCACAATGACGCTGTATAGCGCGTAACCGACGAGGAGCGCGTAGCTGAGTTCGGCGAGGCCCGATGGCTCGGTGGGGTCGACGTAGACCGCGACGAGACCCCAGACGGTGAGAAACGCGCGCCCGATTGCGAGCACACGCTCCAATCGTGCGGCCGCATGCCCCTGAGCGGGATGCTGCCGCAGGAAATTGATCTTACGTGCGGCGGACCCGCCGGGCGGAATCATGCTGGGATGGCCGGAGACTAATACGGGAAGGGCACATGACTCAAGCTCCAGCTGACCCCGATTCCTCCGTTACCACGATGAACGCGTCGCGGCGGGCGGCGGCGCCGCGTCGGAGCGCCCGGCCGGTGGTCGTGAAAAGTCCCTTCTCCTCATGCACGATGCGCAGGCGGAACCCTTGCGCCGTGAGGCGGTCGTATTGGCTGCGAAGCATTGCGCAATAGTGACGACCCGGGGTGGCAAGAAACTTGTGCAGGTCGGCGTCTGTCTCCAACCGTTCCGAATGCCGGCCGACGTAGAACCGCCAGCTGTTGCTCCATCGGTTCAAGCGGAACATCCCTATCTGATCGTTGGCGCCCGCGGTCGTGGCGACCATGCGGGCGAGGCGACGCGTGGGTTTGAGCTCCTCGAAGGCCGGCAGGCCGATGGTAATGACCAGCGCGTAGCACGCGAGAAGGCCAGCCACGGCGATGTACGGACGCGGAGCTGCCCGCCACTCCCGTCCAACCTGCCCCAGCATTACGAGCCCTGATGCCAGCAGCACGATCGGCAGGAGCCTCGATTCGGCTGGCAAATCGAGCGGCACGCGATCCAACCCTGGAATCAGGACGATGCCCGCCGCGATCAGGATTACAGGAATCGCCGCTAGCCCTGCAACGGTTCCGACCGGACGCCGCCCTTCGGAACGAGCCCGACTCCATGCTGCCGCACACAAGAGGCAGAGGGCAGGCGCCGCAGGGAACACGTAGTGATCGAGCTTGAATCCTGAGAGGGTAAAGAACCCGACGACGGCGATGGACCACGACCAGAGAAGCCGCTCCGCGGTTTCAATTCTGTCGCCTCTGGCCGCGTCGAACAGCCGCCCGATTAGCAATGGCGTCCACGGAAGCAGCCCGACCACTATCACTTTCGGATAAAAAAGGATGGAACGCTGCGCTCCGTACAACGACCCGGAAAACAACCAGAGGTTCTCGCGCAGGACATATCCGGTCACGAATGCGTGTCCGAACCGAAGCCACATGTAGAGGAACCACGGCCCACTCAGCGCGGCAATCAGCAGCAGACCAACGCCCCAGTTCAGACGAAGAAGGACGCGCCGAGCGTCAGGTGCGAGCAGCAGGCTGATGATGAGCGCGAGGCCGGAGAGAACGAGCGCAAGAGGTCCTTTCGTCAGTACCGCAAGGGCGAGCAGCAGGTATCCTGGCCACTGCAGCACACGACGTTGCTCGATCGCGGAGACGGTCAGCAGCGCACAACCGCCGAACAGCAGCATCGTGAACGTCATGTCGAGAATCGCGTACGACGACAGAGCAAACGTCGCCGGGAGGACGGCAAACATCAGAGCGCCATTGCGCCCTGTGTCGCGGTCGAAAAGATGGCGCCCGAACCACCACACAATCACCACCATCGCTCCCGCTGAAATCGCGGGAACAAGGCGTGCGGCAAACTCGGTCGCGCCAAAGACAGAAAACGTCGCCACCTGCATGAGATAGAAGAGCGGCGGCTTATCGAAGAATGGTCTTCCGTCGTACATCGGAACAAACCAGCTGTGCGACGCGAGCATTTCCCGCGTCGTCTCGGCGTAGGTCGCTTCGTCCGGGTCCCAGAAGCTCGGATACCCGAGACGCCAGGCGAACTGCACCCAGCAGACAACGGCCCAGCCGGCGGCGGCGAGCAGCGACCGGTACAACGCCGGTCGTCGAAAGTGGATCAAGGGAGTTGCGTACGAGACGCGGGCGGAGTGTAACCGAAATTTGGGTCGAAATCAGCTCGAAATCAGCTATGAACCGTTCAACTAGCTAACCAGCAATGGTTTGTTCGACTTACTGATTCTGGTGTATCCCATCGACCTTCGTCTGGGCCAGGCGCCGACCGAAGGCCGATGGGACTTGGGATCTAACGCTCGCGATACTGCTCGATGCGAGGTTCGCGTGGCTTGGCCGGATTCTCCGGAGCGCCGTTCCTGGGGTCGTTCTGCGGCGCCTCGCTCGAGTCCCCGCGAGCCACCATTCGCTCCCTTTCAGGATTCGGGCCTTGATCGTCGACATGGTCGGGGCGCTCGGAGGCCGCCGACGCGGGCTGAACCCCCGGATCGCGGCCAGCCGTTCGTTCATAGGCGCCGGTTTCGGGTTCCGGTGGCGCCACCGGACGCACAGCAACGGCATCCGAGTCGGCGCGCGGCGGTGCAACCGCAAAGCCGCTCGAATCACTCATCCAGACGCCGGTCATCAGCCACGTCGGAGTCCGATAGACCGGAAGGTTCTCGTATACCGGCCGTCCGTCGTACGGTTTGGTATCCGGCGCGAACATGCGGTGCAGGCGGCGCTCGTACCGCATGGCATCGTTGTCGTCCATGGCCGTGAAGGCGCTGGGGCTGAACTCCGGATACCGTGCCAATTCGGCCCGCGTCAAGGTCGTGCGAAGGGCCGTTGCGCCTTCGTCGGCATCAATCTGGCCGACGGGAACCACATACCGGCGTCCGGCAAACCAGCCGCGCGAATCGACCACGTAGTAAATCGGACGACCCGATTCGCTATCGACGACGAAGCCGTCGAGGGTGCCCAGATGCTCTCCGGATGCGTTGTGCAGGTGGACTTCGCGCTCCCGGGCGTCACGCACATCCTTGACCCCGACGAACCGCAGTCGCGATCGGTACCGCGTGGACTCCTCCAGGATGTCGTCGCCGGCTGCCTGATTGATGCCGCGCTCGGCGAGCTTCGACAGCAAGTGGTCGGCATGACCTTCTTCGTCGAGCGTCTGCTGAAGGATTCTCGCGGCGTCGTAGTCGCCAAGCGCCTCTGCGTAGCTCCGGGCGGTTCCGTAGGAGGCCAGTTCATAATGCTCGATACGCTGCGCGGCCGCAATGAGCGCCGCGTCCAGCGTCTCCCCACGCTCGGTGTCATCGAACCGCCGTCGCGCATCTTCAATGAGCGCGGCGACGGCCCCGCCAGGAATTCCTTTCGGCGGTTCGTTGAGCTGCCCGAGAAGGAGCCGCAGGCGATCGATTTGCACCCTGGTTTCCGCGTGATGGTCCTCAAAAGCGCGCCGCAGGCGTATTGACGTCGCGCGGCTCGCCATCAATGGCAGCTCGGTGACGATCTGCTTCTCGGCGTTCATCAGATCGTGGAGCTCGGCCGCATAAAGATCTCGAAGAGTAACCGTGGGCATCGATGTCCTCCGACCTCCCTCGATTCAAAGCACAACGCAGACCATAATCGGTTGTGGTCAAGTTCGAATCCCTCGACCCGGAAATCCGCGGCGTCCTGGGAAAAAAGGTGAGCGAGCTCGGCTTGAAGCTCGAAGGGTCGCCCGTTGAAGGGTATGTGCGCGAGCTGTACAAGGAGCTCGAGCGGCGAGCCCTGAAGAAGTTCCGCCCCGTGTGTTACCTCACCGACGAGTGGGGCTGTCCGGATCAGCAGCCCGTATTAGGTATTCCGTTCTACCTTGCGGACCCGAAACTGGCGAAACTGGAGAAGGCGGTAGACGCGCTCGAGAACGAGCGTCAAATCATGATGTACATGCGCCACGAGGCCGGCCATGTGTTCAACTACGCCTATCGCCTGTACACCACGCCCGAATGGCGACGGCTGTTCGGGCCGTTCTTCCGGCCGTATCGCGACGATTACCGTCCGCAGCCGTTCAGCAGGAACTATGTCCGCCACATCGAAGGTTGGTACGCCCAGAAACATCCCGACGAAGACTTTGCCGAGACCTTTGCAGTCTGGCTGACTCCGCGTTCGGGATGGCGCCGTAAGTACAAGGGATGGCCGGCTATGCAGAAGCTCCGGTACGTCGAACGTGTCGCCCGCGCAGTCGCCGACCTCGATCCCATCGTCAACACCGGCGAGGTCGATATCACGCCTCAGGACATCGATGTCTCGGTGGAACAGTTCTATCGCCAGGCGGAGGAGGAACGGCAGGCGCGGATCGATCTCGCCCTCGATGCCCACCTCGGACACATCTTTTTGACGCGAAAGCGCAAGGAATCGCGTCCCGCGGCCGATATTGTGAACAAGTACGCGCCGGAGCTCATTGAGAAGATCACATATTGGACCGGTGTCCGCCGTCCCATCGTCCGCGGCCTGATCGACTCCATCTGCCGTAACTGCCAGCGGATGAAGCTGTGGGGCGAGGTCGGCGAGGAGGCGCGGTACCTGGTGGAGGTGACCGCGCTGGCGACGACGCTCGCCATGAATTTCCTCACGAGCGGGAGGTTTGAAACCTAGGTTGGTAGTTCGTGGTTGGTAGTTGGTGGGACTACAAACCACGAACCACCAACCACTAACCAGAAGAGGCATGGGCAAACTCAAAGTAGTCGTTATTTACGATCGGGTTCTCGTCGATGAGGACGAAGAGACCGCCGCCGGTGACAAGGCGCCGGTTGTCCGCACGCTCGACAAGAAAGAGGTCGAAGAGGAAGTGGCCGATGCCCTCACCAAGCTTGGCCACGAGCCGGTGCTCTACGAAATCGACGGAACCTTGAAGAGCCTCTTGGGACTCTCGCGCGTTGACTGCGACGTGGTGTTCAACTTGTGCGAGTCGTTCAACGGCGACGATACCGCCGATTTCAAGATTGCCGCGTATCTGGAGCTGATTGGCAAGAAGTACACGGGTTCAGGTACCCACGGCCTCATGCTCGCGCAGGACAAGGCGATTGCGAAGAAAATCTTCGCGTTTCATGGGATTCACACGCCAACCTTCGCGAAATCCTTTCGCGGACGCCTCGACTTTTCGCACGACCTGCAATTTCCCGTCATCGTGAAACCAGCGCGCGAGGATGGATCGATCGGGATCGAATTCAGCGCGGTGGTCAACTCTATTCGCGAGTTGATGGAACGAATGGACTGGCTGCACGCCAACTTCGACTCGCCGGTGTTGATTGAGGAGTACATCGAAGGTCGCGAGATGTATGTCGGCATCATCGGCAACGACAAGCCCGAAGCGCTACCGGTCGTCGAGCTCGATCTATCCAAGCTTCCCGACGGCACGCCACGCATTGCCGCCGCCGAAGTGAAATGGGGAAAAGGCACAAAGGCGTACCGCGATACGAAGTCGGCAATCGCGACCGACTTGAGCGAGGAAACCGCCGCCGCCCTGCAGCAGACGGCGGTTGCGGCCTACCAGGCGCTCGAATTACGGGATTACGGGCGCATCGACATGCGCCTGCAGTCTGACGGGTGCGTGCAGGTGATTGAGGCCAATCCGAATCCATGGTTGAGCTCGCGGGCAGAATTTGCGATGGCTGCGAGGAAGTCGGGTCGAACGTACCCGCAGCTCATCGAGGAAATCCTGGAGCTGACCGTCTCGCGGTCGTGAGGCGGGTAAACCGCTTGTCCAACTAGGTTTATACGCTTTGGCGCGGTCGTCGATTGAACGACAACGCTTCCGGCGAACCGTCCAAACGGCGCGGCGAACTGCTCAAAACGCCCAGTATTCTGGCATTTTTCGATGGCGATGCTCGGGCAAGTGGGCTATACTCGTGAGTGCAGTACCCGGTTCAAGACCGGTCCTTCCCATCCTTCTTCCTGCTACGGGGGAAACGTGACATTCCAGGTCGGCGACAAGGTCATCTACCCGAACCATGGGCTCGGTATCGTTGAACGCATCGAAGAAAAAACTATTCTCGGTACGACGTGCGGTTTTTTTCACCTGCGCATCGTGTCCAACGACACGACCGTGCTGGTTCCCGTTGCAAACGTTGACGGCGTCGGCCTTCGCAAGGCGATCACGGACGAAGAGGTCAATCGCCTCTTCACGCTTCTGAGCGACGGCAAGATTGACAATCATCAGAACTGGAAAGGGCGTTTCAAGGACAATTCCGACAAGATGCGCACCGGCTCGATCTACGACATGGCCGACGTGCTCAAGAGCCTGACGTTCCTCAGCAAGTCGAAGAGCCTGTCGTTCCGTGAGAAGCGGATGCTGGATCGCGCCAAGGCGCTGATCATTTCCGAAATCTCCGAGGTCATTCGCGAAAAGGCGATGGCGGTCGAAGAGCGTGTCGACCAGGCGCTCGAAAAGTGCTTCGTCGTCAAGGCACGCAACATGGCGCGCACTGCCTCACGCGCAAAGATCGCCAAGCCGGTTAAGGCTGTTCCGGTCGTTGCCGCGCCTCGCCGCGCGGCCGCTCGTGCGTCGTAGCGTGTAATCTCTCTCCGCCAGGTTGTCTCCACCTTCTTCGCCACCCGGGCGGGACCTTCCGCCCGGGTATTTTTTTATTTAATGCTCAATGCTCAGCGCCCAATGCAGAATGCTGAATGGCATTCGGCGTTGAGCACCGTTACCGCCACGGTCCGTTCGATCGTCGCCTACATCGCGATGCTTGCCTACATCGCGGTCGCGGGGCCGCTCGGGCTGCTCTTTGCGAGCGTATTCCGGTGGAAGCGCGGACTGTACGCTCTCGGTCACGCGGGGGTGCGTATCGCGCTGTCCGTAGCGGGTATCCGCTACCGCGTGAGCGGGCGGGAGCACATTCCGGTCGGCGCCGTGGTGTTCTGTTCGAACCACGAAAGCAACGTCGATCCCCCCGTCCTGTTCGAGACGCTTCACCCGCAGTTGCACATCCTGTACAAGGCCGAGCTGCATAAATTTCCGATAATGGGGACGGCCTTCGATGTCGGCGGCTTCGTTGCGGTCGAGCGAGATAACCGTGAACGGGCGATGGCATCGATCGAACGCGGCGCCGAATCGCTTCGGGCGGGAAATTCGTTCCTGATTTTCCCGGAAGGCACACGCAGCCGCACCGGCGAGCTCCTCCCGTTCAAGAAGGGAGGTTTCATTATGGCTATTCAGGCGCAAGTTCCCATAGTGCCGGTGGCGGTGCAGGGCGGCCGCGCCGCCATGCGGAAGGGAAGCGCCATCGTCCGTCCGGTGCGCGTCAGCGTCAGAATTGGCGAGCCAATTGCGACGGCGGGGCTGAGGCTGGACGACCGGGACCGGTTGATCGAGCGCGTTCGAACGGCGATTCGTGCCTTGCTCGATGAGGGATCTATCTGGGAAATCCCAAATCCCAAATCCCAAGTCCCAAGTCGCAACGTTTCGTGACCGTTCGCAACGCTTGGGATTTGGAGTCTGGGATTTGGGATTTGGGATTTAGCCCAAGGGGTTTTACACTCGCTAGAGACTTCTAGCCGTGTAGGAACTATGCGCGCTCGTTGGTACTTCGCGGTGTTTGCCCTCACCTTGGCTGCGGCGACAGCCGCAGCGCAGATTTCCTCCACATCCTCTGACGCGAAGCCCGCGTCCTCCCTCATCCGCCTCGATCTCCACGCGACGCTGGACGCGATGCCGGTTCAGGACCTGACCTCCGCGGACGTCGCGATTGTCGAAGACGGAACACCACAGAAAATCGAGAACCTGCGGCACGCCAGCAAGCCGGCTCGTTCGTTTGTCGTGTTTCTCGACACGCCGCATATGCGATTCGAGGGGGCGCGAAACGTCCGCGTGGCACTCGCTCGCTTTCTGGACCGTCTCCTCGACGACGATGATCTGGTCGGCGTGATGACACCAGACATCGCGCCTACAGACATCGAGTTCGAGGTGAAGACGGCAATCATTCCGCGCATCATGCAGGACGAGGCGCTCTGGGAGCGGGCGCGCGTCGGATCGCGCGATCCAAAAGAGGATCGATACGCGCAGTGCTTTCCGGCCAATCAGTACCGCGGCGTGGCGGCGGAGATGCAGGAGCGGCATCGCGAGCAGGCGACGCTCGACGCCCTCGCTGGGCTCGCCGACTTCCTTTCCAGTTCACGCGAAGACCGCACGGCCGTGATCATGTTGACGGATGGATGGCGGCTGTTCGGGCCCAACCCACGGCTCGGGGGCAACGTGTCGAGCAATCGTGGCGGCTTCGGGGGCTTCGGCGGCGGAGGCCGCGGGCGTGGCGGCTTTCCTGGCGGTGGCGGTTTTCCACGGGGCGGCACGACTCAGGGAGATGACGGTGGCCGGGACGTCAGCAGCGTATCGAGGACGGAGTGCGAGGCTGACCGGATGGCGCTTGCGGCGCTCGACGATTCATTGCGCCTCGACCGGATTGCCGATGCCGCCAACCGCGCTGTCACCTCGTTCTATACGGTGTATGCGCGGGCGATCGCTGCGGATCAGACGCCAAACGGAAAACCGCCGGCGGTTGTTGGCGATCAGGAGCAGGATCCGGCGTCGCGCATGGATGCGATGCGTCAGCTTGCGATGAATACCGACGGCATGCCCGTGATGACAAGTGCCGCGCTCGACGGCGCCGTCAGTCGTATCAACAGCGACATGAGCGCGTACGACATCGTGACGTACCGTTCCACGAACAGCCGGCTCGATGGCAAATTCCGATCGGTGACCGTTCGTTCGCTCCGTCCGGGTGTTGCTATCCGCACGCGCCGCGGTTACCGCGCAGCGGGCGTCGAGGACGTGCTGGGCACAGGAACAGCGTCGTCAGGCAGTTCGGCCTTGGGGACGGTTGCAGCCGTTTCGCCGCGCGCCAACTTCAGGATCCGAACGGCAACCGCGCGGCCGGGTGATACGCCAGCGGCGGTCGTCTGGGTGGTGGGGGAGCTCGACTACCGCGCGCGCCGGGACGTGACATGGACAGCAGGTGGCACCGCGGACGTCACCGTCGTCAGCGCTGACGGTCAGGAAGTATTCGCGACGAGCATCGAAGTGCCGGCGAACGCATCCGCGTTCACGATGCGCGGACCCGACGCGGGTGGACTGGCTCCGGGTGAATACGCGGTACGCGTTCGCCTTCGACCGAACAATCAGGAGGGGTTGCCAGTTGTCGATACGGCTCGTCTCGTCGTCCCCAGGGACCTTCCGCCCCTCGGCGACAGTTTGATATGGCGGCGGGGACCGTCAACGGGACCACAATTCGTCATTACAGCCGATCCGCGATTCCAACATAGCGATCGGATCCGCGTCGAGATCCCGACCAGTACTTTAGGGACGCCGACCGCACGGATGCTGGACCGATTCGGCAAGCCGAATCAGGTGCCGGTTGTCGTGACCGAGCGGCCGGAGCCGTCCACGCAGTTCAGATGGATTGTGGCCGAAGCGGTGCTGGCACCCCTCGCGCCTGGGGATTATTCGATCGAGACGACGGTCGGCGACGCGAAGCAGGTGACGGCGTTTCAGCTCGTGCCCTAGGCGGACCTGAAGGTCCGCCTCCTACGATCACCCGCCTAATTTCCGCCCACCGAAAACGTCACGCTCCACGGCTTGATCAGCGCACCGTCGAACGTCTTCACGCCGTCCAGCAGCTCGATCTTCACCGTGCGGAATGCTTCGAGAGGTTTCGACAGCTTGAGCACGACCGCATGCGAGCCGACATCGTAGGTCGCCTGCACGTCCACCATCCCGCTTGGTGGCTCGCCTCCCACGTAACTGAGACGGAAATGGCTGTTGAGGGTCGGCGGATCTATTCCGCGCGAGAACTGCACGCGGATCGGAGCAGAAGGCAAAACGCCGGTTTCGCCATCTGTCGGGGAACTGAAGACCACTTCGCCAGGTTCCTTCGGCGGCGCCGGCGCCTCTTCGACGACGGCAGCCCGTGCCGCAGGCGGTTCGGCCGCAGTAATCGTTTTGGCTTCCAGCACCACGAGGGCGCGGTCGCGTTTGATGACGCCGCTCACCTGCAGCCAGTGGCTCGTGTCGACACGCGCGTCGACGTTCAGATCGAAGCCTTTACCCTTCGGTCGAAGCCCCGTCACCCATACCGCGCCTTCCGGGTTGCGCAGGACGAAGTCGTACTTGTCTCTCGCCGGTGATGCAGGGACATCGCCGAAGAGGTTCCGCCCGCCGAATTGCCCCGTAACCGTGACGGTCTGTCCGTCGTACTTCCAGGGTTCGAGGGCGATCGATCGGACGGTCGCCGCTCCATCGGGCCCGGCTTTGGTCACACTCGTCACGCTGAGCACGAGCTCTTCGCCCGGCATCGGCCAATGTTCGGGATCGGGTTTGTTATCGTAGCGGCCAAGGCGGGGATCCGCTGCAGTCAGGCGCCCGACGTCGATCATTTGCCCGCGCACTTCCACAGGGCCGTCCATTGGGTTGACGTCGTTGAGGATTACCTGCATCTCGGTGTCGCCGCTGCGCAGGGCCAGACGCTTACCTGTTCCGGATACGTCGACTGCGCCGCCGCCAGGCCGTGTCGAACCATTCACGCCACGGCCTGCCGCAACCTCGACGAACTCGCCTCGAAGCACGACATTCTGGAGATGGAAGTAACCGGAGAAGCGTCGGAGCGCGTCGATGGTGGTGAAGTGGCGGCTCGAGGTTTGGGGGGATGCCGACGGGACCACCAAGGTCGCGAGAGCCGCGAAGATCACGAAAACCAGATACGTTCTTCGTGACCGTCCATGCCCTCGTGCCCTCGTGGCTAAAGCCAGCACACGATCATTCTACTTTGCGCATTGCGGTTCGAGCCACGACGATTGCCAGCGCGAGAAAGAGGAGCGCGGTTGCGATCTGTCCCGATACTCCGTCTGAGTGAAGAGCTGGCACCAGCTCACCGATGCCTTGAAACACTGCGATGTTCCCGGTGCCCACGAGAATCGCGAAGAGAATGCCGGCCAGCGAGCCGCCCGCAATCAGTCCGGAGCTGAACAATGTTCCTGCGCTCAGTTCGGATTCTTCGGGCTTGCCGCTGCGGCGCTCGACAAACGCGCGCACGAGACCGCCAGCGAAGATCGGTGCCGTCGTTGCAATCGGCAGATATGAGCCAACCGCGAATGACAACGATCGAATTCCGCACAATTCGAGCGCGATCGACAGAAACACGCCAATCAGCACGAGTCCCCAAGGCAGGTTCTGGTTGAGAAGGCCCTTGATGATCGTCGCCATCAGGGTCGCCTGCGGGGCGGCGAGATTCTGCGAGCCTATGCCGCCAAGATTGTTGTGCAGATAGAGCAATGTGATCCCGATCACCGATGCCGACGCGATCACACCGATCACAAGGCCGATCTGCTGATAGAGCGGCGTTGCACCGACGATGAACCCGGTCTTGAGGTCCTGCGACGTATTGCCGGCGTTTGCCGCCGCGATGCAGACAATGGCGCCGACGCCGATCGCGATCGGCGAATAGATATCGCCGGTCCAGCCGAGCGCAACGAACAGGAGGCACGTCAGAATCAGCGTGGCAATCGTCATTCCGGAGATCGGATTCGAGGACGTGCCAATAAGACCTGTGATGCGCGATGACACGGTCGCGAAAAAGAAGCCGAAAATGAGGATGAGGATCGCGGCCAACGGGTTGCCGTAGGTCGGCAGACTCGGGACAACCGACAGGAACACTGCCAACAGTAGTGAACCTCCAATGACGACGCTCATCGGCATGTCGCGCTCAGTGCGAATCCTGGTTCCACCACCTCCACTCGCCGAAATATCACGCATGCCTTCGCGCGCGGATGCAACGATGGTGGGAATGGTCCGTCCGAGCGTGATGAGCCCTGACGCAAGCACCGCACCTGCGCCGATGTAGCGGATGTACGCGCTCCAGAGCTGCGCGGGACTCATTTCGGAAATGAGAAACGGCTGGCCGGTGGCCGGGTTATTCGCGTAGTTGGGATGAATCGGTGGAAACGGCACGGTGATGAACGCGCCGAGGATCGACAGCAGTGGCAGCAGGACCAGCCACGAGAGCACGCCGCCTGCGAACATCGTTCCTGCGATCCGAGGTCCGATGACATAGCCGACGCCCAGATACTCTGGCGAGACGTCCACGTTCAATGTCGCGTTGGGAAACTGGCTCGTGCGCGGCATCGAGTAACCGATGTCGGTGCGAAACACGTTGACAATCCACGACAGCGATTTCCACAATGCGCCGACGCCTACCCCGCCAAACACGAGCGTGGCGAGGCGTCCACCCCGTTCACCGGCGACAAGTACTTCGGCGCAGGCCGTCCCCTCCGGATAGGGAAGCACGCCGTGTTCCTTCACGATCAATGCACGGCGCAGCGGGATCATCATCAGGACCCCGAGAATGCCGCCGGCAAACGTGAGCATCGTGATCTGCACGTAGTTGAAGTATCGCGGACCATCGGGCGTCAGAAAGATCAGCGCGGGCACAGTAAACACGACGCCGCCCGCAATCGACTCACCCGCCGATCCGATCGTCTGGACGATGTTATTTTCCAGAATCGTGGAGCCGCCAAGCTTCTTGAGCACCGAGATCGCGAGGACGGCGATCGGAATCGATGCGCTCACGGTGAGGCCGGCGCGCAAACCGAGATACACGGTCGACGCGCCGAACAGCAGGCCGAATAATGACCCGAGAATGACGGCGCGCGCGGTGAATTCGGCGGGTGATTGCGAGGCGCTGACGTACGGTTGGAAGGCGCCGCGCGGCGGCGCAACAGGTTGCTGCACGCTCGGATGTGCCATCGCGCGTGATGGTAGCATTGAACCTTGTGAATCGGCCGAACAAGCGGAGACAGACGCCCGATCAAGTCTCCGAGCTGACCACGAACAGGCTCTCGATCTACCTTCGCTGCCTCAATGAACTGGACGCTACCGGCGTACAGACCATCTCGTCGCAAGGACTGGCCGAGCAATTCCATCTCAACGCGGCTCAGATTCGAAAAGACCTCGCGTACTTCGGTGAATTCGGCGTGCGGGGCGTCGGCTACTACGTTAAGGAGCTGCGCCGTCATCTGCGTCAGATCCTGGGGCTCGATCGCCGACTGCGCGTCGCGATTATCGGCGCGGGAAATCTTGGTCTGGCGCTGGCCGATTACCCTGGATTCCGTCAGGAGGGTTTTGAAATTGCCGCGCTCTTCGACGCGGCCAACGAGAAGATCGGACACGAATCGAGGGGCGGCGTGCCCATTTTAGATATCAAAGAGTTGAAGCGCATCGCTCGCCGCGAGCGGCTCGACATCGCGGTCATCGCTGTTCCGGCGCCGCATGCGCAGCCCGTGGTTGATCAGGTCGTGTCCGCCGGAATCAAGGGAATTCTGAACTTCTCGCCCGGTGCCCTCCACGTCCCCGAAGACGTGAAGTTGAAGAGCGTCGATCTGACCGTCTCGCTCGAAAGCCTGTCGTTCTACCTCGCTCAGGGTGAGAACGGTGGCTAGGAATCGCGGACCTCACAGGTCCGCGCCGCAGACATCGTCCAAGCTGTCACATGTCGATCGACGCGGGCGCGTCAAGATGGTCGACGTCGGCGCCAAACCCGTCACCGATCGTCAGGCCATTGCGCGCGGAACGATTACGATGAGCGCGACTGCGTTGAAGTTGATTCGCCGCGGCGAGGTGGCTAAAGGTGACCCGCTGCAGGCGGCACGCCTCGCGGGGATTTTGGGCGCAAAACAAACCGCATCGCTGATTCCTCTCTGTCATCCGCTGCCGTTGACGCATGTCAGCGTGGAGCTGACACCATCGAAGAGCGGCTACACGATTGAGGCTCGCGTGCGGACAAGCGCGCAGACAGGTGTGGAGATGGAAGCGCTGACCGCGGTCGCGGTGGCAGCACTCACGATCTATGACATGGTGAAAGCGGTAGACAAGGACATGATCGTCGGCGACATCTGCCTCGTCGAGAAAAGCGGCGGGAAGAGCGGGCATTACATTCGCCGCTGACACCCGATGCACGTCCTCGTCGCGATCCATCATCGCGTGCAGGCGTGGACGATTCCGCCCGACCACGTCGAAGCGCTTCGCCGCCGGTTTCCCGCGACCACGTTCGTCCATTCCACGACTCGCGACGCGGATATCGATCTCGCCGAAAACGCTGACGTCGCATTCGCCCTGACGCTTTCGAAAGAGGCGGTCGCGCGGGCGGCGCGGTTGAAATGGGTGCACGGCTCCGGGCATGCAGTCGGTCATTTTCCACTTGCGGAGCTGGCCGCGCGCGCCATCACCGTCACCAACTCACGCGGCGTCCAGGCGATTCCGATTGCCGAACATGTGATGGCGTGTATCCTGGCGCTCGCGCGGCGCCTTCCGCAGACGCTGCATGATCAGCAGCAGCGCCTGTGGCGTCCCAACGAATTGATCGGCGAGGTCTCGCCCTGGGTGCTGTCAGGACGCACCCTCGCAGTCATCGGCGTCGGCACGCTTGGGCAGGCGATCGCCGGACGTGCGAAGGCGTTTGGAATGCACGTGATCGGCGTGCGACGCCATCCAGAACGAGGACGGCCGGCGGGGTTCGACGAAGTCGTTGGACCTGGCGACACAGATCGTCTGCTGCCGCTCGCCGACGTGGTCGTCGTCGCGGCACCGCTGACGGCCGAGACGAATCTGCTGCTCGACTCAGACGCGATCGCCAAGCTGAAACAGGGCGCGATTGTGGTCAACATCGCGCGTGGGCAACTGGTCGATGAGGAGGCGCTGGCCGCCGCGCTGGTGGATGGCCGTCTCGGCGGCGCCGCGCTGGATGTGTTCACGACCGAACCGCTGCCGGCGAACAGTCCGTTCTGGTCGATGCCGAACGTGATCATCACGCCGCATAATTCGGGGTTCCGTACCGGCCACTTCGACGCAGTGATCGATCTGTTCTCCGACAACCTGACGCGCTTCGAGCGCGGCGACGAACTGCTGAACGTCGTCGACCTGAACGCCGGATACTAGGCCTACCAGCTACTGCTCGTCTGCAGGCTCGTGCGCAGTCTGTCGCGGCGATTCCGTCGGGCGCGATACCGGCCCCATGCCATCCTGGCGCCCACGACTGTCAACACGCTTCCTAGCGCGTAATCGAGCGCCCGCTCCGGCATGACTCGGCTGACAACCGAGCGCGGCGTCATATCCTTCGCCTTCCGCTGGAGCTGACTGATCTTGTAATCGAGCTCTGCCTTCGTCTGGCTCATTTCCGCACGGATGACAGCCGCTTCGCTATCCATTCGGAGTTCTCCTTCAACGTCGTGACGGTTTCTTTGGGCATAGCGTGGACCCTGGCGAGCTGCTTCCGTCCCGACGACAGCGTGAAGTAGCCGCCGATGCAGAGCAGGAGCGCCACGATGAGAAAGCCGGCCCACGCGGGCCAGCCGAGCAAGTACGCGATGCCAAGGGCGATCGCGACCAGCAGGAAGATGCCGCCGAAAACCAGCGCCGCCGCAGCAATCCCGATGCTGAGCGCCGCCGCCCTCGCGCGTCCAGCCTGTTCGCGCATCTCGGCACGAGCGAGAGCAATCTCTTCACGGATGAGCGTCCGCAGATCGTTGAGAATGCCCCGGATCAGGCTGGCAGTCGATTCTTGAACGAAGTCCGGGTTCGCCATGGATGCTCAGAGAGCAATCTGAGTGCCTGCGTAGTGGAAATCCCAAAACCCAAATCCCAAGCCCCAAATCCCAACCGCGAAATCCCAACTGTTAACGATTGGGATTTGGAATTTGGGATTTGGGATTTGGGATTTGCTGATGCGGAGGCTCGATATGGATGACCACGTCGACGACCTCGGGAAACCGCTGCATCAGCCGATCTTTGACCACGTGTGAGAGCGCATGGGCTTCGCCGAGAGGCGTGCGCGAGTCCACCCAGAGATGCAGATCGACGAAGACGTTGTCCGCCGTGCCTCGCGTACGGATCTTCTCGGAGCCGACCACGCCCGGAACCGACTCGACAACCGAGCGGATATCCTCCTCCGCCAGGACGATCTGGTCGGCGAGAACGCCCGAGGCTTCACGCGCAATCTTCCAGCACGCATATCCAATGAAAACGGAAATAACGAGACCGGCGATTGGATCGAGGATGGGATAGCCAAGCCAGACGCCGGTAAGAGCGCCGAGTACGGCGAGGGTGGTCCAGACATCGCTCTGCGTATGCCTCGCGTCCGCTCCGAGTACTTCGCTTCGAAGGCGCGTTCCGGCGCGCGACTCGTAGCGCACGACGAAGACATTGATCACCAACGTGACGATCATGGTGAGCACGCCCACTGGAAGCACCGACGGCATGCTCGGCGCGCGCAAGTGGACAATCGCATTGCGCGCGACCTCGGTCAACACAAGGAGCATGAACATGAGGATGCCGATCGACGCCATCGTTTCGTATTTGCGATGACCGTACGGGTGGTTCTCGTCAGCCGGCCGCTGTGCGGCCGAGACGCCGACCAGCGCGACGACGTTGGACGAGGCGTCGGCGAGTGAGTGAAAGCCGTCGGACAGAATCGAGACCGCGCCGGAAAAATACCCAAGCGCAATCTTGACGATCGCGACGATCAGATTGAGCACGAGGACGCGGCGGAGAACGCGGACGACGGAACGGTGGCGGTCGGTTGACTTCAATGCAAATTCAAAATTCAAAAGCAAACACTACTCGTATACCAAAAAGGGGTGAAGCGTTGCGCCTTCACCCCCAGGATGCAAACCCCAGTGAGGTTTGCAATTTGCATTTTGAACGTTGAATTACAGCCGCGCTCTAGAAAACATGCGCGGTGGGTATAGGCCACCACCGCAGCTGGACCTTTCCGATGATGTACTTCTTGGGCACAAAGCCCCAGTGACGGCTGTCGGAACTGTTGTTCCGATGGTCACCCATCACGAAGTAATAACCCTCGGGCACGACGGTTGGTCCGAAGTCGTCGTGGCTGCGGAACTCAGGCGCGACGAACCGGTCGTCCATCGGCACATCGTTGACATATACGCGGCCGTCCACGATGCGCACCGTGTCGCCCTCCTCGGCAATCACGCGCTTGACGAAGGACTTGTCCGGATTAAGCGGGTAATAGAGCATCACGATGTCGCCGCGACGCGGAGCGCTGACCCGATAGACGAACTTGTTGACGATCAGGCGGTCCTGATCCTCGTGCGTTGGCGCCATGCTCAGGCCTTCGACGCGTGCGACCTGAAACCCGAAGGTGACAATCAACGTGGCGTAGATCGCGGCCGAGAACAGCGTCTTGAACCACGCAAGCAGTTCGTCGCGCCAGACGGCGAGCTGCTGCATCATCCGCGTCGTGCGGTGGTCGTCCGGCTCCGTGGGGACAGCGAGCTCGAACGACATCAGTGTGGCCGGAGCAGCGTCGGCCGCCTGGAGGTCGTCGAGCGCCGGGGCCTGGGCGGAAAGGTCGGTTACAGCTTCAGATACTCCCGGAGCCGTTTGGTCTGCGAGCGGCTCACCGGGATCTCCGTGCTCTTGGCGTCCTTCATCCTGAGGATGTAATTCCGGCTGAACCAGGGCACTATCTCCTTGATCTTGTTGATGTTGACCAAATGCGAGCGGTGGACTCTCCAGAATACCTCAGGGTCGAGCCGCGCCTGCAGGTCGTCCAGTGTCCGGTAGTTGGAACTGCCGGCCACATGGCCTGTCACTATGTTAATCGACTCGTCGGCCAGCGAGGCATAGATGATGTCGTCTGCATGAACGAGCAAAAACCGCTCGCCCACCTTGACAGCCACCTGATCCCGCCTTACCTGCCGGTCCGACGACATCATCTTTACGATTCGTTCGAGCTGGTCGTTTAGTGGGCCCTGGCCGGAGGCGCGATCCGAGCTCAACCTGCGCCTGGCGCGCTGGAGGGCCTGTTCCAGCCGGGTCACGTCGACCGGCTTGAGCAGGTAATCGACCGCGTTCACTTCGAACGCCTCGATGGCGTGCTGGTCGAAAGCGGTGACAAAAATGAGTGCCGGCGACTCGTCATCGCGCTGCAGAAGCCGGCGAGCGACCTCAAAACCCGTCAGGCCGGGCATTTGGACGTCCAGAAAGACAAGATCCGGCTCATGCCGCTCGACCGCGGCAATCGCCTCGAGGCCATTGGCCGCCTGCGCGACGATTTCCGTCGTTCCGAGCTGCCCCAGCTGGTAGCACAACTCCTCGCGAGCAAGCTGCTCGTCGTCGACGACGACAATCCTCATAGTTCGTGGTTGGTGGTTGATGGTTGGTGGCCAGCGGCGCGGTTATGGGCGTCGTGCCCAAGATCAACGGCGAACCACCAACTACCAACTACCAACCAAGTCATGCCGTTATCTGCTCGGCCGCCATCAGCTCCGGAATCTCGATGCGGGCGCGAGTGCCCTTGCCGGGTTCGCTTGCGAGCACGAGGTGGTACGTCGTGCCGTAAATTACGCGAAGGCGCTCCCGCACGTTGGCGAGACCGATGCCGCTGGCCATCGGCTGCTCGAGACGCTCCAACAGGAACCCCATCCCGTCGTCTTCGACCTCAATCATGACGCGGGCCTGTTCGCGCCAGCTGCGAATGACGATTGTCCCGGCTCCCACCTTCCGCGAAAACCCATGCTTAATCGAGTTTTCGACCAGCGGTTGCAGGATCATGCTCGGCACCACGAGGTCGAGCGTGTCGGGGGCAATATCCTTGCGCACGCGAAGTTTCGGCCCGAAACGTACGACTTCGATGTCGAGATATTCGTCGATCGCTTCGATTTCGTCGCGCAGCGTGACGAAGTGCTCCTGGCTGCGAAGCAGCCGGCGCAGCAACGCGGAGAGCTTGCTGATCAACGTGCGCGCCGTTTCCGGCTCAGACCGGATGAGCGACGAAACAGATGTCAGCGTGTTGAACAGGAAATGTGGATTGATTTGACTCTTGAGTGCTTCAATCTTCGCCGCCAGCAGCAGCTTCTCCTGTTCCTGCAGCCGGTGTTCGATGCGCGCGCTGTTCCAGATCTTGATCGGCATAGCGACTGCCAGGACAGTGGCGAGGACGATGAGCAGCATCATCGACGGCGACGGCGTGCCGAGCTCGGCGCCCGGATAGAAAAGACGATTCGCGCCGAATCGGGCTCCGAGTGTTTGCCGTAACAACTCAAGGGCGACGGGTGCCAGCAGCAGCCACACCTGCCAGCTGAACCCCAGCTTCCGCACCATCCTCCAGACATGTTTCGGGAGATCGATGAAGACGAATGGTGTGAACTCCCAAATGGTCTCTTTCGGGCACGCCTCGCGAAGGCCGCCACCAGCGAAACCGCAACCGACGGCGAACGCAAGCGCGATCACTTCTCCGGCGATCGCAGCCGGGATGCCCACGAGAACGCCGACGAGTGCACCGGCGTAGGGTCCGGCGATGAGGCCGGCAAGAAAGGCGCCTTCGAGCGAGAGATCGGCGGCTCGGTAGTTAAGGAGCAGCCGCGAGGTGACCCCCGCCATGAGCGGGATGCCGAGCGCGAGCGTGAAGACGAGCCGGTCGAGCCACCCGCGGCGCTCGAAAATCAGAATGTGCCGGAAGCGGTGGTAGCGCGCGAGCATTGTCGCCAGCACTGCAATCACCGCGAGCTTGACGATGAGCGTCGTCAGCAGGAATTGCTCTGCCGACAGGAATTTGGCGCCATCGAGCATTGCCGCCCATTGTAAGCAAATCCCATGGTCGGTTGGTGGTTAGTGGTTGGTTGTTGGTGGCTGCCGACGAACCACTCACCACCAACCGACCAACCAGCCGGGTTATGATCGCCAGAATGATTCGACCCCTGATTACCGGGCTGATGACGACGTTTCGGCACATGTTCAAGCCGAAGGTGGCGGTGAACTATCCCTACGAAAAAGTGCCGATGTTTCCAAAATACCGCGGTAAACAGGTGCTGATGCGCGACGAGAACGGGCTCGAGAAGTGCGTCGCGTGCGGGCTGTGCTCGGTCGCATGTCCGGCGGATGCCATTTACCTCGAGGCAGAGGAAAACGACGGCACCGTGATGGCGGGTCCTCGATACGCGAAGGTGTACCAGATTCACAAGACGCGCTGCATTTTCTGCGGGTACTGCGAGGAGGCCTGCCCCGTCTCGGCGATTTTCATGGGGAAGGATTACGAGCTCGCGGTCTACAGCAAGGACGATTTCATCTGGGACAAACAGGATCTGCTCGTCCCGGCGCAGGCCAACGCGAAGCTGCCCGCAAGCCGTTAGTCGCCAGTGGCAGGAACCGTAAAGGTTCGCGCCACAGGTGACCACGATGCTGATAGGCGCCCTCGCCGACATCCACGGCAACTTCGACGCGATGCGCGCCGCGATGGAACGGCACCCTGAAGTGCCGTTCTGGTTGTGCGTCGGCGACGTGGCGAGCCGCACCGGGGCATATCCGGATCCTTCAGCGCCGCTGTACTGGATCAAGGGCAACAACGAGGATTTCGATAGGATTGCCGCCTGGGAATCCGGGCGCGACATGATCGCAAACCTTTATTTCATCCCGAATGGAACGTCGCGCACCGTTGGACCGCTGACCGTCGCGGGCCTCGGCGGCACCTATGCGCCGACGTGGTACGCAACGGCGGCCGCAGCGTTGCCGCACAAGCCACGTGACGACAAGCGCCGGCATTTCGTCCGCGAGCAGGTCGAGGCGTGCAAACAAATGCGCGGCATCGATATCCTGATGACGCACGAGGCCGCGCGTCCCTTCGTCATTGTCGATGAGCCGGAGGAGGGCCGTAAGCCGTTCAGGCGCGACGCGGGAAAACCCGCCATCAATGACGTGCTTGCGTCGATGAAGCCGCGGCTGCACTTGTGCGGCCACCATCATCGGTTCGTGGAGACAGTCCGCGAAGGCGTTCGCTCGGTCTGCATCGATCGCGTGAACCGTTCATATCTGCTCATAGACACGGCGACCCTGGAGTATCAAAAGGTTGATCAGTAGGCCATTTCTTCAAGCGCTCGATGAACGCGTGCTCGTCTGCGACGGCGCCATGGGCACGATGCTCTACGCGAGGGGCGTGTTCATCAACCGCTGCTTCGATTCGCTGAATATCATGTCGCCGGACACGGTGATGGACGTCCATCAGGATTACGTCCGCGCGGGTGCCGATGTCCTGGAGACCAACACGTTTGGCGCCAATCGCGTCAAGCTGCGGTCCTTCGGTCTTGGCGACAAGGTGCGCGAGATCAACACCGAAGCCGCGCGCCTTGCACGCAAAGCGGCGCGCGATCAGGTCTATGTCGCCGGGGCCATCGGTCCGTTGGGCGTTCGCATCGAGCCGTGGGGGAAGATGGGGACCGACGAGGCCGAGGCATTCTTTCGTGAACAGGCGGAGGCGCTTGCCGCCGGCGGCGTCGATGCGTTTATCCTCGAAACCTTCCGAGATCTGAACGAGATCGGCGCAGCGATCGCCGCGGTGCGGAGCGTCTCGAACCTGCCCATCATCGCGCAGATGACGATCGAAGACGACGGCAACAGCCTGGACGGCACGCCCCCGGAGCAGTTTGCGCCCGAGATGGAACGGCGCGGCGCCGATCTCGTCGGTGTGAATTGCAGCATCGGCCCCGCACATATGCTCGAAACGATCGAGCGCATAGCGGCGGTCACACGCGCACGCCTCTCGGCGCAGCCGAACGCCGGCCGTCCGCGCGACATCGAAGGCCGGAACATCTACCTCTCGTCGCCGGAGTACATGGCGTCCTACGCGCGCCGCTTCGCGCAGCAGGGCGTCAGGCTCGTTGGCGGATGCTGCGGCACGACGCCGGAGCATATCCGTCAGATGAAGGCGGCAATCAAACAGGTCAACGTCGGAAAGTCGGCAGCGCGCGAGTCTGGCGGGTCCGAAAGGTCCCGCCCTCCACAGACAGAGGAGCGATCAACAGACAGCGGAGGCCGGGTCCTTTTGGACCCGGTAAATCCTTCTGTCTCCCGCGCGGAAAAATCCGACCTCTCGGCAGCATTGGCGGCCGGCCGCTTCGCGACAATTGTCGAACTGCTGCCGCCCAAAGGCTTTGTCGGCGACGAGATCATCGAGCAGGCGCGCGCACTGAAGATCCGCGGCGTCGATGTCGTCAACATTCCTGACGGCCCTCGTGGGCCGCGCATGAGCGCGCTGGCGCTCGCAGTGCTTGTTCAGCAGAAGGCGGGGATCGAGACAGTCCTGCAATTCTCCTGTCGCGATCGGAATCTGCTCGGTATGCAGTCCGATCTACTCGGTGCGCATGCGATGGGGATTCGCAACCTCGTCGTGGTTACCGGCAACGCGCGGATGGTCGGCGATTACCCCGACGCGACTGCGGTCTATGACGTCGATTCGATCGGTCTGACCAACGTGATCACGCGCCTCAATCAAGGGCTGGACATCGGCGGACAGGGCATTGGGACGCCGACGGGCTTCCATATCGGGGTCCGTGTTAATCCTGGCGCCGAAAGTCTCGATTCCGAGGTGAGACGCTTCGAATACAAGGTCGAGGCGGGTGCCGAATTTGCCATCACTCGACCAGTGTTCGACGCCGCGACGTTCGAACGCCTTTACAAACGCATCGAATCGTGCGGCATACCTCTACTGGCTGGCGTCTGGCCGTTCGAGAGCCTCATCGATGCCGAGTTCATGGCGAATGAAGTGCCGGGCGTACGCGTACCCGATCAGGTACTCGAGCGCATGCGGCGCGCAGACGGTGCAGAGGCGGCCGCTGCTGAGGGAATCGCGATTGCACGGGAGACGGTCAATGCGATCCGCACCATGGTGCAGGGTGTCCATATCGCCGCGCCTGGGGGTCGGATCGACTCGGCGCTTGCGGTGCTCGACGGCATCGCGGCCTCAGCCTGACGCTTTTAGCTTGTTCGATAAGGCTGAGAACGCATATAGTCAGGCCTTCGAAAATGCTGTTCGATCGTGAGAACGAGGATTTTGGATCCGACGTTGCCACCCGCGCTCTTTCAGTCACAGCCGTCGAAAACGCCTTTGTTAATCGCGTCTACGAAAAGCTGGCAAAGGTCTATGACGTCATCTTTGGCCCGACGCTGCATCACGGGCGGCTCGTCGCGATCGAGCGGATGGCGATCAAGCCAGGTGATCGCGTCCTCGAAGTAGGCGTCGGTACCGGCATCAACACGTCGCTTTACCCGACCACCTGTTCGGTCACCGGCATCGATTTATCCGCGTCGATGTTGGAAAAGGCCCGCGAGCGCGTGCGCCGCGAAGGCCTGCGCCACGTCCGGCTTCAGGAAATGGATGCCGCGCAACTCATCTTCGCCGACGACACGTTCGACATCGTCTACGCTCCCTACCTGGTGAGCGTCGTTCCGGATCCCATTCAGGTCGTCAAGGAGATGCGGCGCGTCTGCAGGCCGGGCGGGAAGATCGTCATCGTGAACCACTTCCGGAGCGCCAACGCGATCTTGTCGCGTCTCGAGCGCGCCATTTCGCCGTTCACCGTTCACATCGGCTTCAAGTCCGATCTCGACCTGCCAGGGTTTCTCGCCCAGGCCGACCTTCAGCCGCTCTCGATCTCAAAGGTGAACTTTCCGAAGATCTGGTCGCTGGTAATCTGCCAGAAGGATTAGCAGGGCGCAGTTCGCCCTAGTCCGGCGGTCGCACCCAGCGGAAGTCTGTTCAGCATATCCTCTCGCCATGAACAAGCCGCCCGTCCTCGTGTTGATGATGCTGGCATCGCTGGCGCTGCCGTGCCGCGCCGGCGCGCAGGATCTGGTCATTTCAAACGCCCGCATCATAGTTGGCACCGGGTCGGTCATCGAGACGGGGACGCTGGTTGTTCGAAGCGGCCGGATCGCCACGGTGGGTGCCGGAGCGACCGCGCCAGCCGGCACACGGGTGATTGATGGGCGCGGCATGACGGTCATGCCCGGCTTCATCGACGGGCACCGGCACATCATCAGCGGCAATGCGGACCAGTGGCTGAAGGATCAGGCCGCGCAGCGGATGCAGGAGTTCCTCGAGGCGGGGTACACAACGCTGCTTGCCGGCGGCGGGCCTGCCGAAGGAAACCTGGAACTGAAGCGCCGGATCGACTCGGGTGCACTGAAGGGACCGCGAGTCGTACCTGCCGCGCAAGTGAACCTGAACACCGGAACCCCCGAGCAAGCCAGAGCCGAGCTCCGACGACTGGTGGCACTGGGAATCAGATTCATCGGCGAAGAGACCATCAATCCGAAACCTCCAACCGCCACCCAGCTCGAGAACCTGCGCGCCATCGTCGACGAAAGCAAGAAAGCAGGCGCGCTCGTGATGGTTCATGCGGTCAGTCCAGAGGCCATGATCGCTGCCGTCGATGCGGGCGTGCCCCTTCTGGTGCACACACCGCATTTCGGGTGGGTCACCGATGAGGAAGCGCGCAAGGTCGTGGCCGCCGGTGTCTTGAACCTGTCGACGACCGCGTTCGGCGTGCCGCTGTTTGACGCGTTCAGGCAGGACAACGTGCCAACGTTCCGCGACGGCAAGCGATGGCCCGAGGACATCCTCGATGGCGAAGGCCGCGGACAGGAGGCCGGCTACAAAGCGGTCAACGCGCGCACCTTGTGGGATAACGGTGTCGTCTACGGCTTCGGCACCGATACTGGTTATTTGCCGGTGAAGGGCTTGGCGCAGGAGCTCAAGACGCTGAATCTGATGTTTTCGATGAAGGACATCGTGAAGCTGATGGGGCCCAACAGCGCCGCGTTCGTGCAAATGAGCAAAGACATCGGCACGCTCGAAGCCGGCAAGCTGGCCGACATCGTCGTACTTCCCGCGAACCCTTTAGTCGGTTATTGGAATCTGCTCAACGCCACCATGGTGATCAAGGGTGGCGAAATCGTGGTGGACAAGCGCGCCAAGCGCTAACCGTCGTCATCCCGAATCCCGGATCCCGCTGCCCACCCGCAGAAACCGTCTTAGTGTCATATCAGTTCGTCCCGGACGCGCGTCCTAACCGCGTGCCGACAACGAACCGCAGCGAGAACATCGCGATCGCCGAGATCGACGCTGGGATCGCAGCCGCAAGGAAGATGTCGCGCGTGGACCAATGTTGCGCGATGAAGATCCCGCCGATCACCGGCCCGACGATGGCGCCGATGCGGCCGACGCCAAGCCCCGCGCCGATGCCCGTCGAACGGATGTAGGTCGGATAGTAGGCGCCCGACAGCGCGTTCAACGCAGGCTGACTGCCGACGATGCACCAACCGGCGACGAAGACGATGACGTAGAGGAGCGAAAGGGCGATCCCGGGCTGCCCGATCAGTGCGACCGTGATGGCACCGAGCACGAATGTCGCGCTCATGATGGGGACAAATCCCGCCCGCGCCACGAGCGAGGCAAGACCGACGGTTCCGAGTGTCCCGCCGACCTGCAGCACCGTTCCGACGAGCACCGCCGTCTGCGTCGAGTAGCCCGCGTCGCGCACGACCGTCGGCAGCCAGCTCGCCAGCGAATAGAGATTCAATAGGTTCATGAAGTTGACGACCCAGAACACGATCGTCGCCACGGCCCGTCCCTCACGGAACAGGTGGCGGATCGGCACGCCGGCCTTGTTTTCCTCGCGAACCACGAATTCATCGTTGGGCGTTGCCTTCACCGATGGATCGACCTGATTCAGCCACATCGCAAGTTTGCCGGGACTTTTGCCGCGCAACGCCATGAACTGCAGCGACTCGGGCAGCGCGACGAGCATGATCAAGCCGATGACGAGCGGAACGGCGCCACCAAAATAGAACACCGACTGCCAGCCGTAGGCGGGGATGAGCGCCGTGGCGACGAAGCCGCCGAACGCCGCGCCGCCGGTGAATCCGACGCCCGAATACATGATCAGCGTCGCCCGCATCCGCTTGGAGCCGTACTCGCCGACGAGCGAGCTGGCGTTTGACACGATGGTGCCCAGGCCGATGCCGGTGAGGAACCGCATCACGAGCAGTTGCGGGACCGAGGTCACGCGTCCAGTCAGGATCGTCATCACGCCGACGCAGAGCGCAGCCGCGACAATGACGGGACGGCGCCCGATGCGATCGGCCAGCATGCTGATGAACAGCGCTCCGAGCAGCACGCCGAAATTGGCCGCGGCGAACACCGGTCCGAGCGTCGCGGCCGCCACGCCCCAATCACGGACGATCGAGGGCGCGGTGTAGCCGAGCACCTGGACGTCGAAGCCATCCATCACGAGGCAGGCCATGCACAGCGTGAAGGAGCGCCAGTGCAGCGGCGTAAACGGCGAGTTGTCGACGATCTCGGTGACGTTGATGGTGTTGCCAAGCCGCACGGCCGGCGTGTTCATGCCGCGATCCTCAGTCAGAAGGTGTACTTCACCGCGAACTGCATAATGCGCGGATCGCCAGCACCGGTCAACGTGGCCGGATTGGTCGTGTTGGTCGGAGCGTTCACGTTTTGCACCGGCCGCGGGAGAATTTTGCCGAAGTTCGGGTCGTTGAGCGCCGTGCTCGGATCGCCCCACCGCACGGTGTTCAGCACGTTGAATGCCTCGGCGCGCACTTCGAGATTCGGCCCCGTGCCCAGCGCGAAGATGCGCGACAGCACCATGTCCACCGACCACCAGGACGGCCCGAAGAACTGGCCGCGCGTCGTGTTGCCGAAGGTGCCGAGAGCCGGCTGCGCGAACGCGGCGCGGTTCAGCCAGTTATTCGGCGTCTTATCGCCGTACGGGCTCTGTCCGGCAATCAGATTGCCGCGCTGATTCGTGATGAGCCCGTTCATCGCCTGATCGATGCCGGTCATGATCGTCAGCGGCGCGCCCGACTGGGCACGCAGGACGCCGCTCACGCGCCAGTCCTGCGTGATGGCGGCGGCGACGCCGCTGCCGATCTCCGGCGTCCGGATCCCGGCCGTAGCATTGACGATGTGCCGCCGGTCCTCGTTGCAGCGGCCGCGATCGAAGTCGGGGTCGTCGGGCTTGGACCAGCCGGTGCCGATGTTCGGCAGATCCTGCGTCGGATGACCCACGCATGAGGACAGCGTGTAGTTGCCGCTGAGGGTGAGGCCGTTCGCCGAGCGCCGCTGGAATGCGAGCAGGAGGCCCTTGTACGTGCGAGTGCCGCTGGCATCGTGGAAATCGAGGCCGCTGAAGAAGCGCCCCTCGACGGGATTCTCGAAATTAAGCGCCCGCCGCTGATTTAGGTTCGCCTGCGTCGAGCAGACCGGCTGGGACGTGCCGTCGGGCAGGGTGCACGGGCCGAGGCCGAGGAACAGTCCGGGATTGAGCGCCTTCATGTTCCAGAGGCGATCGGTGTAGTTGCCGATGTAGCTCGCCGACACGGCCATATTCCCGCCGATCTGCCGTTCGATGACGACGTTCCACGACTGCTTCCGCGTGTTCTTCGTGCTCGGATCGACGGCAAGATACTGGCCGCCGAGGGGGAACACGGCGTTGGCGTCGAACACGCGCGGGAAGGGATTGCCGCCCGGAACGGCGGCAAAGGGATCGTCGAGGCTCGTGCTGAAGATGCGCACGTCAGTGCCCCAGGGCGGCGCCACCGATGTATTCAAGTGGTACTGCGCGTTGACGAAGTCGTAGCCGAGCGCGTAGCCGGCGCGCAGCGACGTCCGGCCGTCGCCGGTGAGGTCCCACGCGGCGCCCACGCGCGGTGCGAAGTTCGTCCACTGTTTGTTCATGCCCGACTTGTCGCCGACAAAGCCTGTGTCGCCCGGATACAACAGCCCCGCCGGCGCCTTCGGGAAGACGGTGCTCTTGACGCCTTTCCGGAACCGGTCGAGATCGAAGTTGTAGATGAAGCCGTTGTTGATCTGCTGCGGGAAGAACGGCTCCCAGCGCACGCCGTAGTTCAGCGTTAAACGCGGCCCCATCCGCCATGTGTCGTTGGCATAGAGCGCCGCGTACCACTCCTGCATGTCCAGGAAGTTCGGATTCGCCTGGATGAACTGGCTGACGTCGCCGAGCAGGAAGTCCGCGAGACCGAGCCCTGTCACCTGGCCGTTGACCGTGAAATTGCCCATCGCGCGAACGTTCGCCTGCGTGAACGAGTCCCAGTGCGCCACGTTGGTCCCGAGCGCGATCTGATGACCGCCGCGAAGCAGCGTGAAGTCGTCGCCTACCTGCAGGGTGGTCGTGTTGTAGCGCGCCTCAGTCTGAATGGCGCTCCCCAGATCGAACGCGCCGGTGACGCTCAAGACGGTGTAATCCTTGAGGAACGAGAACATGTTCACGCCCACGTCGGGCGCCGAGAAGAAGCCCTCGTGTTCACGATGGATGTTGGTGTGATTCCACGCCGCGCGGAAGGAGTTGACCGCGGACGAGCTCAGGACCCATGTCTCGCCCGCCGTCAAGGTCTGCGCCAGGTTGTCGAAGCCCCCGCGGGTCGCGGCGAGCAGGTTGTCCGGCGTCTTGCGCAGCGGCGGCGGGCTGGCGTACGAGGTGCCGATATAGCGCCCGAACATCGAGTGCGCCGTGTTGAGCTGGTAGTCGACGCGGCCCACGCCCTGGCCTTCGTTGGTCTCCGATGCCTGTCCAAAGGTGACGCGCCCGCATGGATCGGTTGATGTGGGCAGCTTCTGCGCGATCTTCACCGCCGCAGGGCTGAAGGCGGCGGGACTGATGCGGTTGTTCACGAACGGTCCGAGCAACGTGAGCTGGCGTCCCGCGTTGCACGCCGGCGCCGCTGCCGCCGTGAAGTCTCCGGCGAGCATCGCGGGTGTCGGCACGAATGCGACGTTGCTCGTCGGCGTCTGCCGGATGTAGGTGCCTTGGTAGCCGCCAAAGAAGAACAGCCGATCCCTTCGAATCGGCCCACCGAACGTCCCGCCAAACTGGTTGCGATTGAGGCCGTCGTCTTGGCGCGTGCCGTCGGGGCGCCGCGCGGCAAACGGATGCAGGGCATTGAAGCGGTGGTTGCGCCAGAACTCGAACGCGTCGCCGTGGAACATGTTCGTGCCGGACTTCGTGACGGCGTTGACCGACGCGCCCGTGTGCACGCCGCTGCCGGCCGTGAGCGCGCCCGTCTCGACGCGGAACTCCTGCAGCGCGTCAGGAAACGGCAGCGGCAGACCGAGGTTGTCGTACGGATTGTTGTGCATCGCGCCGTCGAGCACATACGCGGTACTGCTGCCGAGACCGCCGGCCACCGCGATCTCCACGCCGCCCGAGCTCCCCTGCATGCTGCGCGTCGACGCCGTCGCGCCGTGCACGGCCGCGCCCGCGAGCTCGATCAGATCGACCGGGTTGCGCCCGTTGAGCGGCAGCTCCAGGATGCGCGCGTTCTCGATCACCTGTCCGACACCCGGGTTGCGCGTCTCGATGAGCGGCGCCGCTCCTTCGACGGCCACGGTCTCGCTCAACTCGCCCAGCGCCAGCGTCACGGGGATGACGGGGTTGCTGCTGACCTGCAGCACGATGCCTGTCCGCGCGTACGTCCGGAAACCGGAGAGCGCCACTTCCAGCTTGTACGGCCCGATCGGAAGGTTCGGAATCGTAAAGGACCCCGTTTCGTTGGTGACGACCGATCGCGTGAACCCGGTGTTCGTCTGCGTCACGGTGACGTCAGCACCCGGCAACACACCGCCGCTCGAATCTTTCACGGTGCCATTGATCTGTGCCGTCGATCCAACTTGCGCGTTGGCAGGGATGCCGCTGAGCAGCAGGGCGGCGACGAGCACAAACACTCCACCGAGCCAAGTACGAACCACCATCATCTTCATGAAACCCCTCAACGGAAGAGGAAAGGACGAGGAGGCGTACAAGATTCCGTACGCGGCGGCCATCATAGCGCCGCGCACAAGCGCGTTGTCAATGCTGTGGCCGCCGCCAATCCACGTATCATGTAGTTCCCGCTGAAGTTCAGCTTTTGAGAAGGGGGACAGGTTTCGCATGCGGTTGTGTCGCTTCGACGACAACAGGCTGGGCATCGTAGACGGAGAATCCGTCCGGGACGTCACCTCGGCGCTCGATGTGCTTCCGCAGGTGCGCTATCCGCTGCCGAAGCACGACCCGCTGATTGCTCATCTGCCAGAGGTAGTGACGCGTGCGCAGTCGCTGGCGACAAACACAGTGCCGCTTCCAGTGGCCGAACGCATGTTTCTGAGTCCAGTGGCGAGCCCTGGCAAGCTCGTCGCCGCACCTGTCAACTACCACGCGCATCTCGACGAAGTGCGCGCTGACAAGGCGCTGCACCAGAACAACCCGGCCCACACCGTGACGATACACACGGCCGGTTTGTTCCTGAAGGCAACCAGCTCGCTCGTTGGCCCGGGAGAAGGGGTTGTCATCCGCAAGCCGGATCGTCGGACGGATCACGAGGTGGAGCTTGCGGTCGTGATCGGCAAGGAGGGAAGCAACATCCCGCGCGTCGATGCGATGGAATACATTGCGGGCTACACGATTGGTCTCGATATCACGATTCGCGGCAGCGAAGACCGCAGCTTCCGCAAATCGGTCGACACGCACTCGGTGCTCGGGCCATGGCTGGTCACGGCCGATGAGATTGCCGATCCCGGCGATCTCGATCTGGAGATCGCGGTGAACGGCGAGCAGCGCCAGAAATCGAATACGAGCCGCCTGATTCTCAGTGTGCCCGAGCTGATCGAGCTCGCCTCGTCGTTCTACACGCTCTATCCGGGCGACGTAATCTTCACCGGGACGCCCGAGGGGGTGAGCCCGATCGAAGCAGGCGATGAGATCGTCGCCACGATCGAACAGATCGGCACGATGCGTCTTCGCGTGCGCGCCGCCGCGCCTTCGCCTTCGACTTCGGCGGGGCAGGCCGCGACCGTCGCGGAGGCCGGTGTCGCCGTATCAAGGATGACGTAATGCACGAGACCGCTTCCTTTGTCGTCAAGCCCGAGTCCTCGCCCGAGCGGCAGGAGTTCTATGGCCGTCTGGATCGCATCCACACGGCGCCGCTCTGGGAGGTGCTCAATCGATTGGTGCTCCCGAAACCGAACCCGGCGGTCGTGCCCGCGCTCTGGCAGTACGACGAGGTTCGTGCGTTGTTGATGGAAGCGGGCCGTTTGTTGACCGTGCAGGAAGCGGAGCGGCGCGTGCTCGTTCTGGAGAATCCTGGGATCCGCGGCGCTTCGCAAATCACGCAGAGCCTGTACGCGGGTCTCCAACTGATCCAACCGGGTGAGGTCGCAGCGAGTCATCGCCATACGGCATCCGCACTTCGTTTCATCGTCGAAGGTGACGGCGGCGGCTACACCGCCGTCGACGGCGAGCGCACGACGATGCAGACCGGCGACTTCGTGCTGACGCCGTCGTGGACCTTCCACGATCACGGCAATCTCGGATCGACTCCGGTGATCTGGATGGACGTGCTCGACCTGCCAATCGTGAATCTCTTCGACACGAGCTTCGCGGAGCATCATCCGGACGAAACACAACCGGTGAGCCGTAACGACGGCGATGCGCTTGCCAGATACGGCGGCAACATGCTGCCGCTCGAATACGCGCCGTCGCGAGGGCAGGTGTCGCCGTCGCCGGTGTTCAATTACCCGTATTCGCGCAGCCGGGAGGCGC
>DASTZI010000107.1:0-33323 GCA_035764385.1 Vicinamibacterales bacterium
GACGTGAAGCGCGTCACTGTGGGGATGGCCGCCATCGTCGAGCCACGTTTCTTCGCTGAGGCCAATCGTTTCGGCCACGAGCGTGTCGCCGTCCCAGTGGCCAGTGGAGTACCCGAGCCAGCTCGGAGGCGCGTCATCAGGAAACGGTCGGCCGTCGGTGAAGATCTGCCGGTAGTGAAGTGACTCCTGGAAGAGGATGAAGACAGCGCCCGGCGTCTGCACGACCTTCCAGGGCTCGTCGTGAGCCAGCATCATGGCCGGCACACCTCGGGGAAGGCACCGCTCGGACGGGCGGCCCTTTCCATTGGCGACGCGCCGTTCGTTGTACAACGTTCGAGCCCACGGCTGAAACACCAGTCGTGCGCTACCAGCCGAGAGGTCCGTCAGGTATCGATTGCTGGCGGTGCGCCACACTCCCGACAGATCGGGGCGGCCATCTGGCGTCCTCGGCAACCGCGGCTGCTGCGCACTGGCAACGCCGCACACGAGCAACGCGATCGAAATGCCGCTGCCGATCCACCGCGCCAGAACTTTTCTCACGACGCCTAGTTGCCCACGAGGTCAGCGGCATCCCGCTCGTTGTCGCAGATGTGTTCGATCAGCTCCGTGTCCGGCAGCAGTTCGAAGGTCATCGTGACGCTCCACGGTTGTCGATACGCTTTCGGATCGTCGATGGTGAACTGAATCTCGAGATGCCCGAAGTCGCGGCGGCGATATCGCTCGACAAGGTGGAGCGCGTTGGTCGCAGGATGCCCCCGAAAATCGAGCCATGCGTCATCGACCGATCCGGTCGTGTCGACCACGAACGTGTCGCCCTCCCACACGCCGCGTGAGTACCCGAAGGCGGTTGGCGCGCGACGTTCAGGGACGCGGCGGCCATCGGTGAAGATCTGACGGTAGTGATTGAACTCCTCGTGGAGAATCAGCGTGAGCCCGGGCGTCTGCACGATCTTGAACGGCTCCGGAACCGAGAACGCCTTCGTGATGCCGTGCGGTAAACATCGTTCGCTCGGCATCCCTTTGCCATTGCTGTCGCCACGAGCCTTGTAGATGGCTTCGCCGGATGGTTGAAAGAGCACTTCGATGCCCGTGCCGATGCCGTCCGCCCCCCCCGTGGCGGGCTGGGAACCACGCGGCCGCCGCCAGATTCCCGACAGGTCGGGTTTTCCGTCCGTCGTTCGCGGCACGGGCGCCGTCAGATCAGGTTTGCCATCCGGCGTACGAGGCGTTCCGGCCTGAAGCACATTGACCCACTGCGCCATGACTGGAGACGCCAGGGCGCACGCGACGGCTACGCAGCTCGCGATGAACAATCCCTTCTTTGGCGTCTTCATGCAGTGGATGTGCGCACCATTAGAACTCGATCTGAACATTGATCCGTGCCAGACGCCCACCCTGGATTTCGTACGGGACGAGCCACTGTGACCCGAATCCGCTGTTGGCCGCGTAGATGCTGCCGGCGTTCAGAAGATTCGACAGATCCAGGCTTGGCCGCAGGCTCGCCCGTCCCGCCCTGAAGCGTCGCGCGAACCGCAAGTCGACCTGCTGCTGGCGATTCTCGTAGGCGACCCCCGGCGACATCAACTCGATGTTGCCGAAGCTGCTCGTGGGAGCGCAGTTTGCGCCGCACGCGGCGATGTTGCGGCCGAGCGATGGTGCCACGAGCGCGTTGGTGACCGCATAGGTCGCCGTAACAGGCACGCCAGGAAAGTTCTGATAGATCGCACTGAACTGAAGGTCCCACGGCAACGGATACACGAACAGGAATTTCACCTGGGTTCCCGCCGACCAGGGTGGGCTGATCTTACAGGCCAGCATGGAGCTCCAGGAGCCCGCGACTCCAGACGTCAGCGCCGCAAGCCCGTTGTTGGCCCCATTCACCGTACCGTCAACACCGAACAGCGCCTCTGGAACCTTCTGCGCGAGCTCGCAGGCGTCAGTTACGGTGCGGCCGGTGCTGAGCCCGCCCGAGAACTGCGCACCTTGAGCGAGGCGCGCCGTCAGCGTCACATCCACGCCATCGAAAACTTCCGTGCGACGCCCGTAATTGGACCCGAGAGTTCGGAGGTTATCCACGACACCGAAAAGACTCGGCTTGACGTCGAAGAAGCCGCAGCGCTGCTGGCCGGCGTCGGGCAAGCGAGAGTCGGTCGACGGCAGCGTGACGCAGAACCTATCGTAGTCAGCCGCCGTGGTTGCCGCGTTGTCGGTGATGAGAAAGTTCCCAAACCACGTACGGAAGTATCCGACATTGAGCGCCACGCCCGGACGCAGTTCGTGTTGCAGCGACACCGACGTTTGCCAGTTGTACTGCTGCTTGTTGAAACCCTCGGTCGCGTCCTTCGCAAAACGCGTCCCGGCCCTGACCTGGCCGAACCCGCGGTCGTTCCAAGGTCCGCACTCGCCGCTGCCGTTCACGTTCTTCAAATCGCAGTCGGGAGCGAAATTGCCCGTGCGCGCGTCGCCAGGACCGTAGAACGAGTCGTTCCAATTGATGGTGGCGAACGCGGGTTGACCGCTCTGGGGGTTGCCGACCGTTCCGACCAACCAGGGCACGTATCGGCCGAGCGATGCTTTGACGGCGGTCTTGCCGTTGCCAAACAAGTCGTACGTAGCGCTGACCCGCGGATCGAGATTCTTGTAATTCGGTATGTTGTTGGCTGCCGGGAAGTCGCGCGCCGGAACGAAGTAGCCGGCTGGCAAGTGGTGAGCCGGGGCCGTTCCCAACAGACTGTCGTACCGCAGGCCAAGGTTCAGCGTGAGCTTCCTGACCACCCACTGATCCTGAGCGTAGATCCCGGTGGTCGTCGTGTGCTCCACGAACTCGAATGGCACCGCCCACAGCCGGACCTGAATCGGCACCTGGTTGCGGAAGACGTACGCGCGGCCGCCCTCGACAGCGTCGGAGTCGTCGTAGATATCTTCGCGGCCGAGGTTGTACCGGAGCATCGTGAAACCTGCTTTGAACGTGTGCGACCCGGTCACATAGGACGCCGCGAAGCGGCCCGTATATCTTTTGACGTACCGGCGCTGTCTGGTTCCGTAGAACGTATTGCCGGTCGGCAGCCCGCCGCCTGCGAGGCCGCCGTACTCCAGACCCAGTCCGACGTCAGTGATCGCGATGTTCGACGATGCGCCTTCGAGCGGCTCCGCCTGCACCTTCAGCCCTTGGAACGACGCCGCCCCCTCGAGCAGGAGTTTGCTGTTCGCAGGAGAGGTCCAGCTGACGACCGCATTCTGCAGCGGGTTGAACAAGTGCTTGGGACGCGATTCGGGCGTCCCCTTGATTGCGTTCGCCCCACCAATCCCGCTCAGACCGACCGGACAATTGCACGAATCTTCGTGGGAGTAGAAGGCAGCGATCTTGTTCTTCGTCGTTGCCTGCCACGTAAGTCGCACGTCGTTGTCGTGGTAATACCAGTTCGTAAAGGCGACGCGATCGAGATCCGGGAGGTAAAACAGCTTGTTCGGGCTTTTGTTGTAGTAGGTGCCCTGGATGTACTTCTGCGAGCCCCAGTACCGGTGCGCGGTGTAGAACCAGAGACGGTCGCGTGCAATAGGACCACCAAATGCACCGCCGTTGTCCCTGAATTGCTTGACCGACGCGCCGGTCTGAAGACCGCGCGCGCGCAAGTCGTCATCGAGGTTGTCGCTCTGCAGCGACGGGCCGGTAAAGGAACTGTTGAAACTTCCCGACCAGTTGTTGCCGCCGTCCTTCGGAATGATATTGAGCTGGACCCCTCCGGTCATTGCTTCCGCGGAGGTCCCGCCCGTTTCGACCACCACTTCCTGAATCGTCTGCGAGTTGTAGCTGTAGACGTCGAGGCCAAACATGTTCTGGTTCAAGCCATCCATGTTCACGACCTCGTCGGCGGCGCGCTGACCGTGAACCCCAAACTGGCCGCCTTCTCCCGCCGTGCCGCCGGAATCCTGGAACGTCGGGTTGGAGTAAGTGGCGCCTGGAATGAATGACGCGTACTGACCGAGACGCTTGGTCGTAGGGATCGCGTCCAGCACTTCACGTGAGACGGTCGTCTGCTGACGGGCGCTGGAGAGATCGACCACCGGATTCTCCCCGGTGACGGTAATCGTCTCGGCGACGTTGCCGACCGTCAATACAGCGTTCACCGCCGCTGTGAACGAAGTCGTCAGCTCGATGCCCTCGCGTCTCACGCTACTGAAACCAGCAAGGGTGAACGTCACGG
Organism: Vicinamibacterales bacterium; assembly: GCA_035764385.1. Taxonomy (GTDB): domain Bacteria; phylum Acidobacteriota; class Vicinamibacteria; order Vicinamibacterales; family UBA2999; genus Gp6-AA40. The sequence continues at coordinate 4,206 of DASTZI010000107.1, forward strand.
TGTATGTCCCGGGCCTCAGATCGACGATCCGGTACGCGCCGGCCCCGTCCGTGACGACCGTGCGCACCTTTTCGATGAGGGCGGGACTGGCAGCCTCGACGGTGACACCCGGCAGAAGCGCGCCGGACGTGTCTCTGACGGTGCCCGCGACGTTACCGGTAGCCGCCTGCGCCCACAGCGCCGCTGGCAGGAAGAGGAGGACGCTGAAGACCACGAATGCTATCGATCGCAGAAGAGTCATTGGTACGCTCCGCCAAAAGTTGTGGACGCGTTATGACTAGTGGATCCGCGGGGGCCGCAATAGTGCGCGCCCGCTGCTGAGATGTCAAGGAGTGGTTAGAACCGAAGCAGACGCGTCAGCTTGATCGCAACCGAGCGGTTGACAAGGCCTGGAACCGGGGCGTCCGACGTGTACCGGCCGTCGCTGTACACGACGAAGAGTTCGCTGCCAGGAATGTACTCCCAGCGGAGGCGCACGCTGGAACTGACCGTGCGATCGCTCGCGTTGTACTGCACCAGATTGCTGATCAGCATTCGCGGCGATGGTGTGAAGATCCCTCGGGCGGTGATCAGGCGATTGGTAAAGCTGCCCTGCGGCAGATCGATCCAGTTCATCGTCACGCCCGGTTCAACGCTCAGGCGGGCTGACAGCGCGACGCGGCCGCTCGTGAAGTTCGCTTCCTTCTTATGTCCGTCGTAGAACGTGCCGGTTACCACCGATAGCCGTCCGGAGACAGGGCGCTGCTGGCCGAGTTCGTACGTCATTCGGACCGTGTCGTAGTCATAACCACCGACGGGAACGACGACGGTGGGAGCAATCTGAAAACTGCGCGGTAAGTACTCGAAATCGTCGATGTACTCCAGCGTCCACTGGTCGCTGTTCTCGAAGTCCACTTCAAACGTACCGGAAAGCTGCTTGTTTTCGACGCGGGTGCCGCCGCTGTCAGTTATGTAGTCGTAGCCGGCTTCCCAATCCAACCTGCGAATCAGCCGGTTGGACTTCGGCCGCGGGCTGAACCGCGCGCCGATGCTGCGGCGGCGAAAATCGGTGCGGCGCATGAACCCGATCTCCGGATTGAACTTGTCGCCGACCACCAAATGTTCGAGTTGCAATCCATACCGATCGCCGGCGTAATCGAATCGGCCGCGGTAACTCGATTGGTCCCCGCCGGCTCCCGGCGTATCGGTCCGGGCGTAGTAGCCGTTGATTGACAGGTTCCTGAAAAACGCCAGGTTCGCATCCGCGCCGACCACCGCGTTCGATGACGATTGACTTGCAGCCGGCGTCCGCCGTGTGGCGATCACGCCGATGTTGCTGCGCCGCAGAATGTCCCGCTTCAGGCGAACCACGGAAAAGTTCGTCGCGACCGCACCTGCCGACGGTTTGTCATTCGTCTGGATATTCAGCGCGCCGATGCCGAATTTGCCAACGGTCCCGGTCACCCGGCCGCCGGCGACGACGGGCACGGATTGGCCCTGACTCAAACCGATCCGCCGGCTGAAAAACAGGATTGGGACATCATTGCCGTTGCCGCGCGTCCCCCCGAAGTTGAACATCCCCTGCCCTTCAACAAAGAAGTCCCGCTTCTCCGGAAACTGCAGCGTGAAACGCGTGAGGTTAATCTGCTGGACGTCTTCTTCGACCTGCGCGAAGTCGGTGTTGACCGTAGCGTCGGCAATGAGACTGCGCGTCAACCCGTATTTGAAATCGAACCCGGCGTTCGGCGAGAAGCGGTTGTCAAACGGTGCCGCAGCGGCGTGGTCCGTCGTCAACGATGAGACGGCGTACGGTTTCAGCTCGAGGTTCATCGATTGCGCAGGTGTTTCCAAACCGACGAGCGTGCCTGCCGCAGATGGTCTGAAGATGCCGTCGCGGCCATATGCTCGCGGGACCCCTGTCAGGAACGAGATCTCGTTCTTCCATTTGACGATTCGTCGAAAGTTGATCCCCCAGGTTTGTGGACCGGAATCTCGATAGCGAAGCGACTTGAACGGAATGGCCATTTCGACCGTCCAGCCTCCTTCGAAGCGCCCGCTTTTGACTTGCCAGATCGCGTTCCAGTTTGAATTGGGGTTGCCTTCGTCAGTAAACGCCTGATCGCGCAGCGCGCCAAGCGGGGTGGTTTGAAAAAAGAAGCCGTTGCGCCGGTCGTGGAACGTATCGAGTGCAACCGACAGGTTCTCGTTCTGGATGATGTTGTTGTTGTCACGACGGAGCTCGGTCACGACCCATCGCTCCGGATGGTCGTCCCAGCACCGCGCGGCGATGTAGAGGGTGTCGTTGTCGAAAAAGACCCAGGTGTCGGTCTGCTCTGTGGCCTTCTCGCCTTCGCGCGGGTCCTGCATGATGAAATCGCCGGCGGCAGCCACGGTGCGGTAAACCTCTTCGTCGAGCTGCCCGTCGATCTTCAAGGGCTTGTCGATACGCACGGCGCGGACGGTCGCGCCACCTTTCTCATCACGCGTGATGACCGCCGGTGGGACGGGCGATGGCGGGCCGTCGCCGACCGCGGGGCTCCGTGGTCCCTGAGGGGCCGCCGCTGCCGGCGCCGCCCAGATCAACATGAGGCACAGGATCGCGAAGTGCCGTGACGACCGCATCAGCTGTTGGTCCACGCGCGCGTGAGTGTAACGTCATTTAGACTTTCCAGTTATCCACAGCCGAATGCCCCCGGATGTCCTCCTGCTCAGCGCGGAATGGCCCGAACGCGCTCTCTTGCGCGCACAACTGATCGAACAGGGCTACGAAGTGGTTGCCATCGATCGTTGGCCTATTCCCAGGCTCTATCGTCGACCGGCAATGAAGCCGCGGGTGATCGTGATCGATTTGCGCGACCTCCCAAATCCGCGGGCAACGCTCGACGAAGTACGTCTCATTCTTCCGCCGAACCGTGTCGTCGTGCTCATGGCGCTCGGCACAGTGTCAGAAGATGAAGTGCGGCAACTCGGTTTCAGCATGATCGACCGGCCAGCGACAGTAGGCAACGTCGTCGCCGCGGTTGGTCGACTACTTGCGGCCACTGCATCGCCCGACAAGTAATCGATTTGAAACGGAGGGCGGGCGGGCGCTCTTCCGTTACCTACTGATAGATGCGCGACGAGTGCTTCCGTGTGAACACGATCCACTGGCCAACTTGGCGCGGCTCGTAGTTCGCACTGAGGAGCGGCGCGGCCGGCTCGCCCTCCTTCCACAACTGGACGACAACGTCCGGATCGAGAGTGCCAATTGAGTACCCGTAGTCCCACTTCAAGTGGCCCGGCAGGAAATCGAGCCCGCCACGGTAGTGCATCGACTGGTGGGCAATAACAGGATCGGTCTTGCCGAGCAGATCAATCGCCGGACGCTCGGAAAAGTAGGGCAAGGCGCCCGCCCAGGTGACGGCGATTTTCGCCGAGGGCGACGTTACCTCCTTGAGTCGAAGCGCCAGTCCGACCGCTTGCTCGTTCGTGTCGACTTCCATCGGTCGATCAATGAGCAGCCATTCGCGAAGAGCCGTTTTGCCGCGGGTTTCGTTGAATACGATCACCAGCGCCACGAGCGTGGCGCACTCGACGATCCGACGGCGAAGCACCCCTCTCGAACGCGATGCCGTCATCGCCACAAGCTCGAGGAATCCACGACCGGCGAGAACAAAAAACAGGGGCATCGCGACGGTGAGGTAGCGGTTGCTGCCGCCCCACCATTCCCACGCGTCGCCGCCAACGTACACGCTGTACGCAATTTGCCCCAGGATGATCGCTGCAGGCAGCCGGCTTGTATCGGACCGATCGCGCCAGAGCGCGAGGGCAACCAGCGCAACGCCCGGGCACATCAGCAACAGGAATCGTCCCGTCACCCACGCGCCGCGCGCGAGGCGCGGCAGCAGCGGGTAGCCGGTCATCTTCAGGTAGTACGTGTTCGGTAGCGGATCGCCGAAGTACCACCAGCTGAACCCGAGCTGTGCGATCACGGCCCCGACGAGCAGTCCGCCGCCAACCGCAAGGTGATGTGCGCGCCGCGGCGGGTCATGCCACACCATAAACGCGAGCAACATTGCGAATGGGACCGCCATGTCGAGGCGGACCAGCACGGCTGTCGCGAGCAGGACGTAGGGCACGAGCGACCAGGTTCCACGCGTCCGCGCCGTTTGGACCGCCAGTACCGCGCCGGCAATCAGCGGCGTGAGCAGGGCCACCTCCGATCCTTGGAGGCTCCACTCGTTCAATGGGAGGTAGGTCGCCGTCATGATGACGGCGGGCCACCATTCACGACCGCGCCCGCTTGTCATGCTCGCCAACCTGCGAACAATCGATACGGTGATGAGTACGCAGGCGAGCGCGACAACCTGGACGGCCAAACTGATCTTCGATGCGGGGATCGGCAAGAGATGGACGGCGGCCATCAGCCCGACCCACAAGGGATTCGTGTAGCCCTGAATACGCGGGCCACCCGGGTTCCACACAAGGCCGTAACCCGCGGCGAGATTTTTCGCATACCGCATCGACACCATCCCGTCGTCCTGCAGCGAGAAGTAGCGGATGCCGTCGACGACAAAACTCGTGCGTACGATGAACGCGGCGCCGTACACGGCCAGCGCGCACAGCAGCAGCGCCAGCTCGAATCGACCGTGCTGCTGTGGTGTTTCCGAAGACACGATCATGTCAATTGGTAATGGGGGACCGTCTTTCGTGTATCGGTATCAGATTCGGCCGACGGTAGGAGGTCTCAAGCCAGCCGGAGAACGGCAGCCACGCTCAAAAGCCCAATGGTCCCAGGGCGTTAGCGATAGCGCTTCAAGCGTCCGGCCAGTGCAATGAACGCACCCCAGCCGACGATCATCTGCAGCGAGGCGACTACGAATCGGACCGGATGGTCTTCAATCAGCCCGTATTTCCATTCAAGCGGTTGACTGTGATTGCAAAATACGGCCGGCCAGGCGGGGTCGATCGCCCCAGGGCACCGCTGCACCGCCTCGCTGACCGGCATCACCGCGGTGATCCAGGGAACCGCGACAGCGAAGCCGAAGAAGCCGAAAAGCAGGCACACCATGGTGCCGAGCACTGTCAACGCGCCCGCACTTTGTCTGCTGAGCGGCCGTCGATATCCACGCCCGAACGTCAACACAATGAGGATAAGCGTCGGAAAGGATGACTTCACGGGGTCGTCATAAAGACGTTGTCTCCACATCAACCGGCAAAGCGACAAAAGTCGTCTTCAGGCGAGACATCATAGATTTCCAGTGTTGGTATGTCGCCACAGCGCACAATTTGTCACACCCGACATCGCGATGGCTTCCCCAAAAGAGGTACCAGAGTTGTGTTCTATAGTGCTACTTATATAGTCCTAAGATGCTAGACCCGGCGCTGGCCTGTCCCCTCTGAGCGACGCCTTTCGATGCGTCGCATCTGTTACACCGCGACCTTAGTCGCATTCGATCCATCAGTGCCCCAACCTAAAATTTCAGAGTTGTCGCGATCTGTATAGCTAGTAACACCCGGTGCACAGCAGTCGAAGTAGTGGGCACTCCAATTGCTATGACGGCCGCGCACCTGCGTTAAGCAGCACTCGTGAAGACGATCGATCAGAAAACGGCACGGTTCCGAGCTCCCGATGAGTCGCCCTATTCCATCGCTCTCCCTGTCCGACGGTCTACCGGAGTCCGCGTCCGCCGTCCCGAGTACGACGTCGCGTAGTCGACGGCAGCTCACGCTCGTCTCCAACGCTGGCTTTGTCGCCTGCTTCGACAGTCTGGCTGCACTCACAGCCATTCTGGTTGTTTTCGTCAGCGTCAATTTCGCGGAGCTCCCGAGTAACGCGCAGGGTTTCCTTTCGGCGCGCGTCACGGTGAAGAACATCCTCCAGCTCACCGCGCTGGCGATCGCCTGGCCGGCCGTCTTTCACCTGTTCGGCCTCTACGAGGCGCAGCGGGTACGGCAATTTGGCAGCGAGGCCCGCCGGCTCCTCGCGGCCGCAACTGCGGCCTCGGTAGTGGCACTCGTCTTTCCGTTCACGAGCGTGAGCCGCAGCATCACCCTGTGGGATGTGCCGCTCTTCTGGCTGGCCGCCATCGTTCTTGGTCTGACGGTGCGGGGTGGCCGGCAAGCGGTGGAGCATGCACACCGTCGTCAAGCGCGGCGGACCCTCATCGTGGGCACCGGTCGGTTGGCGAGCCTCACATTCAGAGATATTCGCGTCGATCCCAGGCACCGTTACGACGTGGTCGGGTTCGTGGACGAGCCATACCACGGGCGCACTGGACACGAGCGCGGGTTGGAACCGGTCATCGGGACGATCGCACAACTCGAACAGATTCTGATGCGGCAGGCGATCGACGAGGTCGTCATCGCGCTTCCTGTGAAGTCGTGCTACCACCACATTCAACGCGTCATCGAATTGTGCGAACGCGCAGGCGTGCAGGCGAAATATGGCGCCGACATGTTCGAGAGCACTGTGGCGTTCCCGCGGTACCACGCGCACGGCGATCGCGCATTCGTGGCGATGCAGGTGGTGCCGGACGCGCACTGGCTCGCCGTCAAGCGCGCCGTCGACATCGTGGGCGCACTGGCGGGTCTTGTGTTATTCGCGCCACTCATGCTCGTCGTGGCCGCGCTCATCAAGCTCACGAGTTCGGGGCCGATCCTGTATGCGCAGGATCGCTGCGGCCTGAACCGCCGGGCGTTTCGGATGCACAAGTTCCGGTCGATGTACGCCGATGCCGATCGGCTGCAGGCGTCGCTGGAGCAGCGGAACGAGGCCGTCGGTCCCGTGTTCAAAATACGCAACGATCCACGCGTGACGCCGCTGGGGCGGATACTGCGGAAAACATCGATCGATGAGTTGCCGCAGTTGTGGAATGTGCTGGTCGGTGACATGTCTCTGGTCGGCCCACGTCCACTGCCGTGGCGGGATGTGGATCGGATTACCCGTCCCGCCGATATGCGGCGATTCAGCATGCGACCGGGGCTGACCTGCCTCTGGCAGATTCAAGGCCGCAGCAACATCGGTTTTGAGCGCTGGGTGGAGCTCGACCTCGAGTACATCGACAACTGGTCACTCGGTTTGGATGCGTCCATTCTGATCAAAACGGTTCCGGCCGTGATTACTGGAGTGGGTGCCACGTAGGACACCACTCGCTTAACGGAAACAATCGGAGTCTTTGGTATGTCCAAATCAGCGGGGTCGCCGGTGCGCGTGCTCGTTACCGGAGCAGGGGGCTTCATCGGTCACCATCTCGTCGGATTTTTGAAAGAGCGCGGCTACTGGGTGAGAGGCGTCGATCTGAAGGATCCGGAATACGCGCCGACGGCCGCTGACGAGTTCCTGCGCGTCGACTTGCGGCGGTGGGAGAATTGTCTAGAAGCCACTCGCGGAATCGATGAAGTGTTTGCGCTCGCGGCGGACATGGGCGGCATGGGTTTCATTTCCCACCACCACGCCCAGATCCTGCACAACAACCTTCTGATCAGCACCCATACGCTCGACGCCGCGCGCGAAAACGGCGTGCGCCGTTACCTTTACACGTCGTCAGCTTGTGTGTATCCCGAATACCGTCAGCTCGATGCGAACGTCGAACCGTTGCGCGAGGACCACGCCTATCCCGCTGCGCCGCAGGATGCGTACGGATGGGAGAAGCTCATTACCGAGCGTCTCTGCGAACACTACCGCGACGACTACGGTATCGAAACGAGGACTGTCCGCTTCCACAACATCTTCGGGCCGCTCGGGACGTGGGACGGTGGTCGCGAGAAAGCACCCGCGGCAATGTGCCGAAAGGTCGCTGTCGCGAAACTGACCGGCAACCGCGAGATCGAGATCTGGGGTGATGGTGAACAGACGCGGTCGTTTTGCTACATCGACGACTGCGTCCAGGGCATTTTCAGGTTGATGCGTTCCGATTATCACGAACCATTGAATCTTGGCCAAGATCGGCTGATCTCGATTAACGATCTTGCGGACCTCGTCGCCAGCGTCGCTGGCATTTCCATCGTCAAGAAGCACGTGGCCGGGCCGCAAGGCGTGCGCGGCAGAAACTCCGATAATTCCCTCCTGCGGCAAGTGCTTCGATGGGAACCAACGATTTCACTCGAGCAGGGCCTCGCGCGCACGTATGCGTGGATCGAGCAGCAGGTGGCCGGCACGTTGGCTGGTGCCACGTCATCGCCGGCATCCTATGCAACCAAGCGCGCTGGGTAACACCGCACGGCACGGCATGTCGATCGTCGAAGCCGACACGCCACAACGCGTCAACGTCCTCGGCGTCGGCGTCAGTGCGATCACGATGGCCGATGCATTGGCGACGATCGATCGGTGGATTGCGACCCGTGCGCCGCAATACGTGTGTGTGACCGGCGTGCACGGCGTCATGGAGAGTCAGGTCGATCCGTCGCTGCGTGACATTCACAATCAGGCGGGGCTCGTTACGCCAGACGGCATGCCGCTAGTGTGGCTCTCACGGCTCCACGGCCATCATCATGTGCAGCGTGTGTACGGTCCCGATCTGATGCTGGCCTGTTGTGAAGCGTCCATCAGAAACGGGTACCGCCATTTCTTCTACGGCGGCGGTCCTGGCGTGGCAGAGCGGCTGGCCAAACGCCTCGGGGAGCGCTTTGACGGTTTACAAGTCGTCGGCACATGGACGCCCCCGTTCCGCGATCTGACAGCGGCGGAAGAAGAGGCCCTGATCAATCGGATTGCCTCGTCGAAGCCCGATATCGTGTGGGTGGGGCTCAGCACCCCGAAGCAGGAACGCTGGATGGCCCGGTACATTGGCCGATTACCCGCCGCCGTGTTGATTGGCGTCGGCGCCGCATTCGACATGCATGCGGGGATCACAAGACAGGCTCCGCGATGGATGCAGCGAAGCGGACTGGAATGGCTGTTTCGGCTCGCAACCGAGCCGCGTCGCCTGTGGCGCCGCTACTTGAGCAACAATCCTCGGTTCGTGTGGCGGCTCTTCCTGCAATTATCAGGAGCGGTTCGGTACGATATCCGTACCGGTACGGGGAACAATTAGGTGGCCCTCATGCCGGTGCAACCTGGTACGCTTGGTAGCGTGCCAGCGCCGGAGACGTCGATGCCTCGAGCCGCTCTCACGCGATATCTCCGCAAGTTGCGGAACTACGTCTTCTGCGCACGGTGCACGCCACCTCGGTGGTCGGCGGTGACCCTGAATGGTGACCTCCCTCATGCCGTCTAGCCGCACTCGCGTGGCCGACGCGCCGAGTTGGTTTGACAGCCTACTCTTTCTGGTGCTGCTGTCGGGTCCTCCCAAGTTCCGCGGACGTGATCCAAGTGCATCGTTAACCGGAACGATCGATCTCGTCGTGCTGGTACATCTAGCGGTCTGGGCCTGCGGCGGCCTGTGGGTGCTGGCGCGTCTGTACCCGACAGTGGTGCGACGCGGCATGCTTCCGCCCATCAACCCCGCCCAGGCCGTTGGCGCGCTGTTCATCGCAGCTTTGATGCTGTCGATGCCGGAATCGCCGGGCCTCCTCCTGACCGCTTTCACTCTTGGACAGTTCGCGGTCATGCTGAGTTTCGTCTGGGTCTTCACATATCGGTTTGGTACGTCGGCGTGCTTGCGACATCTGTTTATCGGCGTGAGCGTTCTGGCAGTAGCCACCGTTGTGGCGCTCGTGGTCTCGCCAGAACTCGTGGCTGGAGTCACAGCAGCTAATGCGGGTATCGTGATTGGGCAGACACGCGTTGTTGGTAACAGCTTTACCGATGTAGGTAGTGTGGCAGTAATCGGGCTGGTACTCTGCCTGTCCAGCGTGCCTCCACTACGTACGTCCGTATTCTGGGGCGCTTTGTCGCTGTTTGGTGTGCTGCTTATCGCGTCGCGCACACGGAGCGCCGAATTAGCCGTGCTGGCATTCCTCGTGATCGGCTTGACGCAGGGAAGAGGGTTGCGAGTCAGACAGCTTATCGTCCCGCTCTTCGTGTTCGCGTTCGGCGTATTCGTGACGGATGCGATGACCTCCACCACTGCATTTCTGGTGAAGGACCCGGAGAGCGCCAGGACCATGAGCGATCGCATCCCACTGTGGCAGTACCTGACCAGTATTGTGATGCGTGAGTCGCCGCTCACTGGCCTTGGCTATTTCGCGGCGTCTCGCGTGTACGCCCCCCAATACAATCCGAATCTCGGCAACGCCCATTCCGTGTTTTTTGAAGTGCTGATGGGCGGCGGAATCCTCGGAGCAGCTCTCTACCTCGTGCTGTGCGGCATGTTGGTCTGGTCGGCCGTGCGCCTGCTGGCGCTCGCCGGCGGGCGGCCGAGCGCCGTTGCTGCGACTGGACTGCTCGCCGTAATCCTGCTCAGCGGAATCACGCAAGTCGAAGGGATACATCCGGGCCCACTGGGGTTCGCCTTCTGGTCGATGACGGCGCTGATTCCTGGCCTTTTACGCGAAGCCAGTCGGGCCAGAATAGCCGCCAACCAGCCACACACACGTAAGTCGAGTCTGCGTCTGCGGCCGGCATAAAACGATGATGGCCATGCGAAACTCTCGTTTCTGGAGTTTCCTTGTTGGCCGGCTCGACTCGTGCGCAGCAGTCGTGCGGACCGTCGATGTCGTCATCAAAGCGGATATGTCGTCTTCGCCGGGTCGAGGGTTAATTGGGATGTTTCCCGTTTCAGATGCGCGAGGACGCTTTGTCGTCCTCGTTGGGCCGGATGGAGTCGGCAAGACTTCCGTCGCACGGGCATTGCTCGCCCACCATCGAGGGCCGGCGACGTACTTTCACTTCCTTCCGCCGCTGGACGGTCGCTGGCAAGCGGAGCCGGACCTGACCTCGGTGCCGCGTCCGAAAGCGCGGGGGGGCGGATCTGCGATGCTTGGCTGGATCCGTCTTGTCAGGAACGCTGTCAGATGCTGGGTGGGCTATCTGAAATCGGTTCGGCCAGCTCTCAAACGTGGCCTCTTGATCGTTGGCGACCGTTGGATGTATGGGTATGTCGTCCAACCAGAGGCCATGAAATTTCATGGACCCGATCTGTTGGCGCGCGCGGTCCTGCGTTTGTTGCCGCGGCCGCACCTGATCGTGAACTTGACCGCTCCGGCGTATGTTATCAGGGAGCGTAAACAGGAACTGACGTTGTCGCAGATTGAACAAGAGCTGGTGGCCTGGTCCTCTCTGCGTATGCCCAACGTCAAAACGCTGGACGCGACGCGGTCACCACAGGATATCGCCCTCGAGATCCTGGTGACGCTTGCGTCAACCGGACACACGGTTCGTGCAACATGAAATCAAATATCGCGCGGACGATGACGGTGATCGGGACGAACACAGCCCCCCAGCAGACGATGGCGAAGGCTGACCGTCAGCGTGTGTGCGAGCACTACGCCTCCGTTCTCAGCACCACCGCAAACTCGGCATCGCCGCCGCTCGCATGACGACGCGCGGCTCTTTATGGCGGAGCGCGTCAACGGTGTCGGCTCTGCTCTTCCAAGGTGCACGGTCGACCGGGTTCGCCGGGTTGTTCGTGAATATGCGAGACCTTGCGGCAAAGGGTGCTGGCCACGTGGTCCGGCGGTTCGGGTGGGCCTTTGCGGACCAGTTGCTCTCGAGCGGCACCAACTTCCTGCTTGGTGTCCTGATCGCCAGGTCCGTTGGCGTTCGGGATCTTGGCGCGTTCAGCGTGGCGTACGCGCCGTTCACATTTTCGTTGGGAGGCGTTCGCGCCGTAGCCAGTGAGTTGCTCATCGTCCGGCACAGTTCCCTGTCAGACCACGAGTGGCGCGACGGCATCAGGCGCTCGGCCGGAACGGCGTTGCTAGCCGGGATCGTCATTGGGACTGGTTGTCTCATTGCCGCCGCCAGACTTGCCGGGTCCGTATCGTCCGTACTCACCATCGTCGGAGTCTCGCTGCCACTCCTACTGGTGCAAGACGTATCGCGCTTTGCCCTGCTGGCGCGGCAACGTGGCGCCGCGGCGTTGCTGAGCGACGCTACATGGGCAGCGGTGATGTTTACGGCGTTCGTGCTGTTGAGGGAAGCGGGCGTTCCTTCTGTTGCGTGGTTCACGTTCAGTTGGGCAGGCGCGGGGTGCGTTGCCGCAGTCGTTGGCCTGTTACAGCTCAAAGTTGTTCCCTGCGGCCCGATTACGGCCATCAGGTGGCTTCGGGGCCACAGCGATATTGCTCCGCGGTTTCTCGCTGAATTCGCAATCACGACAGGCGTTTCGACGTTGACCATCTTTGCAATTGGAGGCATTGCCGGTCTCGGTGAGCTGGGCCGTCTGCAAGCGGCTCAAATCCTGCTCGGCCCACTCAACATCATGTTCAGCGGCGTGGGGCTGGTCGCAACGGCCGAGGGCGTTCGACAATTGCGCGATTCTCCGAGGCGGTTGGCGCATGACTGTCGATGGCTCTCTCTCGCGTTGACTATGGGAGTGCTCGCCTGGGGCGTGATTATCGCCGTTGTGCCCAGCAGTATCGGCGAGTCCGTCTTGCGCACGAATTGGGACGCTGGCCGATCATTGGTGACTCCCCTTGTGATTGCCTTTGCGGGTTACGCCTCCACATTCGGCGCGTCGATCGGTCTTCATTGCCTGGCGGCAGCCAGAAGGATACTCCGTACGAATTGCATTGAGGCGGGGCTGACTCTTTTCTTCGGACTGACCGGGGCGTATATCGCCGGCGCGAAGGGAGGGGCCTGGGGGTTTGCCGTGGCCGGATCGTTGAAGGGCGTCAATGCGTGGTGGCAATTTTCAAGGGCCCTCCGTGAGTACGAAGGCCGCAGCGAGGCGGGAGGGGCCGGCCCTAAGGTTAATAGAGACTATCTTCCTCAGGTGGCCGGCTGACCAGCGCAGGATTCACGCGCCTCCTGTTAGGCAGCATTCCACATTCAGCACAGGGCCTCGATGATTTGCTCCATTCGAGTGCTCTCGTAACGCCCGGTCGTCACGACCTGGTCTCCGACGTCTCACAATGAAATTGCTGCTTTCTGCCTATGCTTGCGAGCCGGATCGCGGAAGTGAACCGGGCGTTGGGTGGCACTGGGTACTCGAACTGGCCCGGCTACGCCACGATGTGTGGGTCGTCACTCGCGCAAACAATCAGCAGGCGATTCAGCGCGCATCTCCTGATCTGCCTAACGTCCGGTTCATCTATTACGACCTTCCGAATTGGTTAGCCAAACTGAAGAAAAAGGCGCCTATTCTGCAGTTCTATTATTTGTTGTGGCAATGGGGCGCTTACCGCACGGTTCGCGAGCTCCATCGGCAGGAACAATTCGATCTCGTCCAGCACCTCACCTTCGGCGTCTTTCGGCATCCCAGTTTTATGGGCAGGCTCGGGGTTCCCTTCATTTTTGGTCCCGTGGGCGGTGGTGAGCGGACGCCGTTTCGGCTCCGTATGGACTACGGCGTCAAGGGACATCTCGTCGATGCCGCCCGCGATCTGGCAAACGTAGTCGCCAGGTGGAATCCGTGGCTTCGTGAAACGTTTGCCGCTGCACACATCATCCTGGCAAAAACACCGCACACCGGTATGGCCGTGCCGCGTCAGTATCGTCACAAAGTCAGACACGTTATCGAGATTGGCGTGTCCGGTGCAGCTGCTTCTGCGGAATTGGCCCCACAGGATCGCGGCATCAGGTTTCTATTTGTCGGCCGGTTTCTCTTTTGGAAGGGTATGCAATACGGGCTGCGGGCCCTTGCAAGGTTGCTCCATGACGTGCCCAATGCCCGGTTGACACTGGTTGGAGCCGGACCCGAGGGTCGGCGGTGGCGCCGATTGTGTCAGAAGCTCGGAATCGCCCACGCCGTGGAATGGAACGGTTGGATGCATCAATCTGAGCTCGCCTCCGTCTATCGTAGCCACCATGTCCTCCTTTTTCCGAGCCTCCACGATTCGAGCGGAGGCGTCGTTCTGGACGCCATGTCGTACGGCTTGCCCGTCGTGTGCTTCGATCTCGGCGGTCCCGGTGTGCTCGTCACCGAGAATTCCGGCATCCTCGTGACGACGGCCCGTCGGAGTCGGCAACAGTTAGTGGCGGCGTTGGCGGACGCGATGAAAATCCTGGCTGACCGACCCGATACGCTGCGCGCTGTGCAACTGGGCGCTCTCGCCAGGGCTCGAGAGTTGACGTGGGCTACGGTAGTCAGGCAGGTGTACGGCGAACCAATGGATGGCACCGTCCGGCTTCCTAAGCTCCATGGACCTGAGCTGCCGATCTTGTAATGGCGCGGAGGAATCACGGACTGCACGATGTGGATTACTCGACGCCAATAACTTGAGTTGTCGCCCGGGTATCACATGTCTACCGACTTGACCGTCATTGTGCCAATCTACAATGGAATGCCGCATCTGGCTGAGACCATTGATTCGATATTGGTGCAACGACGACCCAGCTTTGAACTTCTTCTTATCAATGATGGCAGTAGCGATGAGGGACGAACTAAGTCCTATCTTGATTCGCTAACCGATTCGCGCGTGCGGATCATTCACAAAGATAACGAAGGCCTATGCCTCACTATGAATTTGGGCTTCCGCGAAGCACGCGGTAGCTACGTGGCCCGGGTGGATCAGGATGATCTATGCGCCCCTCGCCGGTTCGAGGTTCAACATACCTATCTCGAGAGTCACCGTACGGTCGACGTCGTGTTTTCGCACACTCATAAGTTCGGCGACAAGCAAGTCTGGCGCAACCCGGATCAAATGAGTGATGGCACCGCGCAGAGGCAAGTAGTGACCTACGATGCGCTGGAGCATGGGTCGATACTGCACTCGACAATGATGGGGAGACGAAGTGTGTTTCTCGACGTCGGCGGCTACCGGCAAGCGTACTACCCGGCTGACGACTATGATCTAGGACTACGACTTACAGAGCAGTACACAGTACATATCCTGCCTGATGCACTCGTGCTCTATCGTTTTCATCCAGGCGCCAACACGTATCGGTACTTCGACCGGATGCAGGTGGCATCGCGCTGGGCGAAAGACAACGCGAACCGGCGACGCTCGGGTCTTGAGGAGCGCTCGTTTGAGGACTATGCCCACGAAGCGATGCAGTCACGCTGGAAGCTTTTGAATCGCAGACGCAAGGATGCGGGCAGGTTTTACATCAGGCAGGCCGGCCAGTATTTTCTTGATGGGCGCTATGGGCGGGCGGTCTTTCCGTTGGTCATCGGCACGTTAGTCGCCCCTTATGCCCTGTGCAGCCGATTGTCTCGGGGAGCCCGCAACATGATTCGCTCGACACTGTCCCGTTGACGCCTCTACGGACACAGGGTGTGGTTCTGATGTAAGCGACCTGCGCTCCCGATCTCGTCATGGCGCAGAGGAATCACCCGACAAAGGGCGACGGCGTGAGCTATTCGGTGTTGTCGGAGAAGGTCAGGTTCTTCGAACCATCGAGGTACGGCGCCAGCTGTGCTGAGGTGCACGAGATGGAGCTGAAGCCGGTGGCGTACACGGAGTTCTGCGCGGCGACGATCGTGTTGTCGTAGGCCGCATTGTTCTTCAGATCGTGCCCCTCGAGAAGCGAGTCGCAGTTAAGGAAATAGAGGATGCCCCCGACATTCGCTTCGAGTGAGTTGTTATAGATCTGGGCGTTCTGGGACATGGAGATAAACACCGCGTCGCCCGCGTTGCGCGCAAGGGCGTTGTCCCGAATGGTGGCGCCGATGCTGGCCTCAAAGACAATCCCGTTGCGTCCGTTGTCCTCCACGCGGTTGCCGTCGATGAGTGCGCCCGCATTGCTGTTGGTGTCGTACCAGATGCCGTCGGCGATGTTGTGATGGACGAAGTTGTTGCGGAACGCCACGTTCGCAGACAGCCCCACCTTTTGTTCCGGGCCGTTATAGGCGATCTCGTTGCTGTCGAAGATCGTGTTATCGGCGTACTGTCCCACGTAGCCACCGCCCCGCTCGGCGGGAACAGGCGACGAGGCATTGCCCACGTTGTGGTGGATGTAATTGTTCCTGACGGTGAAATTGGGCGCAATTTCGAGGCCGACTTTGTTATAGGCAATCTCGTTGTATTCGATCGTCCAATGATCGGACATCCAGTAGTACGTATGGATGCCACTGAAGGGCATGTTCCGGATGACGAGATTCCGAATGGTCACGTAGTCGATGTCTTCGTTGTGCGCCCGGAACGCGCCCTGCGTGTCGTCGGAGATCGGCCAGTAGCCGCTGCCGTCGAGGATCGCGCGGTACTCGCCGACAAAGGTGTTGCCCGTCCTCGGCCTGATCGAGCTGGTCAGCGAGTGCACGCCGGCTCGTAGACAGAACGTCGTCGTCCCCGGATACGCATCGACGATGCCCTGGATGTACTGACCCGGCCAGATGTCGACGGCACCAACGGGACACGTGATCATGGCTTGCGGGCCGACATTGCCGATTTGGCCAGATGCCGATCCTGAGAACACCAGCAGGCCTACGACACATACGAAAAGACAGACACCGATGCGACGGGTAATCACGAAGCCTCGCGAAAAATTGCTAACAGGTCTGAAAATAGCATGGGGGTGAACGTATAAGTCGTATTTACGTTGAGACCCGTAAATGCCGTCAAGCACCACACACCTAAAAGGAACACCTGGGTCGAATGTGATGTCCTGAAAGCAATCTATGTGCCTCGACGCACTTCGTCATTGCGGACCTTTTCGCCGCGATTGATCTAATCGCCGCGCCTGGCGCCGTCTCCAGCTACTAATGTCTGCCCAGAGATAGATCTGTTGCGTGATTGCGGCAAGACCATCAATCAGTCGGCTGCCCCGCCATCGCTCGGTGGTAAATGGCCAGCAATAATCGATAGTTCACGTCTGCTGTGTAGCGATCTTCGAACACTTTCCTGGCTGCAGCCCTCATTTGACCGCGAACCGTCGTATGAGAGTTGAGATGCAGCACTTTGGCGGCGAGGTCCGATGGGTCGCCAGGGCGAAAATGTAACCCGGTGACTCCGTCGGCGACCAACTCGGCCGCCGCGCCGTGACCGGCCGCAATAACGGGAGTTGCGGTCGCGAACGCCTCGACAATGACGCGGCCGAACGTTTCGTAGCATTCGGATGGAAACACGAGGAACTTCGCGTCTCGCAGGATAGACACGATCTCGGGCGGGTTGCGCCGTTCCAGCCAAGTCACCGACGGCAAATCGTGCGTCGCAGCAGCCACCGTTGATGCAAGTGGCCCCTCGCCGATGATGAGCAATCGCACCTGACCGCCGACGACGCGCCATGCACGCAGGAGCGTCTGAATCCCCTTCTCGCCAGAAAGTCGACCGACAAACACCGCATAATCGCCAGAACCGGTTCCAGCGCCAGGATCCGGATCCACGAAATTGGGCTTCACGACCAGTTTGTCAGGCGGCACTCCGGCTTCGATGAACATGTCGCGCGCGAAGGCGGTGAGCGCCATATACACAGTCGGCTTGGCCCATGTTCCCACCAGCCGATGAACAGAGAGCATCGTCGCGACAGCGGCGCTCGCAGGCCGGCTGTTACGATAGCAGGCGTGACGAATCGCTCGCCACGGAATGAAACTGCCCACGCACTCTGTGCAGGGATGACCATTCCGGAAACACAACGCTGCGGGACACGTCAGTCGATAGTTATGGAGCGTCTGCACAACTGGTACGCGCTCGGCACTCGCGGCGTAATACACTGACGGCGAAAGCAGCGGCAGCGTATTGTGGACATGAACGAGTTGTGGCTGATGCCGCGCGATGGCGGCGCGAACGTCGCGATAGGCGGGTTGACTCCAAATCGTTCTTTGCGCGAGGGTCACACGCGACAGGGTGCTCACCTGATCGTTGTGAACCGTATGCCGCGCGACTTCATGGCCTCGAGCTTCCAGCAGTCGAGCCTCATCGGCGACGACCAGGTCCTCGCCTCCCGACTGCTGATACAAGTTGTGAACCTGTAGAATCTTCACAGACTTTTTCGACGTCGAACTTGATGCACCAAGGCCCTGACCACTTTCTCAGTTGGGTACACAGTCGCGACCAACCGACTGGCCGGCTATCTGCGGACGCGCCGGTAGCAGCACGACAACCGGCGGGCGCCTACGTTGAAGGGATGGTCGAGGAGCACCGTACATGAGTGAGGCACGAAAAGGGTTACGCAGATTTCCAGACATGCAGTATGTCCCGGATCGCGAGTCATTCTTGATGAACATCTGCAAAGGCAAGCGTGTTCTTAATCTCGGTTGTGGCGATGCCATTGCGTTTTCCGACCGGATGCAGCGCGGGCGCCACCTGCATAGACTGCTCGCCGACGTGTCGGAATCGTTGTATGGCGTTGACCTTCATGCGAACACGATTCAAAAGCTACGCGACGAATATGGCATTGATAACCTGCACGTTGCTAACGTCGAGGCGCTCAATATTGACTTTGGTACCGACTTCGATGTGATCGTCGCGGGTGAACTGATTGAACACGTCAACAATCCTGGCCTGTTCCTCGAAAGCGTTTCACGTTACATGAGCGCGACGACCGTTTTCGTCATCACGACGCCAAATCTCCATGCGTTGAAGGTGTTCATATACGGCCTCGTTGGGCGACAGCGGATCCCTCCAGACCACAGTCTGGGGTTTTCTTTCAAAATGCTGAATGAGATTCTCGAGCGACACGGCTTCTACGTCGAGAGGTGGTACACGAGCGTCGAACGCTTCGTCAGTCGTCGTAACGAACTCGCAAATAATATTTTTCATGTGCTTTTCACGATGTCGCCCAAACATGCCGACACGATGATCGCGGTCATTCGAAAACGAGATACCGCCTAGTGAGTGCCGCTGCAAAGCGCCGAGCGGCATTGGTTGCGGCGATTGCACGCGACTGGAACGCTAGCGGTATCCGGTATGTCGTGTCGCATGGCATTGAACTTTATCCAGACGGCATAGGGCGTGATCTCGACATCCATATTGATATCGATGCAATGCCCCATGCGGTCGCTACGGCCATGCGGCACCTGCGCGATGCAGGCTACACGATTACATTGCCCCCCCAGCCTTGGCACTGGCAGGGACGATGGATTTGCGCGTTCAACGAAGGCGATAACGTCACACTCGATTTTATCCCCTACCTCATATGGGGACCAGTGGTGTTGGTCACGGCGCCGAAGCCGACTCACCACGTTGGCCCGTTTCCGGTTGATCGGTGGTCGCAATTCGCCAAGCGGGTGTTGATGTACGTGCTCACCGGGCGACTGCCGAAACGCCCGTGGGACGACCTCCCGCGTACACAGGATGTCCGTGCGCGCTGTGAATCCTTATTGGGCCACGAGCTGACCGGCCAGCTCATGACGGCGCTCGAATCGGATGAGGATATTCATCTCGAAGCCCTTATCCCACAGATTCGCCGTGCGGCGGCCTGGCGGGGTATTGTGCGCCACCCAGTCAGCGCCCTCGGCCTCATCCGGCCGTGGTTCGCGAGGCAGTTGCGGCCGCACCGTACCGGCATTGCACCGATAGTGGCTCTCGTGGGCCCGGAAGGTGTGGACAAAACGTCCATCATGAATGCGCTCTCGGAACAGATTCCCGCGCCTTTCCTGGGTATGAAATGCCGGCGCTGGCGACGAAGGACCGCGGGACGATTCCATGCGCTGTGGTTGTTCCGCTACTGGTTCCACTACACGCTGGCGCGATATATCCACGACAACAAGGATTCGAGCGCGCTCTGCGTCGTCTGTTACGACAGCCATGCTGTCGACATGATGATTGACCCGATCCGCTATGGATTGTCATCGACATGGGGTACGCGGTGGTTGCGCCGGAACATCCCAAAGCCCGACTTAGTGATACTTGTGTATGACGACCTTGCAAGGATTCACGGGGCGAAAGATGAACCGCCGGCGGAGGAGCGAGACGCTCGTTTAAGAGATTGGCTGCGGCTGGCTAAACGCGGAGACACGGACGCTGTTGTTCGAGTCGACGCGCAAACGCGAGACGTAGCGGGACGGATCTTGGCGTTGATAATGGACAAGTTCATAGAGAAGTATGGCGTCTTTGTTGATACCCGCCCGCGCCGGTGGACTGCTGGCGCGTTGTCCACACCCGCAGAATCGGACGATCGGCTCGGCAGCATTGGGTGAATAACGGCGATTCATCCATGCCGTCAGCGCACATGAAACTGAGGTGATTCGCCGGCCGCCCACTGCGACCAAAGCCTCATTGTCAGGGCCCCGCCGGACGAGGTCGAATGCCCGACGGTGCCCACCTAATGCCGACACCCATCCTCGTCACGGGATCCATTCGGTCCGGCACCACCTGGGTAGGGAGGATGCTCTGCCTGTCGGGGCAGCTTGGTTATATCCATGAGCCCTTCAATCCATGGAGGTGGCCGGGGTGGGCTGCCGAACGATTCCCTCATGAACTTGTCTACGTCAATTCCGACAACGAAGCGACCTACTATCCAGTTCTACGCGACGTCATCGACATGCGATTCCCGTTGATGCGTCATCTCCGGCAGATTCGTGATCCACGCCATGTCTGGCGCCTGGTTCGTGATTGGGGGGCGAGCCTTCGCTATTCCCGGTCCAAGTACCAGCCGCTGCTCAAAGACCCCGACGCGCTGTTTTCGTCCGAGTGGCTCGCCACGCACTTCGGCATGCAGGTGGTGATCCTGGTCCGGCATCCGGCCGGTTTTGCAAGCAGCGTCAAACGCCTCAAATGGCCTCTGCTCCCGTCCCAATGGGTGTGGCAGGAGGCATTGATGCGGGATTACCTCGGTCCATTCAAGGAAGAGCTCTATCGTTTCAAGTCTCGAACCGACACCGATGCCATCGATCAAGCGGTGCTGACCTGGAAGGCTCTCTACTTCGTGGTACGCCTCTTTCAAGAGCGCCATCCCGACTGGCACATCGTCAGGCTCGAGGACCTTGCCGCAGATCCACAACACCAATTCCGCCAGCTCTATGATCGACTTGGCCTTCGATGGGATAGTCGCGTAGGAGAAGGCATCGACAACTACAGTGCGTCTTTCAACCCCGCTGAAGTGTCGCCTTCACGTTACAGAACGATCAAGAGGGATAGCCGCGCTGCGACGTCTACTTGGCGGTCGCGGTTGAACACGATGGAGATCGATCGGATTCATGCGGGTGTCGGCGACGTAGCAAGGTACTTCTACAGCGACGCTGAGTGGAGATCGATCTGACGACTGGCCTGCGGTGATGATGAACCGTGCAGTCGATCGCAGCGCGGGCAGTTCGCATTATGATTGCGGCATCGCCGGCCGCCGTAGCCCACGCCCACAACAACGGTGGACGTCAGTGCGCGACCGCATCGCGCTGCAGGTTCTTCGGCCATCGTCCCGGCGGTAAAATCAATCCAGCTCTGAGTCGCCATGACGCTATCGCCAACCGTGAGCGTGGTCACAGCGGCCTACAATGCCGTGTCCACGATTCGAAAGTGCTGCGAATCCGTTTCCGGCCAGGACTACGCCCCGCTCGAACATATTGTCGTGGACGGAGGGTCTACGGACGGCACTCTGGAAGTCCTCCGCGAGCAACGCGTTCGGTACGAAAGCGGTCCCGATGCCGGACTCTACGACGCTTTATCGAAGGGCGTGCGCATGGCCCGCGGCGAGTTCGTGCACATCATGGATGCCGATGATTGGTATGCGCATCGTTCGGTGCTGTCATCAGTCGTTGCGGCGATGACCGCGAACCAGTGGGACGTGTGTCACGCGCGGGCCGCGCACGTGACCGCGAGTGACCGCGTGGTGCGTGTGTTTGGCCGGAATCTCGACAAGCGGCACCTCCTGAAGAAGATGCGGGTTGCCTACCCCACCGTCGTGGTACGGAGAGCTGTCTATGAGCGCTACGGTGGTTTCAGCGTCGGATTCAAGGTGGCGGCGGATTATGAATTCCTCTTGCGCATCTGGGATCGGGTTCGCGTTGGATTCCTCGACGAAGTCCTCGTCAACGTGGCGATTGGCGGAATTTCGACGCGTTCGGAAAACGTCGTGCGGTCGTATCGCGAGTCCATGGCGGCCGCGGTAATTCATGGTGCCCATCCAGCACCGGCGACGATTCGCTGCTCGTACGAAATCGCGAAACATCGTCTGTTTTTCGAACGGCGGTATCGTCAGACGTGATGCAGTGCCGAAGCCGAGCGATGGCGGCTCGGGAACCGACTTAAGTCTGCCTGTGGCCGCTGATGCGGCGATGGCGACGGCCGCGAGATTGTATTTGCCCCCCCGAAACGTTCAGCGATAATCTCGACCCCCGGCATTTTCGTCCTGATACGAGTGTGGCAGCTCATGTGCATGATGTGCATCTGCCCGTACGCGTGAGATGTTGATGCCGCGATGTAGACGGGATCCGGTGCAGTAAACCGCTAGTTTCTTTTTGTTGGAGGCCTGGGCGGATCACCATCATCGTCGGGCCGATGAAGGGAGAGGTGTCATGGCCACCGACGCGGTGGATACAAAGATCCGCGAGGAGTTGCAGCAGCATCCCGTGCTCGTCACGGGCGCCGACGGATTCGTCGGATCGCATCTGGTCGAAGAGCTGCTGCGGAATGGAGCAAAGGTGCACGTGCTCGTGCGTGCAACTTCATCGGGAATGCTCCACAACCTCGGCGCGGTGCGGCGCCAGATCACCGTTCATCGCGCCGACTTGAGCGATAAGCAGGCTGTTCTGGGTATCCTCAAGGTGCTCAAGAGTGATGGGAATCGGCCGATCATTTTCCACTTGGGTGCACAGGCGCATGTCGGGGAGTGTTGGGCACGCCCCTACGAGACCCTGACTGCGAACGTCACCGGCACGGTCAACCTCCTGCAGTCAATCGTCGATCTCGATCTCGACATCTACCGTCTCGATACGGCCGGCTCCTCGGAGGAGTACGGCAACGTTCGCGCCGATGTCCACGAACATTATCGATTCACGAGTGACGGCGCCCTGCTGCTGGATGAGCGGTCGCCGGTGAACCCGCAGAGCGTGTACGCAACGTCGAAGGTGGCGGCGGACTTCCTGACCCGCAATTACCATGCGGCGTACGGTCTCCCGACGGTCGTCACCCGGATGTTCAACAACTATGGGCCACGGCAGAACCCACGCTTCGTCACCGGCACGATCATCACGCAGGCACTGTCGCGCGACTTCGTTACACTCGGCTACATGGGCGCCAAGCGTGACTTCTGTTTTGTGAAGGACGGAGCGCGAGGACACATCTGCGCAACGCTGTTTGGCACGCCCGGCGACGTCTACGTCTATGGCTCGGGGCGTGCCATCTCGATTGCCGACTGGTACAACCTGATCATGCGTCTCGGCCAGGAGGCCGGGCATTGGGGTGAGAAAGAACTCCGCGCCACCCATGACCGTGCACGTCTGGGACGGTCCGAAGTGGAGGAATTGCGGGTCGATTACAGCAAACTCGCGGACCTCACCGGCTGGGCGCCGATGTACACGTGGGAAGACGGTCTGCGCGCGACGATCGACTGGTTTGCGACCAACCGAGACCAATGGATTGGAAGGGTGGACTGGTGAAGGAATTCTACGCAGGCCGTCCGATCGTTGTCACTGGCGGCGCGGGATTTATTGGTTCCTCTCTGGTCGAGCAGCTCGTGCGCACGCGGGGCGTCAGCTCGTCGAATATCCGGGTTCCTCGCAGCGCCGAGCTCGATTTACGTAAGTTTGAAAATGCGCAACGCGCGCTGGACGGTGCCGAGATCGTGTTTCACCTTGCCGCGCCGACAGGGGGAATCGCCTACAGCCGCAGCCATCCAGCGAGTCAGTACGTGAGCTGTGCGCTCATCGACGTGAACGTGCTTGAAGCAGCGCGCCTGGCCGGCGTCAGCAAAGTCGTCATGCTCGGCAACCTGCTCGCGTATCCCGCCGCGGCACCATCGCCCCTCCGCGAGGAGTCGCTGCACGACGGCCGCATCGCCGACACGCATCTCGGTATTGGTCTCGCGAAGCGGAACCTGGTGCTGTTGGCCGAGATGTACTATCGCGAGTATGCGATGGATGTCGTCACCGTACTCTCTGCGAATGCGTATGGGCCACGCGATCGCTTCGACGCCACCATCTCGCACGTCATTCCGGCCACGATCATGAAGTGCTTCGATGACGCTGAACTGGTCGTCTGGGGCGACGGCAGCCCCACTCGAGATTTCTTGTATGTGGACGACATAGCCGAAGGGTTGGCCCTCGCGGGCGAGCATCTCGCGGGCCCAGACTTCGTCAACCTTGCCTCCGGCCGCGAGGTCAGTATTCGCGAGCTGGTGCACACGATCGCGAATCTCTGTGGCTTTACGGGCGAGATCCGTTTCGATGCGACCAAGGCAGGCGGCGATCCACGCCGCTCGGCGAGCACCGATCGAGCCACTCGACTACTGCAGTTTGCGCCACGGTACACGTTTGAAGAGGGGCTTCGGCGCACGATTGATTGGTACCGTTCAGAAGTTCGCGCCTCCCGCGGAGTGCAGTGACCGATTACATCCCTCAAATGGCGCCGTGGATCGGCGAGGAGGAGAAGCAGGCCGTCGGCAACTACCTCGATTCGGGCGGCTGGCTCACCGAGTTCAGAGAAACGCGCGCGTTCGAACAGGCCATCGCCGAGTACGTGGGCAGCCGGCACGCCTCTGTTGTGACCAACGGCACCGTCAGCCTCTTCGTGGCGCTCGCCGCTCTCGGTATCGAGACCGGCGACGAGGTCATCGTTCCCGCCTTCTCGATGATTGCGTCAGCCAACGCCGTTCTACTCGCCGGCGCGACCCCGGTGTTTGTCGACGTCGATGCCCAGACCCTGTGCCTCGATATCGACGCGACGGAGGCCGCCATCACAAGCCGTACGAAGGCCGTCATGCTGGTCAGCCTCAACGGGCGGGCGCCGGACATGGACTGCCTGCTGGCGATGTGCGCGCGACACGGCGTGCCGGTCGTCGAGGACAGTGCTCAATCGCTCGGTTCCCGTTGGCATGGGCGCCACCTCGGCACATTCGGCCGGATCGGCAGTTTCTCGTTCAGCGCGCCGAAAATCATCACCACCGGCCAGGGAGGCGCGCTCGTCACCGACGACGATGATCTGATCGGGCGCATTCACAAGCTACGTGATTTTGGGCGCGCACGGTCCGGGGTCGACGAGCATGTGGCGCTCGGGTACAACTTCAAGTTCACCGATCTTCAGGCCGTGGTCGGGCTCGCCCAAATGCGGAAGCTCGACTCGCGTGTGCAGCGGAAGAAGGAGATCTTCGCTCGGTATCAGACCGCGCTCCAAGACGTGCCCGACGTTCAATTCCTGCCGACGGACTTGGACGCGACTGCTCCATGGTTTATCGACGTGCTCGTCCCTGATCCCGCTGCGTTGCAGGCGCATCTCCACCAGCGCGGCATCGGATCACGCCCTTTCTATCCGAGCATTCCTACGCAGGCACCGTATCGTCTCGATCGACGCTATCCTCGCGCCGAATTCGCCGCCCTGCATGGGCTGTGGCTTCCATCATCGTCTTTTCTCGACGATCACACGGTCGACAACGTCGCATCGGCAATCCGAGAGTTCTATCAGTCGTGAAGATCCACCTTGGTTGCGGGAAGCGCTACCTGCCGGGCTTCGTCCATGTCGATCTGCTCGACGCGCCGCATATCGATTACCGGCACGACGTGCGGACGTTGCCGATGTTCGATGACAACAGCGCCGAGCTGATTTATGCGTGTCACGTGCTCGAATACTTCGATCGCACTGAGGTGCTCGAAGTGTTACGGGAGTGGCGCCGGGTGCTCGCCGCGAACGGTGTGCTGCGGGTGGCGGTGCCGGACTTTGCCGCTCTGGCTGAGGTGTACCGGGAGACGTCGAACCTCTCGCTGATCCACGGTCCACTGTATGGCGCGTGGAAGGTGGTGGGACCTGACGGTCCGGCGGGGCTCTACCACCGGACCGTCTACGATTTCGAGTCGCTCCGCAGCACGCTACAGAGTGCAGGCTTTCGTGAGGTGCGCCGCTACGACTGGCGGGACACGGTGCACAAGGATTTCGACGATTACTCGCAGGCCTACATTCCGCACATGGACAAAGAGGCGGGGCGGCTGATCAGCCTGAATGTCGAGGCGGTCAAGTAACACACCGCCCGCACTCGTCACGACCGCTTCGTGAACGGCGTATCCGCCTGCGGATACGCCGTTAGAGAGCCGTAGGTAGCACCTACGGCGACACTATGCTGCCGTCGCTATCGTGCCCTGGCTGCGTCAATGCCTGCCACATAGGCCAAGTCTTCCAGCCGTCCCAGAGAAAGTATCGAGTGTAGTTGAGTGACGGCACATGGTACGTGTTGCGGTTGAACGTGAGGTTCTTGTCACCATTCACATACGGCGCCAGCTGTGTCGAGGTGCACTGGGTGAGGTGGCTGAAGCCGTTCATGTACCCGAAGTTGTCCGACACCGCCTGGGTGATGGTAATGGTGTTGTCGTACGCCGCATTATTCTTGAGATCGAACCCCTCGGCGAAGGCACCGCAGTTGAGGAAATATTCGATGCCGCCGAAATTGCCGTTGAGCACGTTGTTGTGGATGTTTGCGTTCTGGGAAACGGTGATCAGCACCGCGTCCTCACCATTGCGCAGGAACGTGTTGTTTGCGATGTCGGCGCCGATGCTGATCTCAAAGACAATGCCGTTGTGCACGTTATCCTCGATGCGGTTGTTTTGGATGATCGCGGCGAGGGGTGCGCGTAAGGGGAACGTATTGTTGTTGAGGTCGTACCAGATGCCGTCGCCCAGGTTGTGATGGACGAAATTGTTGCTGAACGTCACGTTAATCGACAAGCCCACCTTCTGTTCCGGGCCGTTATAGGCGATCTCGTTGCCGTCGATGATCGTGTTATCGGCGGCCTGTCCCACGTAAGCGCCGCCCCGCAGGCCCGGAGTCGGTGACGAGGGATCGCCCACGTTGTGGTGGATGAAATTGTTCAGCACGTGGGAGTTGCTCGTGAACATGACGCCGAATTTGTTGGAGCCCACTTCGTTGTTTGTGATCGTCCAGTTATTGGCGCTGCGGGTGCGCGACCCGTGGATGCCATATTGGGGCATGTTGCGGATCACGAGATTCTTGATGGTCACGTTGTCGATGGGTGTAGTCGGATCATTCGGGTCGTTCGGATCGTCGTACACCCGGAACGCGGCCTGAGAGTCGTCGGTCGTCGTCCAACCGGTGCCGTCGAGGATCGCCGGGCCTGTCGCGCCGTACTCGCCGATAAAGGTGTTGCCCGTCTTCGGCGTGAGCGATCCATTCATGAAATGTGTGCCGGCTTGGAAGCAAAACGTGGTCGCGCCTGGATTCGCATCGATCAAGGACTGCATCTGCGCAACGGTCTGGTTCGTAAAGATGTAGACGCGGGTGGCTGGGCATTGGATCGTCGACTGAGGACCCACACCGGGCGCTGGTGGTGCCGAATTGGTGACCGTCACCGTAAAGGTGCAGGTGGCCGTTTGCTGGGGTTGCGAACTGTCTTGTACGGTCACTGTCACCGTCGTCGTCCCGACAGGAAAGTTGCTGCCCGATTGCGGCGAGCCGCTGATTGTCGTATAGGGAAGCGTTCCTCCCGATGGGCTGGGGATGGTGTAGGTCACAACAACCGCTAGGCCGTTTGGCGAGGAGGCCGTGATATTCGCTGGACAGTTGGCGACTAGCGGAGGCGCTGACGAGGAGGTGACCGTCACCGTAAAGCTGCACCAGGAGCTCTGCCCGTCACTGGACCTCGCGTTCACGTCTACTCTTGTCGTCCCGACGGGGAAGAGGCTGCCCGATGCCGGGAAATACTCTACGGTCACCGGTGCCACGCCTCCCTCAGTGGTCGCACTGTAGGTCACCGCAACCGCCGAGCCGGTCGACGAGGTCACCGACTTGTTTGCCGGACATGTGACGTAGAGCGTGCCGCCCGTCGGTGGTGACGCGGTGACCGTCACCGTAAAGCTGCAGGTGGCCGTTTGCTGGGGCTGCGAACTGTCTTGTACGGTCACTGTCACCGTTGTCGTCCCGACAGGAAAGTTGCTGCCAGATGCCGGCGAGCCACTGATCGATGTATAGGGTAGCGTTCCTCCCGATGGGGTGGGGATGGTGTAGGTGACAGGCACCGAACCTCCGTTTGCCGAGGAGGCGGTAATATTCGCTGGACAGTTGGCGACTAGCGGAGGCGGCGGAGGCGGCGCAGAGCTGACTATGGTTGCCTGTACGTTGACGGTGATGGGCGACGAACCCGTGGCTTGGACACTGAACGCGGTCTGATACGTATTTACCGCCAGCGCGGACGTTGTGAAAGTCAACGTCAACGTGCCGTCGTTCGTTCCGTTCAGTGGCAACACTTTGAGCCAGCCGGGCCAGCCCCCGCTCGGCGCCAGGACCGACCACGAGACTTGAGTCGTCGGTTTTCCCCGTTTGCTGACTTGCACGGTCTGGGATGGTGCGTTGGTGCCCACAGTCGCCTGCACGCTGACGGAAGTCGGGCTAACGGAGATCGGCTGCTGCTGTGCGTCCGCGACACCGGGGACAAGGAGCGCAGCGAAACAAAGCAGGAGAAATCTGGGAGCGAGGAACAGGCGGGGGAGCGTGTCCATGGCACTTCCTGGTTCGATAATAGTTTTTGGCGATTCGACCACCGGAGCGGAAAGAGAGCCTAACAGATATTAGGGAGCCTTCCAACCTTCGGATCACACTAATTCGCCCTCCGAAATCCCGCGACTACGTTCGGCGAAATTCCGTTTTACGCCTGCCGAAAATTGTCAGTCGCCGCGCCGCCTTTGACTGCGACTTGTGGGTGATGAAATTGGCGCTACTGGCTCACTGTGCTGGGCCTGCTGGAGGGCATGCCACTGATTACTTGATTACGCACCATTACCAGTACTGCCTAGCAGGCCGTGGTCCAAGTCGTTATTTCACAGGACGGACTCCGGGACGATGAATCCGAACGATGGACGGCTGCCCGCGCGTGATCCGGCCGTAGCGAGCAGGTGGCGCTGATCGCCTCGGCAATGAACCTCCCCAAGATATTGAGTAGCGCGCCGAGCGCGACCAAGCGGCCCTGGAGCTCGCGGAGTGCCCACGCCGAAGAGCGTCCGCATCCGCAGCCCAAGATTGAAGGCGCCGCGTGAACGAACGGTCGTTTGAGGACATTCTCGTGCCCGCGCACATGCGTCCGCCGGAGACGACCAGTCTCATAGAGATGGGCGCAGGGGCGCTCCAGCAACTCGCCGCGCTTC
>DASTZI010000108.1:0-4264 GCA_035764385.1 Vicinamibacterales bacterium
CTCGGCGCCTCCTTCATCGGGCTGCAACGACCGGTGGCGAAGACCGTCATGCAGCCGTCGTTTGTAATCGAATTCGCGTCGCTGCTGCTGCTTGGCCCAAACGCAGCCACGCTCCTGGCGATCGTCGGGATCCTGATGCAACGCCTCATGAACACGCGCCTGCCCATCAGTCTCATGCTGATGCGCATCGCCGGCGCGACATTGGCGCTGCAGAGCACCGGTCTCGTGCATCAGTTGCTCGGAGGATCGACCGGCGACTTTGCGTGGCCCGGTCAGGTTCTGCCTATCGGCGCCGCGACGTTGACGTACTGCCTTGTCGTTGGATTCCTCGGACAGGTCGCGGAACCCTTCGTCTGCAAGCTGCCGGTCAGCTCGGCGTGGTGGAGAGAAATTCTCTCAGGCGTTCAAACGCACGTCGTCGGGGTCTCCGTGGCAGTAGGATGCGCGGAGTTGATCGACCATCGCGCGTGGGGGCTTCTCCTCGTCACCACCGTCCCGATGTTCTTCGCATATCGCATGTACAAGGCGCATGTCGATGCGTTTTCCGAGGAGGAACGTCGCCGTGACGTCGTCGACGCGCTCGATCACGGCATATGCGTCCTCGACGATGATGGGCACATCACGGTCTGGAGTGACGCGGCGGAACGCATTCTGGGGTGTCCCCGCGAACGGGCGATTGGCAAGTTGCTCACCGGCGCGGTTCGAACGCTCGAGAAGACCGAGTTGCCGAGGGTCATCGCTGAGGCGCAGAGCACTCAGACCGTGAGAACCGTTTCGGATGTCACTCTCCGCACTGACAATCCACGAACGCTCGAAGTGAAAGTTATTCCGGCATCGGGCGGCGTCACCATGCTATGGCAGGACGTGACCGTCCGTGCCCAGGCCGAGCGAGTACTCAAGCGAAACGAAGAGCGG
Source organism: Vicinamibacterales bacterium (assembly GCA_035764385.1). Taxonomy (GTDB): domain Bacteria; phylum Acidobacteriota; class Vicinamibacteria; order Vicinamibacterales; family UBA2999; genus Gp6-AA40. The sequence continues at coordinate 916 of DASTZI010000108.1, forward strand.
CTTGCTCTCGCGGCCGAAGGCGCAAATGACGGATTGTGGGAATGGGACCTTCGCACGCAGGAGTTCTACTTGTCGAGCCGGTGGCTGTCGATGATCGGTTTGCCAGGGCCGGCACGTATCGGCCGCCCGGACGAGTGGACGAGTCGCGTGCATGAGGCCGACAGAGCGTTGCTGAAGGAAGCCCTCGAACTTCATCTGTCTGGAAAACAGGAGCACCTGTCGTACGAGCACAGGATCCTTCACGAGAACGGCACGTATCGCCGCTTCCTCGTGCGCGGTGTGGCCGTGCGCGGTGCTGGCCGGCGGCCTGTCCGGATCGCCGGATCGCTGACCGATACGACAGAGCAGTCGATTGCCCGGGAGCGCCTGAGGACCGCAGGGTTCCTCGATCCGCTGACCGGGCTCTCCAACCGTTCGATGTTCGTCGAAGGCCTCGGCCGTCGACTCGCGGAATTCAAGCAGCGGCCGCGATCGCGGTTCGCGGTGTTGTACCTCGATCTCGACAGGTTCAAGATCGTCAACGACAGCCTCGGGCATCTGGTCGGCGACGAGCTGCTGACCGCGGTCTCTCGCCGGCTGGAATCGTGCCTTCGACAAGGGGACACCCTGGCGAGGCTTGGCGGCGACGAATTCGCGATCCTGCTGAACGAGCTCGCCGAGCCGCAACAGGCAAACGCGATCGCGTTTCGAATTCAGGATGCGATCAGCGCGCCGTTCTCGATTGGCGGCCGCGAAGTGTTTACCTCGGCCAGCATCGGCATCGCGTTCGGCCTCGCGGAATACGCAGACCCTGACGCGATCATGCGCGACGCGGACATCGCGATGTATCACGCGAAATCGCGCGGCAAGGCCCGGCACGAGATATTCGACGCGGACATGCATGCCCGTGCCCAGGATCGCCTCGGCCTAGAAAGCGACCTCCGGCGTGCCGTCCAGCACAACGACTTCGAACTTCATTACCAGCCCATCGTGTCGCTCGCCTCGGGAATGTGTGTCGGATTCGAATCGCTGATCCGCTGGACGAGAGATGGTGCCCCCGTATCGCCCGTCACCTTCATCCCGATCGCGGAGGAACTGGGGCTCATCGAGCCAATCGGAACATGGGCGCTGGTGGAGGCGTGCAAGACGTTCGCGGAGTGGCGCCGGCGATACGCGGATGTGGAGTTGGAATGCATCACCGTCAACGTGTCCAGCCGTCAGTTGATGCAGCAGAACTTCCTCATGCTCGTGGAGCAAGCCGTCCATGAAGCGCGGCTTCAGCCATGTGAACTCCGGCTCGAAATCACCGAAACGGCCCTCATGGACAACCCCGCGGCGGCCGCGCGGCTGCTGCAGGAGCTTCGTGAGTTCGGCGTCAAGATCTATCTCGACGACTTTGGCACCGGCTACTCGTCGCTGAGCCACCTGCACAAGCTGCCGGTGGATGCGCTCAAGATTGATCGGTCGTTCGTCAAGAGCCTGCTGCTTCCGCAGCGGCCCGCCATCGTCGAAAGCATTCTCGCGCTCGGCCGTACGATGAACACCAGCGTCGTCGCGGAAGGGATCGAGAGCGAGGTGCAGTGGCTGGAACTGGAGCGCCTCGGGTGCACACGCGCCCAGGGTTACCTCTTCTCCCGTCCCGTTTCGGCGGCGGCGGCGGAGAAGATTCTCGCGGCACGCGAGCCGCTCGGGCCCAAACGACAAGAGGCACCTGTCAAAACCGAGAGCCCCTGGTCTGGACTAGGGACGCCGTTTGAATGGCCGGAGGTCACTGCCGTATCGAGCGACGCACGACCCGTGATGCGCTAACGAGCAGCCTCTTTCATCGTCGCGGTGTGAACAGCGACGGTATCTTCGACACGGCGAGCATACCCGCCGGCGAGGACAATCACCATGGGTAACCGGTTCCTGCGCGCCTGATCGATGACGATCCGATCGCGCGCGCGCAGACCGTCGAGGGTTAGACGTAATCCACCGAGCTGATCCTGTTCGTACGGATCCGCTCCCGCCAGATAGAAGAGGCACTCCGGATTCGACGCCATCACCGCAGGCAGCGCTTCCTCGAGCTGCCGGTGGTAATCCGCATCGCCGATCCCGTCAATCAGACCAATGTCCAGAGACCCTCTGGGCTTCCACATCGGGTAGTTGTATTGCTGGTGCATCGAGAAGGTGAACACGCTCGAGTCGGACTCGAAGATGAACGCGGTGCCGTTACCGTGGTGAACATCGAGATCGATGACCGCCGCGCGTTGAACTCCCTCGCGCTGCAGCACACGAATCGCGACCGCGACGTCGTTGAAGGGACAGAACCCCTCGCCATGATTTGGAAACGCGTGATGAAGACCACCGCCGATATGCGCGACGATACCGCCGTGCTCCACCGCGAGACGCGCGGCCTCAATCGTCCCGCCAACCATCACGCGGAAGCCTTCGACCATCTCTGGCGACCACGGCAGCTCGAGCTGGGCGAGGTCGTCGGGCGACAGCGTACCGTCGCGAATTTTTGTAAGGTATTCGCGCGTATGCACGAGCGCGAGATCGTCCCAGGCGGCGGCCTCCGGTTCGATCACGTTCCGCGGCGCGATCACGCCCTCCTGGACGAGCCGCGCATGCACTAGCTGATACTTGCGCGTGGGGAAGATGTGGAGCCCGATATCGATGAGATAACGAGGCGAGTAGAGGACGTTCATCTCATGCGCTTTGTGATTTGTGAATGAGGAAGCCCCAAACCAACCCCAAATCACAGATCGCGAATCAGGCAATCACAAATAGAAAAGCCCGCTCCGTATTTTTACGAAGCGGGCTTCTGTCTAATTACTCCCGGCAGCGACCTACTCTCCCACACACCTGCGCATGCAGTACCATCGGCGGTGGCAGGCTTAACTTCCGTGTTCGGAATGGGAACGGGTGTGACCCTGCCCCTATGACCACCGGGAAACTGGTTGCCTGGGGTCCGGCGGTGCGGAACGCAGCTATCAGCCACGCCGCATCGCACTGCCGATCGTCCCAGACTATCTTCCCGGAACGCCTTACCGGCGTTCCTTTCTCAAAGAACACGTAACAACTGAATACCCTGCAAACGGTAGTTCTAATCAAACCCCACTGAAAAGGAATTAATGGTCAAGCCTCACGGCGGATTAGTACCAGTCAGCTGAACGCATCACTGCGCTTCCACACCTGGCCTATCAACCTGGTCGTCTACCAGGAGCCTTTAGAGGTCTTGCGACCTGGGAGATCTCATCTTGTGGAGGGTTTCACGCTTAGATGCCTTCAGCGTTTCTCCCTTCCGGACGTAGCTACTCGGCGCTGCCGCTGGCGCGACAACCGATACACTAGAGGTCCGTCCAACCCGGTCCTCTCGTACTAAGGT
>DASTZI010000109.1:0-3423 GCA_035764385.1 Vicinamibacterales bacterium
CACCGCGAGCTGGCTCTCGTGAATGAGCGCCCGCTCGGCGAAGCCGCCCAGCCCGAAGCCCTGAAACAGACTGCCGCCGCCGCGGCTCAGTCGTGGCGGCTCGCCGGGCCGACGTAATGTCGACTCCGGATGAAGGCAGGAGCCTCGAAGATCCAGCCCAACTGAACAGCGTCAACCGAGAAGACTCAGCCGGCCTTTGCTTGGTCGCCGCGCCACCTTCTCGACGAGTGCCAGGACGCGCTGTAAAGGAATTGACGATCCGGCGATCTCCTCAAACATCGAAGAGCGATCGATCTCCTCGCGGAGTGCAGTTCTCGTTGTGGATCCGCTCTTCCGCGCGCTTGCGCTCGTCAATGTCGGTCGCGGTGGCATACCAGCGGGCGACCGGCTGCGCTCGTCGCGCAGTGCGGTAGGCGAAGTCGCGTATTTCGGAAACGCACGGTTGCGAAAACGCGTCTGAAGGGGTGAGCATAGCGTTTTGCTCGCCGCACTGGAGGCACGCACATGACGAAGTCCACTCTCGAAGCCGAAGCGATCCTGAAACGGGCCGCGCCGCTCACCCATCAACAAGCCCATGAGATTCAACCGTTTGGGCATCTGGTGCGGATGCCGATCGCGTTGTCCGAACAGACGTGCAAGGAGAGCGTCGACAACCTCAACCAGCTCCTGGCCGACACGATCACCCTCCGAGATCTGTACAAGAAACATCATTGGCAGGTCGCCGGCCCGACTTTTTATCAGCTGCATCTCCTGTTCGACAAGCACTACGACGAACAGAACGAGCTTGTCGACAAAGTCGCCGAGCGCATTCAGCTCCTGGGCGGCGTGAGCGTCGCGATGGCACACGATGTCGCGGAGACGACACTCATTCCCCGGCCGCCGAAGGGTCGCGAAGAGGCTCCGGTCCAGATTTCGCGCTTGCTGCATGCGCACGAGATCGTGCTGAAAGAAGCACGGACGATGGCGCGACGCGCGGCTGAAGGCGGCGACGACGGAACCAATGACCTACTCGTCAGCGACGTCATCCGTCGCAACGAATTGCAGATGTGGTTTGTCGCAGAGCATGTGGTCGACGTGCCATTGACCACGGCCGTATGAATCCGCTGGAACGCTAGAAGGATTGTTTCCCGCTGTTACCATGGACACGCCCGATCCCGTGACAACTCAAACGCCTTTTGCGGTGACGGTCTCACGTCCTGAGCGCTTGTTTCCGAAGCTCACACCCGCGCAGCTGGCCCGGATCACCTCGCATGGCCGACGACGAGCGACCTCGCGCAGCGAAGTGTTGGTTGACGTCGGCGATAGGGTCGTGCCGTGTTTTGTCGTCGTCGCGGGCGAGATTCAGGCGCTGCAGGTCTCCGACGGGGCGGAGACGCTCATTGTCAGCCATGGCCCCGGGAGCTTTACGGGAGAAGCCAACTTGATTTCGGGTCGGCCGTCGATGGCGAGGCTGCGCGTCAGCGAACCAGGGGAAGTGATTGAACTCAGTCGCGAGCAGCTACTCGCGCTAGTTCAGACCGATGCGGAGTTGAGCGAGATCCTGATGCGCGCCTTCATTCTTCGGCGCCTCGAGTTGATCGCGCGCGACGTGGGTGGGGTCGTGGTCATCGGATCCACATATAACGCCGGAACACTCAGGATCAGGGAGTTCTTGACGCGGAATGGGCATCCGTTCCATTTCATCGATCTTGATCGCGATGCGGACGCGCAGGAGTTGCTCGACCGGTTTCATGTCGACGCCGCGGACGTTCCGGTGCTGATCTGCGGGGTCGAGACGGTGTTACGGAATCCGACGAACGCGCAGATCGCGGACTGCCTCGGCTTCAATGAGACCGTCGACCAAACGCGCATAAACGATCTCGTCGTCGTCGGGGCTGGGCCGGCAGGACTCGCCGCGGCGGTGTATGGCGCGTCGGAAGGGCTCAGTGTGCTCGTCCTCGAATCGAACGTACCCGGCGGACAGGCGGGGTCCAGCTCCCGCATTGAGAACTATCTTGGATTCCCGACGGGGATTTCTGGGCTAGACCTGACAGGCCGCGCCTACGCGCAGGCACTGAAGTTTGGTGCCCAGGTGATGGTCGCGAAAGGCGCGACGCGGTTGGCTTGCGACGGGCAGCGATACACCGTGGAAATCGATGGAGGGCCGAAAGTCCTGGCACGGGCCGTCATCATCGCGACTGGAGCGGAGTACCGGAAACCGGCGCTCGAGAACCTGTTGATGTTCGAAGGCGCCGGTGTCTACTACGGCGCCACGCCCATGGAAGCCCAGCTCTGTCTCGGTGACGAGGTTGTGATCGTCGGCGGCGGCAATTCGGCCGGACAGGCCGCGGTGTTTCTCGCGCAGACCACACGCCGCGTCCACATGCTGGTCCGGAAAGATGGACTGGCGGACACCATGTCCCGCTATCTCATTCGCCGGATCGAAGAGACGCCATCGATCGTGCTGCGGACCCGTACCGAGATTGTTGGCTTGGAAGGGGACGGACGGCTTGAGCGGATCCGGTGGCGCGACGAGCGAACCGGCGACATCGAGACGCACAACATCCGCCACGTGTTCATGATGACCGGGGCGGACCCCAACACGCGCTGGCTCGCTGGATGTATTGCCCTTGATGACAAGGGCTTTGTGAAGACCGGCCCGGACCTCTCGTCCGAGGAGCTCGCGGCTGCGAAATGGCCGCACAGGCGTTCACCGTATCTGCTCGAGACAAATCGACCCGGCATCTTCGCGGTCGGCGATGCGCGGGGCGGCAACATCAAGAGAGTGGCGTCTGCCGTCGGCGAAGGGTCGATCGCCGTCGCGTTTGTGCATCAGGTGCTTCGACCGTAAAGGGTGTCATGTCCGATCAGAGTTGTGTGCACATCACTGCCATTGCCAGCGTCAAGCACCCAAAACGACGGGAGTGCCAGGAGTGCGTCAAGATCGGCGGAACCTGGGTTCATCTCCGTACCTGTCAGGAGTGCGGTGGCACGCATTGCTGCGACAACTCGCCCAACCGGCACGCGACGAAGCACGCGCGCGCGACGGGGCATCCGGTTATCGCATCGGCGGAGCCGGGTGAGCGATGGCTCTATTGCTATCCGGACGACGCGTTTGCCGAGTACTAATGACGCGTTATCGCCGTTCCTGCTTGAGTTTCCGGTACAGGGTTGCGGCGCCGATGCCCAGTCGTTGTGCCGCTTTGGCCCGATTGCCCCCAGACGCACGCAGCGCCGCGGCAATGTAGTCGCGTTCTAACTCGGCGAGCGTGCGAATCTCACTGGCGGTCTGAATGGCTGGAGGCGCCGCGCCAACTTCTGGCGGCAGGTCGTCTGCGCCGATGCGATCAGCCCGCGCCAGGACGACGGCCCGCTCGAGCGCGTTCTCCAATTCGCGAACATTCCCGGGCCATGTGTACCGTAACAGCAGGTTCGCGGCCTTGG
>DASTZI010000110.1:0-2851 GCA_035764385.1 Vicinamibacterales bacterium
CGAGGAGGCCGCGACGCTGGCACTGCGCACCCAGCAGATCCTGGCGCACGAGAGCGGCGTGGCCAGCGTCGTCGATCCGCTGGGCGGATCGTACTTCCTCGAGCGGCTCACGCTCGACATGGAGCGCGAGGCCAGGAACTACTTCGACATCATCGACCGCATGGGCGGCATGGTCGAGGCGATCGAGCAGGGTTTCCCGCAGAAGGAGATCGCCGAGGCTTCCTATCGCTTCCAGCAGTCGGTGGAGATGCGCGACAAGATCATCGTCGGCGTCAACGATTTCGTGCAGGAAGACGAGACGCCGATTCCGATCCTCTACATCGACGAGACCACGGGCGAGCGGCAGATCGCGCGGCTGCACGAGTTGCGCCGGACGCGCGACAACGACAGGGTGCGCCGCGCCCTCGACCTCCTGCAAGAGACGGCCAGGGGCTCCGGCAACACGATGTATCCGCTGATGGACTGCGTGCGCGCCTATGCCACCGTCGGCGAGATGTGCGACGCCCTGCGCGCGGTCTGGGGCGAATACGAAGAGGTCCCGCTGATCTAGGTGAACTCGTGGTCGAGAAAACCGTCAGATAGCTCCCGCCTGGAGGCGGGAGACCCACATATGCAGAAGATTCGCGTCGTCATTGCCAAGCCCGGTCTCGACGGCCACGATCGAGGCGCAAAAGTCATTGCGCGCGCGCTGCGCGACGCCGGCATGGAGGTCATCTACACGGGCCTCCGCCAGACGCCGGATCAGATCGTCGGAGCCGCTCTGCAGGAGGACGCCGACGTGATCGGCATGTCGATCCTGTCCGGGGCGCACATGCACGCGTGTCCGCGCGTGATGGCGCTGTTGAAAGAGAAGGGCCTCGACGACGTGCTCGTCGTCGTCGGCGGCATCATCCCGGACGTGGACATTCCGAAACTGCAGGCCATGGGGATCCGGGGCATCTTTCTCCCCGGAAGCCCCATGCAGCAGATCATCGAGTTCATCCAGGCCAACGTCCGCCCGCGCGTCGAGCGGCTGTAGCCTAGAACCTGATGCCGGCCGACAGCGAGAAGACGCGGTTCTTCGCCGTGTCGGGCTCGCCCTTGGCGATGTTCTTCAGTCCCCAGGTGTAGCGGCCGTCCACGACGAACATGCCGGCGTTGACCGCGACGCCGGTGACGAAGCCGATGTCGTTCCCCTCGACCTGGTCTTTGAAGTCCATCGTCTCGCCGTCGAATTCCGTTTCGGCGCGCGTGCGGAAGCCGAAACTTGGCCCGACGAGCAGATGTGCCGGCGATCCGGAACCCAATCGGACCCTCGCGAGCACCGGAATGTTGATGTAATCAATCTTCACCGTCGCCTCGTCTGAGCCGTCCTCCACACGGGCTCCCTGCTGGCTGTAGAGAAATTCCGGTTGCACGGCGAACATGCTGTTGACCGGCAGCACGCCGAAAAAGCCCACGACGAACCCGTTGCGGATCTTGGGATCGACTCCTGGTTCATCGGTCGACAGTGTTGCCGCGTTGTAGCCGAACCGCACGCCGCCGCGATCCTGCGCGCGTGCCTCCGTTGCGCCGAGCACGCCGACGACTGCTGCCAGAACGAGAATCTGCTTCACGCGAACCTCCTTAAACGGATTGGTGACAGGGAACTCCGATGAGTAAGACGAAATTCAGGGACCGTTCGGCTCAAATCACGATTTCGGGCCGGAAATCACGGATTTAGCGCAGGCGATACAGGCGCGTTTCCTTGCCCTGCCACAATCCACCCGCGAGGCGTTCGAGACCGGGATGCCCGTCGAGCATGTCGAGCGCGGTCGCGCATCGCCAGGGGCGTTCTTCGAGCCCGCAATTGTAGGTGAGGTGCGTGGCGCCAGCCTTCTTGAAGAAGTCGATTGACGAGGGCGATGGCCAGGCCTTCCAGCCCTCCATCAGGTTGACCGTGTAACGCGGAAAGCCGCTGTACCCGCCGACCAGTCTTGCCCAGTGCTGCGTCGAGAAATACATGTAGTCGATTTGCGGATCGACCGGGAGCTCGATGAGGACCATCTCCGGCGTGACGGCGGAGTAGATCGGTGGAATGCCCTGCCGGTATTCGACGAGGCCTGGATCCATGCGCAAGTCGGTCAGCACGATGACGCAAAGCGCGGCGCAGGCAGCGGCGCGCAGATTGTGTCGCTCGATGCGACGCAGCAGCCGTGCCGTACCGATCGTGGCCAGGAGCACGAGCGCGACGCCGGCAATCGCGCTGAAGCGGGCGGTCATGCGAAGGCCCCGATAGAGGGACGACAGGCGATACAGCTCGTCGTAGGTCAGGCCGTTGAGGCCGAGCGACCAGTCGAACGCGAGCGCGCCGGCGACGAGCGACGCCATGGTGACGGCCGACAGCGGCGGGATCGCGGCTCCCGCCGCAAGCAGGACTGGTGACGTACCCGGAAACAGTTCGCGCTCCACCCGGTGCCCGCGGCCCCCCTGCCAGCGATAACTGACCAGGCGCATGTTCGCGTCGCGGTAATCCTCGCCGATGGCGCTGCCATCTCGAACCTCCTCGATCGCGCGCTCGCCGCGGATGTCTTTCGCCTGGACATACGGCCACGCCAGACCCGCAAACGCCGGCAGCGCAATGGCGGCGGCCGCCAGACACGCGGTGACGAGCCGTTTCGTCGGCCGAACACGCCAGGCGAGCGCCGCGACAATGAGGAACGGCGCGAGGAACGAGATCAGCATGACGCCGAGGTACATGGACGCCAGCCACTGGCCGGCCACCGCGAGGCCGAACTGCAGGCCGGTGCGTGGACGGGGATCCGCGAGCAGTCGCAGACCGAGCGTCACCGCCAGCGGCGCGAACATGACCCACTGCAGCTCGAGATGGCTG
>DASTZI010000111.1:0-3149 GCA_035764385.1 Vicinamibacterales bacterium
GAAGACCCATGATGGGTGGGTGATCTTCGGGAGGGGGTCGGGTTCGAATCCCGGCCACGCGGGCCGTTCGCGTGAATCCCTTCGTCGCGCTACGCGGGGACTAGCCTCAGTGCTGGACGAACCGGCCCCGGTAAATCCTCATCCCGCCGATCGCGCCCGCGCCCGATTCCGCGCCAGAAGGTTCGGTCGCGACATAGACCTCACCGTCGGACGCGGGCGCCATTCGACGGACTCGCCGCGTGGCCAATCCTCGATTGGTAGGTGTCCACGTCTTGCCTCGATCGTTTGAGATGAACACGCCGGTTCCGGCGGTCGCGGCCAGCACGTAATCGCCGCCAACCACGAGTGAACTGACCCGGGGCTTCTCTTCACGCGAGAGCGCGAGATCCTCCCACCGGTCGCTTCCAGGTTGCCATCGGCGGAGAGCGAATGTCGTACCGACCAGCACGTTGCCGTTCGCGAGGGCTGCGAGTCCAGAGGCCGGCGAGCCGTCCTTCATTGGAGGCAGTGGATGCCAGGGCTCGTTCAGAGCGCCCAGCCGATACACGTCGCCGGTGGCCGTGCCCACGAAGACGTCGCCGTTCCTGTTCGCAGTCAAGCTCTCGGGTTGCAGTTCGTCGGCATAGTCGGCCGACAGCGCCCACGTCGCGCCGTCGTCATCCGATCGGAAGATGCCACCCGTAGTGCCGGCGATAACCACGCCCGTCGAGCGGGCGGAAAGAATCGTGTGTACGTCGTCATGCACCTCAACGTGCAGCCAACTGTCGCCGCGGTCGGCAGATCGGAAAACCTGGCCTCCGGATGCGACGAGCAGATCGCCGCGTCTGGTGGTCGCCAGCGACCCTGCGCCTCCGCGTGGCAGCAACAGCGCGCGCCAACTGGCGCCGCGATCCTGCGAACGATACAGCGCGGCCCGCTCGGTTCCCAGGTACAGATCGCCCCACGGCGCCGCCACCAGGAACGTCGGAAAGGATGCCGGCAGCCCGATTGATGCCCACCGACCCGAGCGCTCCAGCCGGTAGAGACCCGATTCGGAAGCCGCATAGATCGCGCCTGCCTGGTCACGCTCGAGATCCTTGACGAAATGGCCGCTGAGGCCGCTGTCTGCAGGAACCCACGTCGTCCCGTTGTCACTCGATCGCATCATCGTCGTGCGCACGACGGGAGGGGCCTCGTCGCTGATCGCGGCATAGATCACCCCGTCGCGGGTAACAGCCGTTCTCGCCGGCTGGCCCGAGAAGCCGATCGCCGTCCAGGACAGACCACGGTTGGTTGAGCGGAAGACACCGCGAGTCGTTCCGATCACGAGGTCTGTTCCGAGAGCGATGGCGGGCAGACCGTTATAGGCCGATGGAAGCGGCCGGGCGGCCGGGCCTGACACGGCGGTCCAGGTCTGTGCTTCATCGGCAGTTCGGAACCAGCCTCGCTGCGTTTGAATCAAGACCACACCGAGATCCGGCGCCAGAACCACGCCGTACGGTGGCGTCGTGTTCCATGGTGCGAGAACAGGAGTCCACGTCGCGCAACGATCGTGCGAGCGGAACAACGCGACTTCCGGCACCCAGTAGAGGAGTGTTCGTCCAGTTACGAGCAGCCTCCCGCGACGTCGTGGGTCGTGCGGCGTCATGCCGCAGGAGGTCCAGGAGCGCCCGACATCCGACGTTCTGTAGGTGCCCGCCGCGCCCGTGATGAATAGGTCGTCGCCGAGCTCGGTAATCTCCCAAGCCATTCCGAGCCGGCCAGTCATTCGTCGCCAAGACCGCCCGCCATCGACAGACGCCCACCAGACGGAGTCTGCCCGGACGAGAAGCACATCACGGTGCGGCAGCACGATTTCCGCGTCGCCGCCAGATGGGGCGGTGACGCGCTGCCACTCGATCACCGAGGGGAACTTTGCGGCGGGTGTCGTGGAGGAAAGCAGTGCGACACACGCCGCGAGCAAGACCACTCGCTTCATCGCCCGACCGTGTTCATTCGGCGGCCTCGCAGGCGTGAGAATGGCCATTCCTGGCGGCCGGATGCCAGGATGGTAATCGACGCTGCGGAAAATCCGCCAACAAAGGCACCAGATGCGCCATTGGTGGTACGGATGTGCGAAAGAAGGGCCAGCCGAGGGGCATCTAGGGCGCGGATTGCGTATTCCACCGCGCCACGCGTCCGGGAGAACGGCGTCCGCTTCATACGCGCAGGTCGAATCGCCGAAACAAGTAGAAGAACGACTCCTTCAAGAAGTTCGAAGATGTGCGCGAGGTGGGCTCGTCTGGGTCGATTGCGCGCCCAGCATTCCGCGAGGGGGGCGAGGGTGTCATCGGATCGCGGGGCCACCGTTCAAAGAGCAGGCTGCTAGCGCCGGATGAGCGTCTGACAAGAAACGGCAATTCGTTTACGAACCACCTAGATGATTCCTCATTCCACGGGCTGTTCAGAATCGTTGACGAAGTACCAGCGGTTCACGGAGCCGTTGGAGGCACTAATCTCAATCCGCCGCGAGGACGACAGACGGCGGCTCTGGACGGTGAGGGACCCGCCATCGGAAACGTTTCTGACATCTCGAAGATCGTCTGTGAAGACCACCTTGCCGGTGCTGGTAATGGAGCCGCTGCCCGTTACTTCACTCCATCCGGCACGAAAGCCGGGAGTCAGCGCATGCGCTACGCTGGTCGTCGCCTGGGCGAGAAGCGTTGTGGACCGTTGCGGACCGCCCACGAGCAGCGCGAACGCTGCGGCGAGCGCGAGCGTCAGTATCCAATTCGGCGTCTCGATTCGGTCGGGACCAGCCACCTGAAGAATCCGACGTATCCGCTTTAGGAGCGGCCCGTCGGTGGCTGCCAATCCGAGGACGGGCGCTGCCGTCCGCCGGCTCTCCAATTCAGCCAGCGCGGTTGCATAACTGTCTCGATCGCCACAGATCTCGATCGCCAGATCATCGCAACAATGCTCGCGTTCTTCGTGAACGCGGGCAGAGATCCACCAGATCGCGGATGATAGAACAGAACCGCCTCTGCCACTCTCTGGAGCAGATTCACCAGGTAATCGTGACGCCGAACGTGGGCGAGTTCGTGAGCGAGAACCGCCTCCACCTGCGCCGCGGGTAGCTGTGCTATGCGGCGACGGGCAAGATGATGACACCTTGCTGATGATGAGTCGCC
>DASTZI010000112.1:0-8544 GCA_035764385.1 Vicinamibacterales bacterium
ATCTCACCGCCAGCCGCGTGATCCAGGGAGTGGAGACGTTCGTCCACGTGCGCGGCTCGGTGCGGCAACCGGAACTGTCGTTCAGCAGCAATCCGCCTCAGGACGAATCGGACATCCTGTCGCTCATCATCTTCGGTATTCCGACCAACGAGCTCGGTGAAGGGCAACAGGTCGCGCTCGCCGTGCGCGCCCAGGAACTGGCCGGCGGGTACCTGGCGTCAGGCCTCTCGCAAGCCATCGGCGGTGCGCTCAACCTCGACGAGTTCGAGATTCAAGCGGCGGGGGAGAATGGCCTTGGCCCCAGCGTCACTCTGGGCCAGCAGGTGAGTAAGGGGTTGTTCGTGCGCCTCCGCCAGGGCTTCGGTTCCGAACAGGCGACCGAGTTCATTCTCGAATATCAGCTGACGAACTTCCTTCGCTTACAGGGAACGGTGTCAGACGCCGGCGGCTCACAGCAGCGGAACGCGTTCCGGCGCGTCGAACGTGGCGGGCTCGATCTGATCTTCTTCTTTAACTATTAGCCGGCAGGGCGCAGGTGGCAGATGGCAGGAGCGGGCAGACCTACTGCCCCCTGCCTCCTGCCCCCTGCCACCTTTCAACATTCACCCGCGCATCGTTGAAACAGGCGCCGCCGCCGATGTCTGTGAGCGCGTCGGATACGAGGGATGTGCCGGTGTAGCCATTCAACGTGTGCCGCCGCCAGATCCCCTTGGGCAGCGAGACGACACCGCGGCGAATCCAGCCGCCAAGCGTCGCCTTGCATCGCACTTCACCGAGGGCGTTGAAGATGCGAATCTCGTCGCCATCCGCAATACCGCGCCCGGCGGCATCATCGGGATGCATCAGGAGCCGTACTTCGGGCCGTGGGATTTCTGCCAGGGTCGAGCTGATGGTCTTGTCGCTTGCCGGAGAGATCAACGCGAGCGGGAAGTCGCGTGTCGATGGATCGGGCTGATAGACATAGAGGCCGGCGTGCGCCTCGTGGGCAAGCGCCTCGGGATACAGATTAATCTTCTGATCCGGTGTTCGCGGAAGCACGTCGACCATCTGGATTGGCCGCCCATCGAACGGTGGCTTGGCGGTCCCGCTGTCCCTCACCTCATCGCCGGTCGTTCCAGGCAGGCACTTGAGCACGTGAAGCATCTCCTCGAGTTCGCCGCGCGGATCGGAGTCTTCGCGCAAGCCGGTGAACTCGAGCAGATCGCCGAATACGTCCGCGTTCGACCGCGACTCGCCCACGGGCTCGATGACAGGGCGGCCGAGACCGAGCGTCCACGGCCCGTACGATTTCACCAGGTCATACCCTTCGAGGAACGTGGTGTTCGGCAGCAGCACATCGGCATAGCGTGCGGTGTCGGTCATCACCTGTTCGAAGACGACCGTGAACAGGTCGTCGCGCTCGAGGCCGCGCAGCACGCGCCGCTGATCGGGCGTCGTCACCGCGGGGTTGCTGTTATAGACGAACAGCAATCGGATTGGCGGATCGCCCTCGGTCAGGGCGCGCCCAAGCTGATTCATGTTGACGATGCGCGTCGTCGGTTCGGACGCGCCCGCCCACGTGTTGGTAATGCCCCATGATGCCGAGTTGCTCATCATGTAGCCGCCACCACGTTCGCCGAATTTGCCGCCTACTGCCGGAAGCGCGAGGATCGCGAGCGACGCGCTCCCGCCGTTGCGGTTTCGCTCCTGTCCGTAGCCACATCGGATCACCGCCGGACGTGTGGCGACATACAACTCGGCGACCCTTCGCAACACGTCGACAGAAACATCGGCTTCGGCGGCGGCACGCTCGAACGTCCATTCGCGCGCCCGCTCGCGGAGCTGCTCGGCGCCGCGGGTGTGCGTGCTCAGGAACCGCTGATCGGCGTGTCCCTCCTCGAAGAGAAAGCGATGAATGGCCAGTGCGACGGGCAGGTCCGTACCGGGCCTGACCGCCAGATGAATGTCAGCCTGTTTGGCGAGCGGCGTCGTGCGGGGATCGATGACGATGAGGGTCGCACCACGGCGTTGGGCTTCCCGGACATGAGCGACCAGATGGATGCCCGAGGTCGAAGGATTCGCGCCCCACAGAATGATCAGGCGCGACTCGGGGAAATCGGTGTACGCGACGGACGGCATCTTGCCGTACATCGCCAGGTTCGCGGCGCCGGTCGGCGCGGCGCACACGGTGCGCGCCAGGCGCGATGCACCCAGCCGCCTGAAGAGCGTGGCGTCGCTCGTATCCTGCGTCAGCAAGCCGTTCGAGCCGCCGTACGAGTACGGCAGAATTGCTTCGCCGCCCCACTTGCGTTTCACCTCGACCAACCGTTCGGCGATCGTCGCGAGCGCTTCTTCCCACGGCACGCGCTCGAAACTTGCCAATCCCTTTGGGCCTTTCCGGATCGCCGGATACGTCAGTCGGTCGGGACCGTAGACGCGCTCAGGAAACCGGCGGACCTTCGCGCAGATGTAGCCTTCTGTAATCGGATTGACACGTGTCCCGTCGACCGATGCGATCCGTCCATCCTGCACGACGACTTCGAGGCTGCATGCATCAGGACAGTCGAGTGGACAAACGGTGGCGACGGCGTGTTCTGTGGCGAAGGTGGTGGGTTTCATACAAGGTGATTGGTCGTTGGTGGATTCTGGTTAAACATAGCGCGAAATGACACCGCACGTAGTCATCATCGGGGGAGGTTTCGGAGGACTGAACGCTGCCAAAGCACTCCGAAAGGCGCCCGTGCGCGTCACGGTCGTTGACCGACACAACCATCATCTCTTTCAGCCGCTGCTGTATCAGGTTGCAACGGCGACGCTCTCGCCGGGAGACATCGCCTCGCCGATTCGATGGATCCTGCGCCGCGCGCGCAATACCCGTGTATGGCTCGGCGACGTTCAGACAATCGATCTGAAGAATCGTCGCATCACGCTCGTGGATGGAGCCTCGATCGCATACGACTACCTGATCATGGCAACGGGAACGAGCCACACCTACTTCGGCCATGATGGATGGGCCGCGTATGCGCCCGGCCTGAAGACGCTCGAAGACGCACTTGCCATCCGCCGTCGCATTCTTGTGGCGTTCGAGGAAGCGGAGCGCGAAACCAACCCTGTGCGCCAGCAGCGCTTCCTGACGTTCGTGCTCGTCGGTGGTGGCCCGACAGGCGTCGAGCTTGCCGGAACGCTGGCGGAGATTGCGCGGCAGACGCGCTCGGAATTCCGCAACATCGACACGCACAAGACACGCATCGTCGTGATCGAGGCAGGGCCCACCATTCTGCCGTCGTTTGCGCCGGCGCTGCGTGACGCCGCGCGGCGGTCGCTCTCGCGCCTGCATGTCGAGGTCCGTGAAAACACACGCGTCACCGCGGTGGATGAGGGCGCTGTGATGCTCGGCGCCGAGCGGCTCGAGGCCGGAACCATCCTGTGGACTGCCGGTGTTGCCGCATCGCTGATTACCGCGACACTCGGCGTGCCCCTCGACCGCGCCGGCCGTGTCATCGTCGAACGCGATCTCTCGATCCCGGACCACCCTGAAGCGTTTGTGATCGGAGATGCTGCCGCGTTTCTCGATGGCGAAGGCCATCAACTACCGGGTGTCGCGCAGGTGGCCATTCAAGGCGGCACGCACGCTGCGCGGACGATTCTCCGTCGGATACGTGGCGAGCCATCGGAGCCGTTCGTGTACCACGATCGCGGAAGCATGGCGATCATCGGCCGCGGCTCGGCGATTTGCGATATCCGAGGACTTCGGTTCTCAGGCCCGATCGCGTGGCTTGCGTGGCTCTTCCTGCACATCTTCGAGCTGATCGGTTTCCGCAACCGGCTGGTGGTCATGATCGAGTGGGCGACGGCCTACTTCACGCGCCAGCGCAGCGTGCGTCTCATCACGTATCAGGATCGGTAGGGAAGAGTCGCGCAGGCGGCGAAGAGGTGGCGGTTGATCGTGATCGGTCGCCGCAACTCGTGGCGCTTCGGGGATCAGGTCAGCGGGACTGTTTCACCCGATTCGATCGCTTGCGACGCCGCATCAGCGGGCTGCACGGTCATCACGTGCGCCAGTGAACTCTTCGTGGGGTCGCTGTTGGTGGCGAGAACGGGCTGATGGGTGAGCGCGGCGATCTGCTCTGCCTGTACCCTTGGATACAGGAACACATAACCGGCGGGATTGGTCGGATAGTAGAGAACCTTCACCGGCGGCGCCACGCCAGGCGGTGTTTCGTGGAACCGCACCACGGGCTTGCCGTGCGCGCGATTCTGTTCCTGAACCGTGCGATCTGCTGTCGGCACGAAGAAGAACTGCGCGAGCACGTGCCGCTCGTACGCGTCGAACACCTGCCATACGGTTTGAACGGCGGGGTTGGCGATGCGGAATACATATGTGCCGGCAGGCAGCGTTGCGCCGGGCACCTGCACTGGGGCGCTGAAGGTCAGGAACGTGCGTTTGTTGATCGTCGCGCCCCGTCCATGCAGGCGGGAGGATGCGGCTGTCACGGCGATGGCTGCCCCCAGGATGCCGGCGCCCCACGAAATGATCCGTGTCATGTGGGTCTCCTTTTGTCCACATGCTCCGGCTGCATCCACAATGACCTGGACACTATTCGACTCGCACGGGGCTCATCCGCATCTCAGGACCGCCATTTGCTAACTCACATCTGTTGGCGTGGAGGGCGTCATGAGACTCAAGGTTTGTGCGGCAACCATCGCTGCGTGTCTGGGCGTGGCCTGTCATCAGGCTCCGGATACGAAAGATACGCTCCGTAAGGCGCTCGATCAGGCGAACATGCATCAGGTCGACGTCAAAGTCGACGACAATGAGCGCATCGTTCATCTGCAAGGCACCGTGGGCTCGATGTCGGAGCGCTCGCGCGCCGAGGAGGTCGCTGATGCCGTGGTCGGGACGAGCGGCCGCGTGCTCAACGAGCTCACCGTCAAAGGGCTCAACGATACGACCGCTGGCGACCTCGACGGGGCCATCAGGAAGAACCTCGACCGCATGATCGACAACGATCCGACACTCAAACAGCGCGACATCAACTTCGAGGTTACTAACGGCATGGTGGCCATCAAAGGCGCGGTGCGGAGTGCCGACGAGAAGAATCGTGTCGGCGAGGTGACGAAGGCAGCGCCGGGTGTCAAGGACGTCGCGAACGGTCTGCGCATCGAGCCCGCCGAATAGCCGTGGCATCCAGGGTTGTTCCCGATCCGCTCGCGTCGGCTGCGTCAGCGGGCCTACACTACGTCAGGGACGATCGGCCGGGCATCACGCGCAAGATGGGGCCGCTCGGCTTCCGCTATTACCGTCCCGACGGGCGTCTGCTGAAAAGCCCAGCGGACGTGAAGCGGATTCGCGCGCTGGCGATTCCGCCCGCGTGGAAACACGTCTGGATTTGCCCGGATCCCCACGGCCACCTGCAGGCCACCGGACGCGACGCACGTGGCCGCAAACAGTATCGCTATCACCACGAATGGCGGGCGCATCGCGACGGCGACAAGTTCGATCGACTCGAGGCGTTCGCCACCGTGCTCCCCGTGATTCGCGCACGAACGGCGGCCGATCTCAAGCAGTCGGGACTGCCGCGCGAGAAAGTGCTCGCCACGGTGGTGCAGTTGCTCGAACGCAGTCTCATTCGTGTCGGCAACGATGAGTACGCCAAGACCAACAGGTCCTTCGGCCTGACGACGCTCCGCGATCAGCATGTCGTGGTGAAGGGGGCGACGCTGCGGTTCGAGTTCCGCGGGAAGAGCGGCAAGCGGCACAGCGTCGGCATCAATGATCGTCGTCTCGCACGCATCGTCAAGCAATGCCGCGACCTGCCGGGACAGGAGCTCTTTCAGTACGTCGACGACAACGGGCGAACGCAGGATGTGAACTCTGCGGATGTCAACTCGTACCTCCGGGATATTGCCGGGGCGGATATCACGGCGAAGGACTTCCGCACGTGGTCAGGGTCTGTACTGGCCGCGACGGCGCTTCGGGAATTCCGCCACGCGGATTCGAAGGCCGCGGCGAAGAGGAACACGCTCCGCGCGATTGAAGCGGTTGCCGGAGTGCTTGGCAATACGCCTGCGGTCTGCCGCAAGTCGTACATCCATCCGGCGATTCTCGAGTGCTATCTGGATCGATCGATGGAGAGGAAACTGGCGCGGGCGCTGCCGCCCTCAGTCAAGCGAGTCGCTTCAAAGCTGCGGCCGGATGAAGTGACGGCTCTTCGCATCCTTCATTGCATGCGTTCGACAGCGCACCGCACCAAGGCAGCCTGATTTACTTCCAGCGCGTGATTCGCGCGTCAAACTGATTGATGGTGGGATCGTTATCGCCTCTCTCGATCATCGCCCTGAATCGGTACGTTCTCGTGCTCGACTTGATCGTCAGCGTGTCGTCCTGCACCACGTGAACGAATTCGTTGTTCTTGAACTCGAACCCGTCTCTGCTCGTGTTGCTGTCGGGAACGAACGCGAGCCCCGCGCGGGTCGCGACCAGGTGACCGATGCAATGTCCGACCCGGTGATAATGCATCACACGAATTGACAGCGACGTCGTCGCTTCCGCCGCGGCCTCTTGCACTGCCGGCCTCTGAGTTCCCGGTGATTCCGCGTCGACGGTTCGCGGACGCGTCACGGTTCCTGACACGATGGCTGGGGCCCGCTCTGCCAGATGGGAAAGGATGCGCGGCGATGGCGCGCTCGGAAGAGCAGGTGGGTTCGGCAGATCGGGTGCGGCAGTGTGCTCCAGTTCAACGGGCAGCGATGACATGCCGATGGCGAGCAACGCGATGACAGCCGCTGCGGCCCAGCCCCATCTGCCTGACGCGGCCTGTCGCCATTTCCCAACCGACGCGAGCGTGAGGGAACGTTTCCCTCGCTTCGCAACAACCGCTACTCGCGAGGGTAGTCCGGTAGTCAGGATTTCGGTGGCTTTGGCCTCGTCGAGCGGCTTTGCGAACAGGTAGCCCTGCGCCGCATGGCACCTGAGCGAACGAAGTAGCGCAAGCTGCTGTTCGTTCTCGATGCCTTCGGCAACCACCTGCAATCCCAGTTGCACCGCCATGTCCGTCAACGTGCCGATGATAGCCGCGCTGTCCTGACGGGTTTCAATGCCACGGACGAAGGAGCGGTCGAATTTCAGCGCGTCGACCGGAAATTGCCGGAGATGCGCCAGCGAGGAGTATCCGGTCCCGAAGTCGTCGATGCTGATGCGAACGCCGATCGAACGGAGCTCCATCAGCAGGCTCTTCACACCGGTCGGATTCTCCATCGCCATGCTTTCGGTCAGCTCGAGCACAAGGCTGCGTGACTGGAGGCAGGAGTCGCTGAGCGCCGCGCCGACGCGCTGGACCAGCGTGGGATCCTTCAGCTGTACGCCGGAGAGATTGACGGAGATCCAGAGATCAGCCGGAAACTTCGGGTTGTCGTGCCACGCCTTGAGACGGGTGCAGGCCTCCCGCAAGATCCACTCGCCAAGGGGGACGATCAGCTCGGTCCTCTCCGCGATTGGAATGAAATCGACAGGTGAAATGACGCCGAGCACGGGATGGTGCCAGCGCACGAGCGCCTCGAAGCCGACGATGTGATTCGAGGCCATCGACACGATCGGTTGATATAACAGCCGGAACTCGCGGCGCTCGAGCGCGTCTTTCAGGTCGCCTTCCAGCTGCAACTCGGCCTGATGCGACTGCAGGACGGCCGTATCGAACACTTCGCAGTGCGACCCGCCGAGCATCCGTGCCCGATGCAACGCCGTGTCGGCATCGCGCAGCACGTCCTCGGCGTCTGTATAACCGGTCGCGCTCACGGCCACGCCGACGCTCGCCGACAAAAACACTTCACGACCGTTGATCGTGAACGGCTGGAGCATTTCCTTGAGGAGACGATCCGCCACGACCTTTGCGTGGCTGACGGCTTTCAAGCCGTCGAGCAGGACGGCGAACTGATCGCCTTCGACGCGTGCCACGATGTCGTTGCTGCGCAGCGTGGGACTGGCATTCGCGATTCGAAGGCTGGTCTCGAGGCGCCGCGCGGCCGCCGTCAGCATCGACGCCGATGATTGCCCTCCGAGATCGAGGAGCAGCATCGCGTAGTGGAATCCTTCGTACTTCTGCGCTCGCTCGATCGAGTGCGCGAGGCGATCGATGAGCAGCAAGCGGTTGGGCAGGCCGGTGAGCTTGTCGGTGACGGTTTCGACCGTGATGTCAGCGTGAGCGCCCATTAGGCGTGCGGCCGCTCCGCCGCTGATGCGTACGACCGACATGCGGCAAGCGGTCCAGCGATACCGCCCATCCTTGTGTCGAAGCCGATGGCGGAATTCGAGTTCGCCGCGCTCTTCCGCGCACGCCGTGTCTATCTGGCGAAGGACGTCCGGCAGTTCCTTGGGGTGAACCCTGTTCAGCCACTCGTCGGGCGCGTTTCCGATTTCATGCTCCTCGCAGCCGACCAGCGAGATCCATCGCGGGGAGAAGTGAATCCGGTCCGACCCCAGATTCCATTCCCACAATGCCTCGTTGTCGGCGCGAGCGCTGGAAGCACGCTTTTTCATCAGGTGACCGGGAAACCCCCGTTACAGTT
>DASTZI010000113.1:0-2069 GCA_035764385.1 Vicinamibacterales bacterium
GGCGAGATCGAAGACGCCGGTCGCCACGAGGCGGTGCCGTTCGTCGTTGCCAGTCGGACCCCACTCGCCCGGACCGAACGGCTGGTCGTAGATCATAGGCGCTGGTGCGCCGCCACGCGCGCCGGTCGAGCCGCCGTACGCCATGGCATGCGCGAACGTGTAGTGCGCCTGCAACGTCGCGCGGGGAAGCGGCGTTGGAGCATCACCGTCGTTGCGTCGTAGCGCGACTTGTTGATCGCCGAGAGGATGTTCACGTTCGAGAACTGGTTCGCCGGATAGCCGTGCGCCAGGAGCGCCGGCACCAGCCGGCGTTGCCCGTTGATGATCGGGTTGATGTTGAGACTGCGGAGGCCGTCGCGCGCGACCGAGTAGGTGAAGTCGGCCGTCACGACCGTATTGGTCGCGAGCGTGTGCGCGTAGCCGACATGCGCAACGTGTGCGTACGGATCGGCGTAGTGGTTACCGTACCACTGCCCTGTGGAGTTCGGCCCCAGCCTGTTGCCTTCCGTCGGCTGCGGCGGCAGCGGATCGATGCCGAGACGGTACGTGGCGAGCTGGCCGACGCCGACCGACGTGTTCACCAGCGTGGCGAGGATGTTGAGCGGACGGCGGTTCTGCGACTCGAGGTCACCCGATGCCGCCGAGGTGTTGTACTGGTCGAAGTAAAGTCCGTACCCGCCACGGACCACGCGGCGGCCGTCGCCCGACAGGTCATACGCGAAGCCGAGGCGCGGCGAGATGTCCCTCCTCGGTGTGTTCGGCAACGCACCGTTTGGATCGGCGAGGTCACGCAGCAGGTTCATCGTCGCGTTGTTCGTCCAGTGCTGCTGGTCGAGGAGGTGGATGTCGACGTCATAGCGAATGCCCAGGTTCAGCGTCAGCTTCGCGTTGATGCGCCAGTCATCCTGAAACCATCCCATCGCCTGCCCGGCGTTCTTGCGCGACTCCGACGCCGAGCCCGCGCCGTTCATCGCGCCGCCGTTGGCCTGTTGCCACTGCCGGACGATGCCCGGTGTCTGGAAACCCTGCGGATAGCGGCCGTTGCTGTTGCTCGCAATGACCGACGGGTCGTCGAAGAACGTCAGCGTGGGGAAGTGCTCGTTGTTGTTGTAATTCCCGATGTGCAGCAACGCGTTGTAATCGCCGCCGAACCTGAGCGCGTGGTTGCCCATCAGCAGCGAGAAGTCGTCGCGAAGCTGCAGCACGTACGTGTCGGTGAGCGAACCGCCCGAGCCGCCGGCGCCGGTGTTGACTGACGGGAACGAGAGCCGCGGCGGGAAGATGTTCACGTTCGGAAAGTCGCGGGTGTAGTGCTGGCCCGTGATGTTGCTGGTCACGTCGCTGACTCGGCTCAGATGATTGACCTGGGCTGCCGAGCACGAGCCTGTGCTGGCCGACGAGGCTGTACATCCGGATGCGGCTGCCAACTCACGATTGCAGCGGCCGTGCTCCTGATTTCAACGCAGGCCTTTGGGCAGGAATGGGTGGAGTACACGAACCTGCAGGACCGTTTCACGGTCAATTTGCCCGGACAGCCAACGATTCGGGATTTCACCTATACCTCGTGGCTCGATGCGAAGCTGCCGGCGCGCGTTTATATCGTGGAGCGCGGCGCCGAACGGTACTCGGTCACCTTCGTCGACTATACGCAGGCCGAACGTGTCCACACCGAGATGGCCAAGGCGCTGAATTGCGGACCGGGTCAGCCGCAAAGCCAGTGCACCGCGGCGATCGGCGGCGCTGATTCGGCGGCACAGGGTATCGGCGCGTGGAAGTACGATGTGCTTGGCGCCGTCGATCACGCCACCGAAGCGTTCCTCAAGCGCGACGCGAAAGTGACGTACTTCGCGTGGGCGACGATCGATCGAATCGTGGGCCGGCAGATTCACCTGACCAATCCGGACCAGTCAAGGACGTTCGTCCAGATCCACATCTACGACAATCGTCTCTATATCTTCGAAGCGACTGTTCCGCCGCGTGCGCCCGAGCCAGGACTGTTTCAACAGTCGCCGCGGTTTCTCGATGCAGACGGAAAACCCGTGCGATACCCCGACAACTACCTGGACAGG
>DASTZI010000114.1:0-3130 GCA_035764385.1 Vicinamibacterales bacterium
AGGATCGCGACGGCGCATGTCGCCGTCGCCAACACGCGGCTGGTTTTCGACATCAGAGTCACTGAGACCTCCCACGAGAAAGGGCGTCGAGTCGCTCGTCAGGACAGCGGCTTGGTTGCCGTGACAAGACTCGTCGCCGCAATCGGGTTGCCGTACCAGAAGCGCCATCCGAGACGGCGCTTCGTTGTTGTTGCGCCGAGCCCGTCGAGCGTTCGCGCGTAGAGCGCCGTCGAGCGGATGTCGGCGATCGCGAGCCGCCCGCCCGGCTTGAGCACGCGCCACGCTTCCGAGACCGCCCTGGCGCGGTCGGCATTCCCACGTATGTTGTGGATGGCGAGGCTCGACACGACAAGATCGAAGGAGCCATCGGCGAAGGGCAGGGCGCGCATGTCGCCGGTTTCGATATCGACGCGACCGAGCACCCCCTCCAGTGAGGCGTTGCGTCGCGTGACGTCGCTGGCATTGCCGGACTGATCGCGCGTGCTCCAGAGATCGATGCCGATGACGCGGCCAGAGGTCAGCCGCCTTGCGACGGCGATGAGTACCGCTCCGCGACCGCAGCCCATGTCGAGCACACGTTCATCGCCGCGGATATGCAGACCGTCGAGGATGTCGTTCCACACCACGAACTTGCCGTGGCGCGTCGCGTAGAAGAAGCTGAGCGCGTTTCCCAGAAAGAACACGGCGTAGAAGGACATGATGGTCGTGAGATGGCGATCGCCCTCGCTCCACGCCACGATCGCACCGATGGTTCCCGCGACGCCGATGACGGCAAAGATCACGAGCGCATAGGGCGCGTCATAGCCGTAGTCAGCCACCATCGCGGGAGAACGCAGCGGCTGCGTGTCCATGCGGGCCTCAGTGTAGATCGGTAGTCAGACGTCGTGTCCGGGGTCAGCCGGACGTTCGGACGACATCTGCCGTGTTAATCTCGCGTCGTTATGGAAGAGTTACGACTGCAAGTGCTCGGCATGATGATGTCGGGAATCCTGGCCCAGTCGCTGGCAGTGGCTGCCGAATTGGGCATCGCCGATCTGCTTGCGGACGGACCGAAGTCGGCCGCCGAACTGGCGTCGAAGGTACATGTCCAACCTGACAAGCTCCGTCGCTTGCTGCGCTACGCGGCGAGCCACGGCGTCTTTCGTGACACTGGCGACGGCCGGTTTGCATTGACTCCGCTGGGCGAGGTCCTTCGTTCGGATTCTCCGGACTCGGTGCGTGCGGCTGGACAGATGATCGGGCGCGCGTCACGCGCGTATCCATTCCTGCTGGAAAATCTCAGAACCGGAACGTGCGGATACAACCTCGCGTTCGGCAAGCCCATATTCGAAGATCTCAGCGAGAACCCGCATGAAGCGGCGATCTTCGACACCGCGATGAAATCCTTCCATGGCGGGGAAACCGAAGCCATGTTGAACGCCTACTCGTTGGACGGAGTGGGCACAATCTGCGATATCGGCGCGGGAAGCGGCGTGATGATGGTGGCGATGCTGGAGCGCTACCCATCCATGCAGGGAGTTCTCTTCGATCTGGACCACGTCCTGGAGCGCACGCGGGGAACCATTGAAGCCGCCGGACTTGCGACTCGCTGCCGTTGTGAAGTCGGGAGCTTCTTCGAGACGATACCTGCCGGCGCCGATGTCTACACCATTCGTCACATCATTCACGACTGGCAGGATGACGAGTCGATCCGGATTCTGAGCAACGTTCACCAGGCGATGAAGACCGGCTCGAAATTGTTGGTGCTCGAAGCCGTCGTCCCGGAGGGCAATGAACCGCACTTCTCGAAAATGGCGGACATGGCCATGATGTTGTGGCCCCACGGCCTGGAACGGACAGCGGATGAATTCCGCGCGCTACTCGCGGCATCGGGATTCGAGCTCGTGGGAATCACGCCCACGCTCTCTCCGGTTTCGGTGATTGAGGCGCGACCGAAGCGTTGACGAGGGACACGATGAGCGGCACTACGGAGCGCATCAGGATCGGACAGCTCGAAATCAGGTTTCTGCTCGAAGGCCACGCGACCAATGGCGCGCTGGCGATGTTCGAGTTCGACGTGCTCGCCAACGCCCGTGTGCCCATCGCGCATAGCCACGACGCGTACGAAGAAACGATCTACGGTCTCAAGGGCACATTGACGTGGAATGTCGAGGGTCGCGTACACAACGTGGGCCCCGGCGAGGTGTTGTGCATCCCGCGCGGCGCCGTCCACCGGTTCGACAATACGAGCGGCGCCGACACCACGATGCTGGCCGTGGTCACTCCAGGTGTGCTGAGTCCCGATTACTTCCGCGAGTTGGCGGCTCTCGTCGCCTCGGCTGCGGGCGGCCCACCCAACCTGACCGCGATCGCCGAGGTGATGCGACGCCACGGCTTGACACCGGCGCCATAGCCGCGCGTCATCTCAGCACCGCGCGGCGCGAGCACGGTTGACACCATTCAGGTCCTCAGTGAGTCATGACCCAGACGGCGACGTTCACACCCAGCGCATAGCCCTTTCCACCAAAGGTGTGAAAGTAGTCCGCGTTGTCGCCCTCCCGCTCCCAGCTGTCTGACACGTCCGAGTTCATGCTGACGAGCACCACCAGCCTGCCGTGGTCGTCGAACACGCCGTAGTAGTGGACGGTTGACGGCCCGATCTCAGAATCCTGACCGCTGCGCTGCCACGCGCCGAGCGACGGGATCTGCGGGAGTGGATTGACCCGATAGAGGATCGAGAACATCGGGTGGTCAACCGGCAGATCGACGATCTTCGCGTCGGGCAGGATGCGCATGATATTCGGACGGATGTACTCGAAGTCCGGATCCCAGTTGTCGTCGATCCAGAGAAAGCCGCCCTTCAGCAGGTAGTCGTGCATGCGGACGGTCTCTTCAGGCGTGAAGTCGTAGTTGGCCGCATTCTGCATGCGCAAGTACGGACACTGGAAGAGATCGGGATCCATGGCGGTCACGTTCGCAAAGCCGGGGTCGCCATTGTTCCACCGGCTGATCTTCGTCGTGGTGAGCTCGGAGAGCCGCACCATGAAGTTGTAGTCCGCCTGCGGGTAGTCGTCGCCCCACCCGGACTTCCTCGCCCTGCGGATGTTCTGGTAACGCAGGCGGCAGAAGGTGAAATCGAGCGGCTTCTCGG
>DASTZI010000115.1:0-5179 GCA_035764385.1 Vicinamibacterales bacterium
CAGGTCGCCATGTCGTACGGGTGGATGGCGGATATTCCCAGCAGGACCGCCGCGGCGGCGAGCAGCGTCAGAGGGTATGCGGCGCTCTTCACGCCGCTGATTCTAGCGGATGCCCGAGGCCCAGATTCGGCCGGTGCTGTGGCCCTGGAGGACGGCGACGACCTGCCACGCGCTCCCCGGCCGGGCACTCTCCCCGTTGCCGGCGGGCAGGAACCCGTTGGCTTCGAACGGAAACCGCGTTTTGCCGTCCAGCGTGGCGACCTTTGACATCCCCCGGACGACGGCGTCGTGCTTGAGCTGCCGATTCGCGTTCTCTCCCCGTTTGACCTGGGAGCTCAGTTGCCCTTCCGTCACGAAGAACAGCAGGTCGAGTGATTCCTTGATACCGGCCGGTAGTGTGAGGACAACGATCCGCGCACTGACGCCACGTTCGTCGTAGTGCGGTTCGAGCGAGATCCTGGTGTGGGGGCTTTTCGCGAGCCGCGCGACCGCGCCCCTGATCGCGTTGCCGTCGCTGCCCACCATTTCCTCGCGGCCGTCCACCACGACTTGCGGGGTGTAGATGCGGTCCTCACCAAACACTCGCGAGTACTGCTGCTGACGATCCGTGGCGAGCGGCAGCGAAAACGGATCCTTCCAGCCGAGACGATCCCAGTAGGTGACGTGGAAGCCGAGCGCGATCACCTCGGCCCCGGCGACGTCTTGATCCGCGGCAAGCTTACTGAGAAGTGCGTCCGCCGGAGGGCAGCTGGAGCAGCCCTCCGACGTAAAGAGCTCAACCACGACCGGCGTGCGCACCGGCGCAGCAGGCTGCCAGGCAGCGAGCGACGCCCCCGCCAGCAGCACGGCGACGCAACGAGCACCAAGCATCATGCACCGAACACTAAGCATTAAACACCGGGCACTCAGCACTCAGCACCGAGCACTGAGCACTGAGCACTGAGCACTGACTATCCGCGTTTACTGGCCTCAATGTCGATGGTGACGTGGATTTCGTCGGCCAGCACCGGGCCCGCTTCTATAAGGTTGTTGTACTGGAGGTCGAAATCCCGGCGATTGAGGATCGTCGTGGCGGACGCGCCGACCTTCTGGCCGCCGTTCTGCGTCTTGACGGCGGGCGACGGCCCCTCGACGTCGAGCACCACTTCCTTGGTGATGCCGTGCATCGTCAGGTCGCCAGTCAGCTTGAACTTGCCGGCGCCCGCCGCTTCCACGCGCTTGGACTTGAACGTCGCGGCCGGAAACCTGGCGACGTCGAAGAAACCCTCGCCCTTGAGATCCCTGTCACGGCTCTCGTTGCCGGTATTGATCGCCGAGACGTCGATCGACACGTCGACCTTGATGCTGTCGAGCGACTTGCCGTCGTAATCGATGGTCCCCTTGATCGGCCCGAGGGTCCCGCGGACCGTCGAGATCATCATGTGCTTGACGCTGAAACCGGCGTTCGAATGGCCGGTATCAACCATCCACGTGTTCGGCCCGGAACCTGTCTGCGCTTGCGCGGCGATGGGTGCCGGTGCCTCGGCGGCAACGGCAACGATTCCAGGTATGACGAAAGCCGCGGCGGCCACGGCCGTTACCAAAGCTCTACGCATGCAGATCTCTCCCTCGGGACAACCGGATACAGCTAAGACGCCTCGCGGCCGCCGGCCGTTTCAGCATCTGCCGCATAAGGCTCGCGCAGCTGAACAGGCTGTGCGTGCCGACGGACCCGCAGGTTGATCATCTCCACGAAGACCGAGAACCCCATCGCGAAGTAGATGTAGCCCTTGGGGATGTGGTGATCGAAGCCTTCCAGCAGGAGCGAGAGTCCGATCAACAGCAGGAAGCTGAGGGCGAGCATCTTGACCGTCGGATGCCGGTGCACGAACGCACTGATGGGCTCGGCCGCGACCATCATGATGATCACCGAGATGATCACCGCGGCAATCATGACCGACACCGTGTCAACCATCCCCACCGCGGTGATTACCGAGTCCAGCGAAAAGACGATGTCGAGGAGCGCGATTTGAATCAGCACGGACGCGAACGAGCTCGCGGCCTTCCCGTCGCCGTGCCCTTCGTCTCCCTCGAGGCGGCCGTGGATCTCGTGAGTGCTCTTTCCGAGCAGGAACAGGCCGCCGAAGATCAGAATCAGATCGCGGCCTGAGATCTCGTGGCCCCAGAGGGCAACCAGGGGCGCGGTCAGCTTGACGACCCAGGACAACGAAAAAAGAAGGAGGATGCGGGTGCCCATCGCCAGCAGCAGGCCGAGACGCCTGGCGATGGGTTGCTGCGCCGGCGGCAGCCGGGCCGAGAGGATCGAGATGAAGATGATGTTGTCGACGCCGAGGACGATCTCGAGAAACGTCAGCGTCGCGAGTGCGACCATGTTGCCACTGCCAAACCAGTCCATGTCAGCGCCTCAATATTTCGAAACGGAGCTCGGCGAAGCCGCCGACCTCGTAGTATTCCACCTTGAACCGGCGGCGGCCGCCGGTGATCTGCGCCGTGTCGATCGCTGACTCGTGTGGAGTCCAGCGGTCGATGATGCGCTCCTCGTCCATCCAGACGCGGATGCCGTCGTCCGAAATCGTCCGGACGGTGTAGTTGCCCGTCGGAAGCACGATCTCGGACTCGGCCACGATCGCGACACGATCGCGCGGCAGTCCTTCAGCGATCGTGCCCCCTGTCATGTAGTCGAGCCTGTCCCGCCGGTCCGATGCGACCGGCGCGCCTGCGAGGACGCGAGCAAACTCGCCTGCGTTCTTGTCGGGCTGCGCCGTCTCGTCGAACGTGTAGTAGCGAACGTTCCAGTCGGCCGCGACGAAGAAGCGGCCGTACCCGAACGCGTACGGCGAACCGGCCGCGTACATTCTGCCGCGTGGACTGACAACAGCCGCCCCCGTGTAGACGAGCTGGACGTCGTAATCGAGCGACGCGCCGGCCGATGGCGCAACCGTGATCGTGCCTGGCACGCGGCCTGCCGAGGGTTCGACTGTTGCGCCGCGGACCGATCGGAGTTTCCACTCCCCTGCCGGCCCGAGCACGCGCAGTTTGAGCGGCGAGCCGTCGGACCGCTTGTCGGGCCACAGCTTTGGGGACTTCCAGTCGTACGGTCCCCACTCGTCGACAATGATGGCTTCGCGGCCGCGCCGTTCGCCATCGGGAATCTTGGCGTCGATGGCGCCGGCTATCGGCTTGGGCAACGTCACCTCGCCGGTCGGGCGTGAACGCACCGGAACCATGATCTCGTCGCCGAGGGCGACGTTGCGCGTGTCGCCGGTGAGCGTCGCGATCGTCCCGACTGTTTCGAATCCATTCGTCAGCACGCGGACGTTTTGCGTATCCGCGATTTTCAGCGCGACGGTGTTGCCAACGAAGGTGTTGCCGGCGATCACATAGTCGCGGCTGCGCGTGTCTCGCGCCTTGGGATAGCCCCAGTTCGGATCCTGGGTGGCGTTCTTCCACAGGCGAATCGCGGTCCCGTCGCCGTCGAAATGGTTTTCGGTGATCCGATTGTCCTGGCCGTGCTCGATGGCGATCGCTTCCTGATTGCGGGCAAACCTGTTCGCCGCGATCCACGAGTCGAAGCTGTAGCCGCCCCACAGGCCGTGCCAGCAGTCCTCAACGCGATTGCCGTAGAAGACGTTGCGGCTGAACGTCGCCTCCATGCCGTTGGTCGGGGCAAAGCTGAAATCGTTGTCGTAGAACACGTTATCGTTGGCGCCGCCCTGGCCGGTGTCCATTGTCGTCTGACCGGCCCAGAGGAAGAGGCCGTCGCCGCCGTGCGTGACGGAGTTGAAGGCGACGATGTTCTTGTTGCTCTGCTCGTAGATCAGGATGCCAGCGGAGTCCTGCCCGCGGTTGTAGAACGTATGACTGTAGCCGCGCACGCACCAGTCCACGCGGTTGTGCATGATGCTGTTCTCGCTGGCGCGATACAGCGCAATGCCGAGCCCGGACAGAAACGAGAAGGTGTTATTCCAGATCTTCGCGCGGTTCGAGCGGGACAGCATGAGGCCGTTCTGTCCCTGCACGATCGTCGTGTTGTCGATCTCCGCATCGTCTGAATCGGCCAGGTAAATGCCGGCGCCGCTTTCCAGCCACTCGTCCTTCTCGTTGTGGTGGTACGACATCCAGTCGAGCAGGCTTTCGTGCTCCACCAGGCTGTAGAGCCGCGGTTTCCAGTTGTAGCTGAGGTCGCCGCCGGTAATGTGCAGCTTGCGGCTGCGGCGCGCCAGGATTCCGATCTTGTAACCGTGCGCGCGGAGGTTCTTGATGGTCACGTTCTCCCCGCCGTCCACGAGGACGGCAAGACCCGCGAAGCTGTCGGGATCAGCATCCTGTAACGTACCGCGGAGGACGACGTTCGTGAAATCAACGGTGATGTTGGACCCGCGGATCACGATCGCCGGGTTGGCGAGGCCGGTGGACTTGAGCGCGTACTCGCCGGGCGCCAGTGTGAGGCTGCGCGAAATCACCATGCCGGCCGCCGGCCGCGTCTGGGCCTGCGGGCGCAGCGCGGCCAGGGTCAGGAGCGTCACGGTGAGAAACCACGAAGTGCGGCGCACGAATCTTGCTATAGCGTATCCGCAATCGGCGTCCTCACCGGACCGGCGCCATCACGCGAGCATCAATGTCCAGCTCGCAGACGTTCTTCAGACCGTGGCGGGCGATCCAGCTCCGGACTCTGCCGGGATAGGTGTCCTCCTGGGGATTCCATAACTCCCATTCGGGCGGCGACCAGGCGCTATATCCGTTCAGTGTCGGAATCGAGTGCCGCAGCGCGATGTAAAGGGCGTCGTTGCCATACAACGTGCCCATGTGCGGGGAACGCGACATGTAATCCGCCGAGGCCCCCTTGATGTAGAAACTCGCGCAGACTGGATTGATGGCAATCGGCGCCGCCACCCACTTGTCGAACACCGCGTTGGCGCGTTCGTAGTCGAATACGTTGCGATTGGGCTGAAGGACGACGAAGAGCAGGGCCATGAGCGTGACGCCGGCGCGGTAGAGGCGACGCGATTGCGGCAGCATCCATCCCGCGGCCAGCACGACCGCGAGCTCGTAGAGATAGATGATGCGCTTCGGGTCCCGGATGATGCCCATGCCGGGCAGATGCGCAACAAACGCCAGCCACGGCGAGAACCGGTTGAACCTGTACGGCGTGACGAAGACCAGCACCGACATGACGGCA
>DASTZI010000116.1:0-8438 GCA_035764385.1 Vicinamibacterales bacterium
TGCGCTTGTCCTCTGGCGCGCGCCGCCTCGCTTTCCGACGGTCCGCCCAAGGTCTGGTTCAAGGCTGCGACGGGTGTCTGCGCGGCCACCACCGGCCGTCCATTGACGAGCGCAATCGCGTGATCGACAGCGATGGCAAACGCGACCCCTTCGCCGACCTGCTTGGAGATCCCCATCGAGTTGATGCCAATCACGGTGCCATCGCGGCCAATCAACGGTCCGCCGCTGTTGCCCGGATTGATCGCCGCGTCGGTTTGAATGAGCGTAACGCTGCCAGCCTGCCGCAACGCGCTGACGATGCCGCGCGTCACCGTATTCGACAACGCACCCAGGGCATAGCCGATGGCAATGACTTCCTCGCCAGGCCGCGCTGTCGCGGCGGTGCCGAGCCGCAGCGTCGCCTGCTTCGGATTCGCGTTGTAGACCTGCAGCAGTGCGAGATCCACGGCCGATGACGTCGTCATCACACGAGCCGTGTACTGCGTGCCGGCAACCCGAAGCGTGACGGAGTTCTGGCCTTCGACGACGTGGTTGTTGGTGACGACAAGGTCGGGCCGGATGAAGAATCCGCTGCCGCGGCCGGTGCCGCTTTCAATCGATGCGACGGCCGGCAGCGAGGCGCTCACGACATCTTCGATTGAGCCCGTCGGGGCGGTTGCAACGGCATTGGGCGCAGCGGACGCAGGCCCGGTCAGCACGATGCTTCCTCTGACCGGCGCCACGAACGTGTCGGAGGTCTGCGCGACCGCGTCCTGGGCCGCTGATTCGGTCACCCCAGGCGCCTCTGGCGCGACGACACGCCCCTTCGCCTCGATTGGGGCGGGCTCTTTGGTCTGCACGATGTACACAGCCGCGCCGAGACCGATGGCGGCTCCGAGAATCAGAAACAACGAAGGCGACGGTCCGCTCCGGGCGCTGGTCTCGACCGGTTCAGTCGATGGCGCGGCATCCGGTTCCTGACGCTGAAATCCGCATCGACAGTCCTGAACGCGGGTGGGGACGCGGCGGTCGCATGCTGGGCATTTCCAGGAAAATTGATCGCTGGCAGGTTCACCCATCGCTCGTCCGGTTATCGGGTAGTCGCCCGCGCACCTTGAGGTACCACCGAAGCCACGGAGCCCAGCCTGGGTGGTGCTTTTCGTAAAAGGCAAGCTGACTGCGGCGATAGGCGCGTTCCGTCGCGGCCGATGCGGTTGCCCGTGAACGACCGCGCAGATGAACGACTTCTGCCGTGGGACAGAAGAGGACCCGCCGCCCACGCGCGCGAATCGAGGCGCAGAAGTCGACATCCTCGGCGTACATGAAAAATCGCTCGTCCATCAGCCCGACCGCTTCAGCATCGGCGCGCCGCACAAGCAGACAGGCGCCGCTGACCCAGTGCACCTCGCGGGGCTTGCGCGTGATCGATTCGGCGTACGCCGCGAGGAACTTCTGTCGGAGCTCGGCAAGCGGCGACAGCATCCTGCCAAAGGACAGCTCCACCCGTCCGTTCGCATCGACGAGACGTGGGCCGACGACCGCCGCGTCGGGTCTTGCATCGAGCACCGCGACGAGCGTATCGAGTGAGCCCGCCGGAACAGACGTGTCGGGATTGAGCAGGAGTATCAGGGAGCCGAAGGTCTGCTGAATGCCGAGGTTGTTTGCACGCGCAAAGCCGACGTTCGCGCCCGCATCGACGACACGCACCTCACGCCACCGCGAGCGAACGGCTGCCGCGGTCCCGTCCGTCGATGCATTGTCGACCACGACGATCTCGTGGTCCGTCGAGGGCGGATGTTGCACAAGCGAACCGAGGCACGCATCAATGTCGGCCGTCGAGTTGTAGGTCACGACGATGATCGACAACCGTGGCGTCGACAGGGAGGAGGTCATCGTGTATGCGGCGCGGACCCACCGTGTGGCGCAGGCCCACCCTGCGGCGCGGACCCTTTGGGTCCGCGAGATCCGGCATCGAGTAACAGGTCCAGCACTTGTTTTGCGAATGTGGTCCACGAGTACCGGCGGACAACGGTCGTCGCAGCGTGCAGCATGCGTTCGCGATGGTGTCGCTCGAACAACACCGTGCGTATGGCGTCTGCGATGAGCGCCGGATCGGGACGAGCGACGTAAATAGCGGCATCGCCGTAGACCTCCCGTGCCACTGGCGTGTCGAGCAGCAGAACGGGCACCCCTGATGCGAGTGCTTCCAGTGGGGTCAGCGCGAATCCCTCATACTCGGACAGGTAGACAAACGCCGCCGCCTCCGCATAACGCTTTCGCAAATCATCGTCCGAGACGTAAGACCGCAATTGAATGCGGTCTGCTATGCCCGTGGCTTCCACCAGCGACGCAAGGTCCACATGCGGGGTGGTGCGGTTATCGCCGACGATTTCGAGCCGCATCTCTGGACGGCTCCGCGCAAGCTGCGTGAACCCTTCGATCAACTCCGGAACGTGGCGGCGATTGAAGATCGATCCCACGAACAGGACGGTGCAGCTATGGGGCGAGCCTTGAAGGTCGGTCCCACCGGCAAAAGCGGTCACGCCAGGGTAGCAGACGCTGATTTTCGAGGCTTCGATGCCGAGGTGCGCGGCGATCTCTCGCTTCGAGAATTCGGAGACCGTGATGATCCGTGTCGCCGCGCGTGCCGCGAGTCGGGTGGTGACGCGTCGACGCGTTCCTTCGCGCCATCCGAACCACTCAGGGTGCGCCACGAACGACACGTCGTGGATCAGGACGACGACCGGAACAGGCGACACGACGGGTCCGCTGTAGGCCGGAGCGAACAGAACGTCGGCGGATGCTTGCCGGACCAGGCGCGGGAGTGTCAGCTGCTCCCACAATGTTCCGCCTTTCGATCGCTCCGGAGGTGCGAGGCTGATGAACTCGTGCGCCTGTGCCGCGGGCATGGTCGTCCACTCGTCGAGGAGTGTACGCACCATACGGCCGACGCCGGTCGGCTTGCCGCGCAGCTCACGGGCATCGATCGCGATTCTCATGTGCGATCCCGACGACGTGCGACGGCTTCGGTGTAGGCGCGATGCAGCGTGCGCGCTGAGTCGGTCCACGTAAAGCTGCGTGCGCGATCGAGCCCGAGCTGGGCTGCTCGCATCGCCCAGCTCTGATCGAAGACCGCGCGCTCGACAGCATCGGCCAGCGAGCCTGTGTTGGACGGGTCGACCTGGGCGCCGGCATCCTGCACGACCTCGGGCAATGAACCGCGCGATGAAACGATGACCGGCACCCCGGCGGACATGGCTTCGAGCGCCGGCAGACCGAAGCCTTCGTCGAGAGACGGCATGACGAGCACACGGGCGGACCGATAGAGATCCTCACGCGCGTGGTCGTCAACGTAACCGACATGCGTGACGCGACCGGCAAGCGGGACGTTCTTGATGCGTGCGAGCCAGCTCGAGGCGGCTGCCGTGGCGCGGCCCGCAAGGACGAGTTTTGGCATGTCGGCCCGCCGGCTCACCAGTCGCTCGTACGCATCGAGCAGTGCGCCGACGTTCTTCCGTGGCTCGAGCGTGCCCACAAACAGGATGCAGCCATCGGCTGGCACGTTTGGCTGCCGTCCGAGCGTCCGCCATGCGGGCGCCCCCGGCGGACAGACGTAAATGCGCTCGCCGGCGACCCCAAGCCGTTCGATGATTTGCGATCGTCCGTACTGCGTGGAGGTAATGACGGCGTGCGCCCGCCTCGCATGCGAGGCGGCGAGAACCGGATAATCGCGCCGGATCTCGGCGCCTGTGTCCTGCGTGTGTGCGAGAAAAAACAGATCGTGAATCGTGACAATCTGCGCAGCCTTGCGCGCCGGCATGAGCAGCGGATGCGCCGAGTGCGTGACGTCGACATCGCCGGCCAGCATTTCAGCAGGAGGCCACTCGAGCCGATGCCATAGGTAATTCAAAATGCGGACAGGGATGCGCCGATCGATGACTCGAGCACCGGTCTGGTCGGCGACGGTTGGCGCAGGCCGATCTTTCCAGGAACTCGTGAAGAGGAGAAGCTCTTCGCGATAAGTCGCCGTATAAGCGCGCGCCAATTGGTGAATGTACTCGCCGACACCGGTACGCTCCCGCAAGGCGGGCCGGTAATCGACGAGGATGCGCACGACGGCAGGGTACAATCACAAGCCACAGAGACACAAAACGGATGAAAATCGCGGTTATTGGAACCGGTTACGTCGGCCTTGTCGCCGGCGCCTGTTTTGCCGAGAGCGGCAACGACGTCGTCTGCGTCGACAAGGACGGTGCAAAGGTCCGGACGCTTCGTGCCGGCAGGATGCCGATCTATGAGCCAGGGCTGGAGGAGCTCGTCCGCCGCAATCGGCACGAGAACCGGCTGACGTTCACAACGACACTCCCGAAGGCGGTCCGCGGTTCGACCATCGCCTTCATCGCCGTCGGCACTCCGCAGGGAGAAGACGGGTCTGCCGACCTGCAGCACGTGCTCGAAGTGGCGCGTGAGGTGGCACGCGCCATGAACGGCTACAAGGTCATTGTCAACAAGAGCACGGTGCCGGTCGGTACGGCCGTCCGCGTGCGTGAAGTGATCCGCCGCGAGACGACGCATCCGTTCAGCGTGGTCAGCAACCCCGAGTTCCTGAAGCAAGGTGCGGCCATCGACGACTTCATGAAGCCCGATCGCGTCGTCGTTGGTGCGGAGGATCCGCGGGCGCGCGAGATCATGCAGGAGCTCTACGCCCCGTTCACCCGGACGGGCGCGCCGATCATGATGATGGACTGCGCGAGCGCGGAGCTGACGAAGTACGCGGCCAATGCGATGCTGGCGACGCGCATCTCATTCATGAACGAGGTCGCCAACGTGTGCGAGGCGGTCGGCGCTGATGTCGACGAAGTGCGCCGCGCCATTGGCGCGGACCGGCGCATTGGCACCTCGTTCCTCTTTCCGGGTGTCGGCTACGGCGGCAGCTGCTTTCCGAAAGACGTGAAGGCGATGATTCATTTCGCCTCGCAGCAGGATTACGACTTCAGAATTCTCAGAGCGGTCGAAGAAGTCAACAGCGCACAGAAGACCCGGCTGGCGACCAAAATGCGTACGCATTTCGGCACGCTCAAGGGGCGAACGATTGCTGTCTGGGGACTCGCATTCAAGCCGCGAACCGACGACATGCGCGAGGCGCCGGCGATTCCCCTCATTAAGATGCTGCTCGCAGAGGGCGCTGACGTGCAGGCTTACGATCCCGAGGCCACCAAGGTTGCCAAAGCGATTTTCGGCAACAAGGTGACGTTCGCGACCAAGAACTACGACGCCTTGAAGGGCGCCGACGGGCTGGCGATTGTGACCGAATGGAGCGAATTCCGCCGGCCTGACTTCGAAAAGATGCGGAAGCTGATGCGGTCGCCCGTAATCTTCGACGGGCGCAACCTGTTTGCACCGGAGCACATGA
Source organism: Vicinamibacterales bacterium (assembly GCA_035764385.1). GTDB lineage: Bacteria > Acidobacteriota > Vicinamibacteria > Vicinamibacterales > UBA2999 > Gp6-AA40. The sequence continues at coordinate 5,393 of DASTZI010000116.1, forward strand.
AACAGAGCGGCTTCACTTACTACTCCATTGGCCGCCACTAGCGCTTCTACCGTGCTCGTGACGGGCGGCGCCGGCTACATCGGCAGCCATACCGCGAAGGCGCTGCGTCAGGCGGGCCACCGCGTCGTGATCTACGACAATTTGTCGGCGGGGCACCGAGAGGCGGCGCTCGGGGCGCCGCTCATCGAAGGCGACGTGCGGGATGTGGACGCCGTTCGCGGCGCCCTGCGCGACAGCGGCGCGTCGGCTGTTATGCACTTTGCTGCGTGGCTGATCGTCTCTGATTCCGTTCGCGATCCAATTGGCTACTACCGGAACAACGTGGCAGGCGCGCTGACCACGCTCGAGGCGATGGCCGCCGAGCAGTGCCGCCGATTCATCTTTTCATCGACGTGCGCGGTGTACGGCGAGCCCGTCGAAACACCCATTCGCGAAACCCATGCGACCGCACCGATCAACGCCTACGGACAGACGAAGCTGGCGGTGGAGCACGCGCTGCCGCATTTCGAGCGTGCGTACGGCATCCGATCGATTTGCCTGCGGTACTTCAACGCGGCCGGCGCCGATCCGGGTGGTGAGCTGGGAGAAGATCACTCACCGGAAATCCACGTGATCCCGCGCGCGTTCGAGGCGGCGTCTGGTGGCGCTCCATTCGAGGTGTTCGGCGAAGACTACCCGACGCCCGACGGTACGTGTCTTCGCGACTACATCCACGTTGTGGATCTCGCTGACGCCCATGTTCGGGCGCTTCGCCGGCTGGAGGGCGATGGCGCGTCAACGGTCTATAACGTCGGCACGGAGCGCCCCTCGTCGGTCCGTGACGTTCTGGCCTCGGTGGAACGGGTCACGGGCCGTGCGGTTGTTCGTCGGTCGGCCCCGCGCCGCCCTGGCGACCCGGCGGTCCTCTTTGCGTCTGCCGAGCGGATTCGAACGGAGCTGGGCTGGCGGGCGCAGCGCCCGGATCTGGATACGATTGTTGGCGACGCTTGGCGGTGGCACTCGGCGTGTCCGCACGGGTTCCGATCGGCATCGCTCATGGAGCGTCCGCGGCTCTGATGTCTCGACTGCGTGGAATCCTGACGGATCCGCTGTTGTCGGTCGTCATGCCCGTCTACAACGAGGCGGCGACCATTGAGGAGATCATCCGCCGTGTGCTGGCGGTGCCGGTGCGCACGCAGCTCATCGTCGTGGACGACTGCTCGACCGATGGCACTCGCGACATGCTGGCCCGACTGCAGCGCGAGCTCGGCTTCATCCTCCTCCTGCAGCCGGAGAATCGGGGCAAGGGCGCGGCGCTTCGCACCGGTTTCGATTCGGTTCGCGGCGACCTGGTCGTCATTCAGGATGCGGATCTCGAATATTCGCCCGAGGAGTTGCCCGACCTGATCGCGCTCATTTGCCAGGGGCGGGCTGATGTCGTCTATGGCTCGCGGTTTCTCGGACGCCATCGCGTGTTCCTGTTTACGCACTACCTCGGCAACCGTGTGCTGACGTTGCTCACAAACGTGCTGTACAACACGATGCTGACGGACATGGAGACCTGCTACAAGGTCATGAGGACCGAGGTCCTCCGGTCGATGAGCCTGCGGTCAAACGGCTTCGGCATCGAGCCGGAGCTCACGGCGAAGATCTTCAAGCGCGGCTACCGGGTGTACGAAATCCCAATCACGTACGACGGACGGGGCTACGACGAAGGGAAGAAGATTGGATGGCGCGACGGCGTGGTCGCCTTGTGGGTGCTGCTGCGATATCGGTTCACTGAGTGAATGCGTTTCTGCGGTTAATCGCCTTCGCCCGGCCCTATCGCGGCCGGCTTGCCGCTGCGGCGGCGGCGATGATCGTGTACGGCGCCGCGTCCGCGGGTGTCGCCGCGCTGATTCAGCCGATTCTCGATCGCGTGTTGCCGAGGCATGAAGAGCTCGCGCAGATCATCACCGCGATCCTTGCCCTCTATCTGATCAAGGGCGCCGGTGCGTACCTCTCCGGCTATTGGATGACCGACGTCGGACAGTGCGTCGTCCGCGATCTGCGAAACGTCCTGTTCACGCACATCCTCGGCCAGTCGGCCGCCTTCTTCTCGGCGCAGACCAGCGGACGGCTGATGTCGCGCATCACCAACGATGTCGCGCAGATTCAACAGGCGGTCTCCGAGACCCTTGGGGACCTTGCGCGCGAATCGCTCGCGCTTGTCGGCTTCGCCGCGCTGTTGTTTTATTACGACGCCCGGCTTGCACTGGTGTGCCTGACTGGTGCGCCGCTCGTGGTGTACCCGCTCGTCCGGCTGGGGCAGCGCGTGCGCCGCACCACGCGGCACAGCCAAGAGGCCCTCGCGCAGATCACGCACGTGTCGGCCGAAGCCTTCACCGGTCACCGCATCGTCAAGGCGTTCGGCGCCGAGCAGCGCGAGACCGCTAAATTCCGCACCGCATCCGAAGGCCTGTATCGCACGAGCATGAAGGTGACGAGTGCGTTGTCGATTCTGCCGCCGTTGATGGAGTTCATTGGCGGCGTCGCCTTTGCGGTTGCGCTCTGGTACGGCAGTCAGGAGATCAGCGCCGGCCGGCTGACGACCGGTGAATTCGTTGGCTTCATCGCGGCGCTGTTCATGATGTATGGACCGGCGAAGAAGCTGAGTCGCGTCAACGCCAACCTGCAGCAGGCGATTGCGGCCGCCGAGCGCATCTTCGAAATGCTCGACACGCATAGCGAAGTCCACGAGGGTCCGGGTGCGATCGCGCTGCCGCGGTTCCGCGACAGGATCGAGTTTCGCGACGTGCGGTTCTCCTACAACGGCGCCGACGATGCGACGTTAGGCGGCGTCTCGTTCAGCGTACGGGGCGGGCAAACGCTGGCGATTGTCGGACGGAGCGGCGCGGGCAAGACCACGCTCGTCAACCTGATTCCGCGGTTCTACGACGTGACGGGGGGCGCGATTACCATTGACGGCCACGACGTACGTGACGTCACGCTCGCGTCGCTGCGCGGCCAGATTGCCATCGTGACGCAGGAGACAGTGCTGTTTGACGACAGCATCAGCGTCAACATC